>NZ_CP108393.1:3895357-4218928 GCF_035961655.1 Streptomyces sp. NBC_01317 | reverse complement strand
GCGGCAAGGGCGTGCGCGGGACGAAGCTCAAGGAAGACGACATCGTCGACCACTTCTTCGTGTCGACGACGCACCACTGGCTGCTGTTCTTCACCAACAAGGGCCGGGTGTACCGGGCGAAGGCGTACGAGCTGCCGGACGCCGGGCGGGACGCGCGCGGGCAGCACGTGGCCAACCTGCTGGCGTTCCAGCCGGACGAGCAGATCGCCGAGATCCTGGCGATCCGCGACTACGACGCGGTGCCGTACCTGGTCCTGGCGACCAAGGGCGGTCTGGTGAAGAAGACCCCGCTCAAGGACTACGACTCGCCGAGGTCGGGCGGTGTCATCGCGATCAACCTCCGGGAGACGGAGTCGGGCGCGGACGACGAGCTGATCGGCGCGGAGCTGGTGTCGGCGGAGGACGATCTGCTGCTCATCAGCAGGAAGGCGCAGTCGATCCGGTTCACGGCGACCGACGAGGCGTTGCGTCCGATGGGGCGCGCCACATCGGGAGTTAAGGGGATGAGCTTCCGCGAAGGCGACGAACTGCTGTCGATGAATGTCGTCAGGCCGGGTACGTTCGTCTTCACCGCCACAGATGGTGGGTACGCGAAGCGAACCGCGGTGGGTGAGTATCGCGTCCAAGGACGTGGTGGGCTCGGCATCAAGGCTGCGAAGATTGTGGAGGACCGCGGTTCTCTGGTGGGCGCGTTGGTGGTCGAGGAGACGGATGAGATCCTTGCCATCACCCTGGGCGGCGGTGTGATTCGCACGCGAGTCAACGAAGTCAGGGAGACCGGCCGTGACACCATGGGCGTTCAACTGATCAATCTCGGCAAGCGGGACGCCGTCGTCGGCGTCGCCCGCAATGCCGAGGCGGGCCGTGAGGCCGAGGAGGTCGACGGGGTGGTTGACCCGGCGGCCGACGAGGCGGGCACGGCAGAGGCCGGTACGGGCGAGGTGGCCGGTACGGCCGAGGTCGCCGAGGGCACTCAGCCCTCGGCAGGGGAGCACGAGGAGTAAAGCGTGAGTGGAGCCACGGGCGCCGGATCGGCCGCTTCCGGAGGGAACGGTGCTCGTGGCCCTGCCACGGACTCCCAGGGGGTTGGGGTGACGGACACCCGGGGGCAGCAGCCCCCGTTCGATACGTACGGCGCTGAGCAGCCGAAGCCGGCCGCGCAGCCTTATCACCCGCCACAGGCGTATCCCTCGCCGGGCGGCGGGACCCACGTCGGCGGGACCGGCGGGACGCAGGGCGGGCAGCACGGCTTCACGGGCGCCGCTGCCGGGGCCGGCGGTGTCGCCGGGGCGCCCGCCTCGGCGGTGCGTCTGCCGAGGACAGGGGCGCGTACGACCCCTCGTACACGCAAGGCGCGACTGCGGGTGGCGAAGGCCGATCCGTGGTCGGTGATGAAGGTCAGCTTCCTGCTCTCCATCGCGCTGGGCGTGTGCACGGTCGTCGCGGCGGCGGTGCTGTGGATGGTCATGGACGCCATGGGCGTCTTCTCGACGGTCGGCGGCACGATCAGCGAGGCCACGGGCTCCAACGAGTCCAACGGCTTCGACCTCCAGTCCTTCCTGTCGCTGCCGCGGGTGCTCCTCTTCACGTCGGTCATCGCGGTGATCGACGTGGTCCTGGCCACCGCGCTGTCGACGCTCGGCGCCTTCATCTACAACCTGTCGGCGGGCTTCGTGGGCGGCGTGGAGCTCACGCTCGCCGAGGACGAGTGAGCAGCGGGTATCGATTTTGGGGCTGGCCCCGGAGTGCGCTAATCTTTGGGGGCAGCGCGGGGCTATAGCTCAGTTGGTTAGAGCGCATCCCTGATAAGGATGAGGCCACAGGTTCAAATCCTGTTAGCCCCACCCGCGTGAAGACCCCTAGGCATTGATGCCTAGGGGTCTTTGGCGTCTGCGGTGACTTCACGGGACGGGGGTTCTCCCCGGAGATCCGTGAGAAGTCACGCGGCGAAAGTGGTGTGGCTCGAAGTATCCAATCCCCTGAACGGCTTTCGGACGTGCCTTCGGGGGTGCGCCTTTGGGAACGCGCCCTTGGGGAGGCGCCTTCAACTGGGCGGGCAGGCAAGGCCGGTGGTGTGCCGGACCGGCCGCGCTGTGACGTCTCTCACGGGGGCGCGTTTCGTGGGGCGGCCGGAGGGTTTCAGCCCGGCTGGGTCTCTGTGTGTACGGCTGCTTCGACGATGTAGGGGTTGAACAGTTCCTGGATGCAGAGGAGCGGGCGCTCCTTGGTGTCGAGGGTGTACGTCTTGACCGCGCAGGTGGTGCCGTCCGGCCAGGTGGCCCGGCCTACGTGGACGATGCGCCGGCGCAGGGTCACGCCCGCTTCGGCGAGGGCGAATCCCACCGGTTGGGAGGGGTCGGCGACGGCTCGGTCCACTCGGGGGTCCACTCCGGTGAGGGCCGCGACCATGTTGTCCGACACGGGCCGGCCGGTGACTGTCAGCAGGCGGGCCCGGCGGAGCAGGCAGTGGTCGGTGCCGTTCGGGCGGAGGGCGGCGCGGATGTCGGGGGGGAGGGCGGCCGGGCTGATGGTCCGTACGTCGCGGGCGCGGGCGCGCAGGGGGCCGCGTACGAGCGCCTGGAGGAGGGGGGTGGTCAGGCCCTCGCTGGTCAGGAGCATCCGCGTGGCGGCGGAGGAGAAGGCCATCGCGGCAGGATCCAGGCCGCGCAGCGCGTGCTCCGGTCCAGGCTGAAGAGTATGGGGGGACACGACATCCTCGGTCTGGTCGACAGCCGTACATCGGCACCAAAGGGGGAGCAGCAACGATCCTGCAATTCACCCGTTGTGGCGCCTGTGACAGGTTAGACGTTTTGCGGCGGTAGAGGTGGGTGTGTCGTGCGCTGCCGCGACGATCTGTGGTGGGTCGGCTGAGGCGGTCTTCGCTGGTCAGCGGTGGTCTCTGTGGTGGAGCGGGGTGGGCGGGGCCGTGAGGGATGTCCGGTGGTCCGACCGGCGCTCACTCGAAAGTGCCGTACGTCAGAAGGGTGTTCGAGGTGGTTCCCGGGGGTGGGTTTGCCAGGGCCTCCGGCGGCGGGATACTACTTCTCGTGACATTCTGGTCACCGCGTGTTTCCTTGCCGTGGTGGCCGTGCGAGCCGAATCGAGGACACGTGAGCCAGGCGCCGACGACCCCCGTACGAGAAGTGGGATCTTCGGCGGTGGCCGAGGGTGTCGGGGTGGCTGAGCTGGTCGAGGTGGTCGAGGTGGTCGACTACCGGCTCGGGTCCTCGGGTGCCGAGCAGGAACGTCTCCTCGCGCAGTGCGAGCTTCTGCGGCCGGCCGCGGCCGCCCTCCTGGACACGATCCCCCTGCCCCCGCAGGCGAAGGCGCTCGATCTGGGGTGCGGCCCGCTGGGCGTCCTCGACCTCCTCAGCGAACGAGTCGGCCCCGCGGGGTCGGTCACCGGCCTCGACACCGATCACCGGATGATCGGCTGGGCCCGGGAGTCCGTCGCCGAACTCGGCCTCGACAACGTGGACGTCCGCCACGAGGCGCTGGCGCCCGCGCCGGCCGCCGAGGCGGTGTACGACCTGGCCCACTGCCGGCTGCTGCTGATCAACACGACGCATCCGCGCCGGATCCTCGGCTCGATGGCTGCCGCCGTCCGGCCCGGGGGGTGGGTCGCCGTCCAGGAGTTCGACTGGGCGACCTGGCAGTGCGACCCGCCCCACCCCGCGTGGAGCCGCCTCAAAGCCCTGCTCACCGAGGTCTTCGGAGGGGACGTCCACATCGGCGCGCGGCTGCCCGGCCTATTGAGTGAAGCGGGTCTTACGGATGTACGGGCCACCGCCCACGCCTACTACTGGCGGCCGGGTGACCGTTACCAGACCCTGCTCCTGTCCTTCGCCCGGCTCTTCCGCGACCGCCTCCTGGAGCACACCCCGCTCACGTCCGGGGAACTCGACTCCCTGACCGGCGCGCTCCACGAGCACCTTGAGCAGCCTCGTACCACGGTCCGCGAAAGCCTTCTTGTGCAGGCGTGGGGCCGCAAACCCTGACGGCGGTTCTGGCCGACCGCTCATGCGCGTCGACGGTTGATGTGGGCTTCGCTTCAGACAAGCCGTGGTCCCCAGGCGGACTAGGGGGTCGTTCCATGGCTCAGCCCTTCGTCGTCGGCGACGGACAGCGGGCGTGCGGCATCTGCCCCGGTCGCGTCCTGCCGCTCGGGGAGTTCGACGTCGCCGAACGGCCGTCCCGGGACTTCCCCTTCGACCCGGCCGACGGACACCGGTATACGGCCGACGGCATTCCTGTCTGCGTCCACCCGGAGAAGGTCGGCATTCCCGCGGGGCGATACCGAACCGACGGGATTCCCCTCGCCTGTCCGCTCGACCTTCCGGGCGATGTCAACGACCTGGACGACTACCTCCGCGAGGCCGTGCACAGCGCGGCACCGGCGGCGCTGGACGTCCTCATCGCGCGCGCCATGGAGGAGATCCCTCTCCGCTGGCCGGGAGTCGACGCGACCACGGTGCTGCGCCGTGCGCTCAACCAGCCTTGTGGGGCGGCGAAGCGCCGGCAGTGATTCGCCGTCAGGCGAACGGCGGCGCGGGTGGGGGGTCAGCCGGTGACGACGTCGATCAGTTCCTCCAGCCCGTTCACCCGCCAGTCGGCGGCCGCCACCACGTCCGGGTCGTCGGCCCAGAGCCGGCCCCAGGGACCACGGCGGAGGTGGGCTACGCGGAGTCCCGCTGCCGCGGCGGGGAAGACATCGTTCGCCGGGTGATCGCCGACGTAAAGCGTCTGGTCGGCGATTGTGCCGGAGGCCGCGAGCACGCGGGTGAAGAAATCCTGATCGGGCTTGGCGCATCCCCAGTCGCCCGACGTAGCGATCAGGTCAGCCGGCAGATCGAGGCCACGCAGCAGCTCGCCGACCCGGGTCGTCTGGTTACCGGCGATCACGACGCGTACCCCTGCCCGGCGGAGACCGGCGAGGGCCGGACGAACGTCCGGGTACAGGTCTGTCTCGTCGAGGACCTCGCCGTACCCGGCGGCCTCGCGGGCTGCGTACTCGCTCGCCACGTCGATACCTGGCCGAATGAGGCGTAGCGCGTCGGCGTTGTCCCGGCCCTGGGCGACGACGGCGCCGACGACGGCCGAGACCGTGTGTCTGGACGCGCCCAGCCAGTCCGCCCACGATCCCCAGTACCGATCGTCGCGGACGAGCGTCTCGCCGATGTCGAAGACCACTGCGCGGATCATGCGCGGATCGTATTGCGCACTCGGCGATGCACGAAAACGCCGCTTGTAGGGCCTCGGTGTCCGAGAGGAGGCACCAATCGGCTGGGCGCGGTGGGGCACTTTTGGGTGGGGTTGTTCGTCGTTCAGTAGGGGGGAGTTGGCGTGTGGGGAGGTCACCGATCGGTATCGGTCGGTGTGTATAGTCGGGCGCCAGAAGTCCCCTACGTCAAGGAAAGACGAGGTCGCGCGGTGAAGAAGCTTCTCTTGGTTGCACTGGCTGCCATCGGCGGGCTCCTCGTGTACCGCCAGATCCAGGCGGACCGCGCCGAGCAGGATCTGTGGACGGAGGCGACCGACTCCGTGCCCGCAGGTTCGGGTGTGTGAGACGCAGCAGTCCTGAATGCGAGCCCCGGTCGCCGAGCGGCCGGGGCTTCGTGCTGTCCGGTTGCCTTGGCAAAGCGGCCCTCGGCCGGCGATTCGGGCGGCCGGGCGGACAGCGGTGAGGGGTGCGGGGCAGGATGGACCCGCTTCGTGTGTGGGTGTGTGTGGGTGTGCGGGTGTGGGTGCGGACGCGGGTGCGGGTGCGGGTGAGGGGGGAAGCGTGCAGTGGTGGGGCCGTAGGGGGCCGGCGGTCGCGGCGGTGTGGGGCGTGGCGTGCGCGGGTTTGTTCGCCCTGGTGGCGGTGCCCGGGGTGGCCTCGGGAGCCGGGGCGCCCGCTCCGTACGCCTTCCAGCCCGGCGCCCGGCCCGTCACCGGCGCCGCCACGACCAGCGACGCGCGGCCCCTCGACGCCGGGGCCACCTACCGGGACTCCATAGGGCCCGGCGACCGGCTCACCTACCGCGTGGACCTGGACGCGACGACCAACGCGTACGTCTCCGCCGTGGCCGTGCCGCCCGCCACCGCCAAGGTCGCCTACGGGGACAAGATCAAGGTGTCGTTGCAGAACCGCCAGGGCAACGATTGCAGCTCCAACGACGCGCGGTTCGGCGCGGCGGCGCAGTTCCCCCGGCCGCTCGCCGCCTACGCCTACCGGATGATCGAGAAGGGCGCGTACTCCTGCCAGGAGGCCGGTCCCTACTTCGTCGTCGTGGAGCGCGTCAGCGACGACGGCTCCACCGCCACCCCGTGGGACCTGGAGATCCGCCATGTCCAGGAGCCCGCGGTCACGGCGCCCGGAGGTCCCACCACGGCGCCGTCCGTGTGGCCCAGTGCCTCCCCCGTACCCGCCGCCGAAGGGCCGAGGGCGCGGGCGGGCGGCGCGGGCTTCTACGACGCCAAGGGGCTGACCCGCGGCGAGTGGACGGCGAAGATCGAGCCCGGCGCCTCCCTCTTCTTCCGGGTGCCGGTCGACTGGGGGCAGCAGCTGTTCGTCAGCGCCGACCTGGGCAGCTCCCCCGGGCAGGGTTTTGTGAGCGGCGCGCTGGCGATGTCCTTGTACAACCCGGCGCGCGGGCTCGTCGGCAGCTCCGGCTCGGTGTCGTACGACGGCAGGCAGAAGACGACCGCGCTCGACCCGCTGCCGCCGGTCGCGTACGAGAACCGCTTCGGCTCGCGCACCGGCGACAAGGAGATGCGGTTCGCGGGCTGGTACTACCTGCGCGTCAGCCTCAACCCCGAGGTCGGCAGGACGTTCGGCACGAAGGCGTACGGGCTGACACTGCGGGTGAACATCGAGGGCACGGCGAAGAGCGGGCCGGGGTACGCGGGCCCCGCGGGCGACTTCACCGTGGACGAGGGGAAGTTGGACGAGGCGTCCAGCGGGCTGGGCGGGCCGGAGGCCTCGGCGGACAGCGGCACGATGGCGCTGGTGGCGGCGGCCGGGATCGGGACGGGCACGCTGCTGGTGTTCTGGCTGGCGGCGTGGACGCTGCTCGCGCGGCGGCGCGCGGCGCGGGTGCGGATCGCCCGGTAGGGCGGTAGGCCGGAGTGGGTGTGGGGTGGGGCGGGTGTGGGGCGTGCCGAGGCCCGCTGGGCCCCTCAGGTCTGTGTCAGGGCCCAGATGCCCACGGCGAAGCACGCCAGCGCGAGCAGCAGCACCGGGACCGTCACCTTCGGGGGCGGTCCCGGACGTGTGTGAGCCACCGGACGCCTGTGAGAAGGGGGAACCTCCGGGGCGCGAGCGGTGTAGGGAGCGGTGAGGGCTGGTTCGTACGGCCGTACGGCGGCCGGCTGTACGGAGACCGTCGGGGCGTGGGACGCCTCCGGCGGCGCCCCGTACGACTGGAGCGGAGGGATGGACGGGAGTGGTGGCTGTGGGGGCTGGGTGGCGGATTGCTGCTGGGCCTGTGGCGGCTGGGGGAATGACTGCTGGGGGGACGACGGCCCGTGCTCGTGCCGGACCGGCGGGGGCGGGAGGTGGAAGCTGCCGGTCTCCGACATCGAGCCGTGGCCCGGCCCGGCGTCCGGCGGGGGGTCCTGCGGCGGGGCCGTGAGCGGGCCCAAGGGTCCGAACGAGGAGGGGAGCGGGCCGATCTGGTCGAAGATCTCGACGGGTTCGTCGTCGCTGTCGGGTTCCGGGAGCAGTTCCACCGCTTCCGCCAGCGCCTTGCGCGCGCCGGTGGCCGTACGGAACCGCACCCGCGGGTCCGGCTGGAGCAGGCCCGCCAGGACCTGCCACAGCGGCTCGGGGATGCCCTGCGGCGCCCCGGGGGTGCCGTGCGCGGCGAAGTACTCGATCAGGGCCCTGGCGTCCGGCTTCTGACCCTGCAACAGGTAGAGCGCGACCAGGCCGACGGCGAAGAGGTCGGCGGGGAAATCGGGCTCGGCGCCCATCATCTGCTCGGGTGCGAAATAGCCGGGGGTCCCCAGCACGTAGTCGGTCTCGGTCAGGCGCGGCTCGCCCTTGCGCATGGCGATGCCGAAATCGGAGAGGCGCAGATGGGGCCGTGCCTTTCCGGTGGCCTCCATCAGGATGTTCGCCGGTTTGATGTCGCGGTGGACCACGCCTTCCGCGTGTACGGCGGCGAGGCCGGAGAGCAGTTGGTCGAGGAGGGTGCAGACGAACTGGGGAGGAAGGGGACCGTAGTCCCCTATGACGTGGGCCAATGACCCGCCGCTCACCAGATCCATGGTGAACAGCACCTTGTCGTCGTCCGCGGACCAGCTGGCCGGGGCGAGGACGTGCGGGTGGTCGATCCTGAGGGCCTGTTCCCTGACGAACCGCAGCAGGGCGTGCGCGTCGCTCTGCTGGAGGACCTTCGCCGCGACGTAGCGGCGGCGCCGGTGGTCCCAGGCGCGCCAGACGGCTCCCGCACCCCCGCGTCCGATCGGGTCGACCAGTTCGTACCGCCCCGCGAAGACCTCACCCATGGCGCCGCGTCCGCTCCCCGTCGTCCCGCTCGCTCTGTCTGCCCGGCCCGCTCTGCCTGGCCCGCTCTGTCCGCCGAGTCCGTCAGTCTGTCTGCCCGGCCGCTCTGTCTGCCCAGCCAGTCTCTGTCTGCCCGGCCGCCTTGCCCCCTGGCCGCGGCCGGGCCCCCGGCTAGTTCTGGTGCGCCTCGTAGTGGGCGACCGCCTCGGCGGTGCGCCCCGCGCCGTACACCCGGAGGAACTCTGCCAGTTCGGGCTGGGTGGGGGCGAGGGCGGCGGCCGCGTCGATGATGTCGCCGGCCGCCGCGACCGACCGCAGCAGCGACTGGATCTCGCGGACGACCCGGCGCACCGTCGGGGCGCCCGAGGAGTTGGTCGTCTGGCCGGTGCCGGTGAGGACGGAGCCGCCCTGCGACTTCTTGATCTCATCCATCCGGTCGGTGGCCTCCCCGGCGCTGACGCTGCCGTCGCACACCTGGGCCGCCAGGTCCTGGAGGGACTGGACGCGCTGGACGACGGCGGGGTTGCCGATCTTCGCGCGCTGGCCGCTCATCAGCTGGGAGAGCATCGGGGCCGACAGGCCGAGAACGGCGGCGAGCCTGGCCTGGTTCAGGCCGAGATCGTCGATGAGACGGCGGAAGAGCGCCCCCAGCGGCTCTCCGTACCAACTTCGTTGGAGTTCTCTGGCTCTGGCCGTCGATTCCTGCTGTGCGGCATCCATGCGCGTCTCCCCATCGCTTCCCCAAACGCGGCAGCTTCGCTGCTGCGAACCTCGTGGGGCATCTTACGGAGCGTGGTCGGGGACGGGGAGCCCCCATTATTTTGGAGGATCCCGGGGTACAACCGGTACGCTGTTCCCCGGTGACGGCCGAGGGCTTCTCTGCTGCTCGGTCGTACCCGACCCGTTCGCGGGGCCTTAGCTCAGTTGGTAGAGCGCTGTCTTTGCATGGCAGATGTCAGGGGTTCGACTCCCCTAGGCTCCACAGCATGTACGCCCCCCTGACCTGCGGAAACGCGAGTCAGGGGGGCGCTTTGGCGTGGAGGCCGCGCGTGGTGGCTCAGGCGATCTCGGCCGGGGCCAGGTAGGAGGTCTTCGCGGCGGAGAGGGTGTTCTTGACGAGCCGGGCCTGCGCGTCGGCCAGTACCTCCTCGTCGCCGGCTTCGAGTCCGTCGAGGGTCAGTCCGGCGATGTGCCGGGGGTCGCTCTTCTTCACGTCGAGGCCCGCGACGAATTCCGTGTCCAGGAAGCCGACATGGAGGCCCAGCACCTGGGTGGCCTGCTCCCTCAGGTCGATGCGCAGCGCGTTGGTGTAGCTCCACGCGGCGGACTTCGACGCGGCGTAGGCGGCCGGGAACGGCCGTGCGAACCAGGACTGGTCCGAGAGGACGTCGACGATCCCGCCCCCGCCGTTGGCGTGGACGACGGGAGCGAACGCCTGGCTGAGCCGGATCACACCGTAGAAGTTCGGCCTGGGCCGCGGCCTCGACGGATTCCGCGACCGTCACGTCCAGGGGTACGGGAACCACGCCCGGGGTCGCAACCGATGCCACGTCCCGTGCGCCCACGTAGACCTTCTTCGCGCCCCGCGCCAACAGTTCGGGATGACCCACGGCGGGTTCTAAAAGCCCGGCTGCCGGCCGACAGCGCGCCGCGGCAGTCGTACAGCGAGGGCATCAAGCGGACTCTCGCGGCCCTGGAAGGGCTGGAGGCGGCGCCCGGGGAGGGCGAGGGGGACGCCCGGCGGGGCGCGATCGTCTCGCCGGCCGCCATGGTCGGCGCGCTGACGCTCGCGCGGGCGACGGCCGGGGACCCGCTCTCCACCGAGATCCTCGACCAGGTCCACTCGGCCCTGTCCGCCGGGCGGCCGGCGGCGGAGCGTCCCGCGTCGTGATCGGCGAAGCTCCGGGCGGGGCCGGTCCGCGATGAGGTGATCCGTACGTATCCCCAAGATGCGGCGGTATGCCCCTTCTGCTCACATGGCATTGGTCGCCGGCTCGGGGGAGGCCGGGCGGTGACGGACGGGAGAGAAGCGCATGTCTGAGACAGCCGGTCTGCTGACGGCACCGAACGAGGGTGTCGACGGATGGAACGGGGTGCGGTACGCGTATCGCCGCTACGGCAATACGGACAACGCGGCGTTGCCTCTGCTCCTGCTCCAGCACTACCGCGGCAATCTGGACACCTGGGATCCGATTGTCCTCGACACGCTCGCCCAGGAGCGCGAGGTCATCGTTCTCGACAACAGAGGCGTGGCCGGGTCGACCGGAGCGGTGCCCACCACGATCCGGGAGATGGCACACGATGTTGTCGTCTTCACCCACGCCCTGGGGGTGACGCGGTACGACCTCCTCGGCTACTCCATGGGCGGTTTTGTCGCGCAGAGCGTCGCGCTGATCCGCCCCCACCACGTGCGGCGTCTGGAAGGAAGACATCCTGGACGCCCTCACCGTGGACGAACCCGGTGCGGAGGAACTTCTGACGCTGTTCTTCGAGTCGACCGAGACCAGCCGCCGGGCCGGCGAGGAATGGCTGGGGCGCGTCTTCACGCGCGAGAAGGACCGCGACGGATCGCCCACCGACATTCCCTCACGCGAGGCGCTGTACACCGCGATCCTGGACTGGAGCGTCCCGGACGAATCCCGTCTCGCGAGACTCGCGCACATCGTGCAGCCGACGCTCGTCGCCAACGGCGACAACGACCGGGTCGTCCCGACGGAGAACAGCTATCGGCTGGCCCGGCTCATTCCCAACGCCAAGCTGAGCATCTACCCGGACGCGGGGCACGGATTCCTCTCCCAGTACCCGGCGGAATTCGGCGCGGAGGTCAACGCCTTTCTGGGCCGCTGACACACACAGCCGACCGATTGACACACAACGGACCGATCAACAGACCGTCACCGATCAACAGACCGTCAAGGACGAGGTGCGACGACCATGGACATGCGACTTGAAGTGGTGGTGCTGCCGGTTTCCGACGTCGACCGGGCCAAGGAATTCTACGAGAAGCGCATGGGGTTCCGGCTCGACGCCGACGTGGAGGCCGGTGAGGGGTACCGGGTGGTGCAGCTGACGCCTCCCGGCTCGGGATGTTCGGTCATCTTCGGCGCCGGTCTCACGACGGCGGAGCCCGGCTCGGCCCAAGGCCTGCAACTGGTCGTCTCCGACATCGGGGCGGCCAGGGACGAGCTGGCGGGCCGCGGGGTGAAGGTGAGCGAGGTGTTCCACGACGCCACCGGCGTCTTCCACCACGCCGGCGACGCGGGCCGCGTGGCCGGACCCGCGCCGGAGCGGGCCAGCTACGGGTCCTTCGTGTCGTTCAGCGACCCGGAGGGCAACGAATGGTTCGTACAGGAAGTGACCACCCGGCTTCCGGGGCGATGACACTTTCCGGGGCGGCGACTGCGGACGCGGGCGGTGACAGCGGACGCGGAGGACACATGACTGGGCTCCACAGCAGATGCGCGCCCCTGACCTGCGAAATGCGGGTCAGGGGCGCGCATTGGTTTGCGCTGGAGGGCATCTTCTGAAATGGCATACATTGATCATTCTTGAATGGGCTGCTGGCGTATGTGCCATTTTCTCGTGACCGGCGGCAGGGGCGACCTCTGCGTCGACGTCAACGGGCGGGTCGGCGGGCAGGGGACGATCGGGGTCGGCTACTGGAAGCGCACCCTCAAGGGCAAGGAGGTCTGTGCGCCCTCCTGACCGGCAGCCCCCTAGATCACTTCCCGGAGCACGTCGTCCGGTGGGGTGGCCGTCACGCCGAACGTCTTCTCGGTCTCCGAGTAGTCGATGACGAACGGGTGGCCGGGCTCGGTGAGCACTTCGTTCATCTCGGCCCAGAACGGATCGGTGAAGGCGAGCAGGGTCAGATCGCGTTCGGTCAGCTCCTCCATCCGCGGTTCCGGTGCCCCCGCGAGTCCGGCGAGCCGTACGGCCAGGTCCCGGACCGACAGGGTCGAGGTGGGTACGTGCCAGGCCCGGCCGTACGCCTGGTCGTCGCGGCTCACGGCGACCAGCGTGCGCGCGGTGTCGCCGATCGCCGAGTAGCTGTGGGGCAGGTCGAGTTCCTGCGGCACCAGGACCAGCTTTCCTTCCAGGACCTGCCGCTGCACCAGGAAGCTGAACACCGAGAAGGCGCCGGCGCCGTAGAACTGGGCGGCCCGTACCTCGGTGACCTTCACCCCCGAGGCGGCGGCCTCCTCCCAGGCCCGCGCTCTGGCCCGCCCCTTGGGGCCGGTCGCGGCCAGGGGGAGGTCCGGCGTGATCGGCCCGCTCACGGGCCCGTACGCGTAGTGGTTGCCGAGCATGACGTACGCGGCCCCGGTCCGTATCACCGCGGTCAGCAGCGACGCCGACAGGACCGGGAACTGCTCGGGCCAGAGGTGGTACGGCGGCGCGGCGGTGGTGAACAGCGTGTCGGCCCCGTCCGTCAGCCCGGTGAGCCGGTCGGTGTCGGTCGCGTCCGCGGCGACCCGGTCGATGAGCGGGTGGTCCGGCCCGCCGCCGGTCCGGCTGATCATCCGTACCCGCTCGCCGTCCTCGGCCAGCAGCAGGGCGGTCCTCGACGCGGCGGCCCCGCGACCCACGATCACATGAGATTTCATGCCGAGAACGGTCCCGCGTCCCGGCCTCGTACGATACTGGCCGGAATGCCAACCCTCCGGAGGATCTGGCCATGGATCTGGCCCCGCACCGCGTCGCCGCGGTGGTCGTGCCTCCCGTGCTCGGCTTCGACGTCTCGATCCCGCTCATGGTGTTCAACAGCGTCCCGTTCTACGACGTGCGCGTCTGTACGGCCCGGCCGGGACCGATGCCCACCGTCGGCGGCCCCGACATCGTGGTGCCGGACGGCCTGGACGCCGTCGAGGGCGCCGACACGGTCATCGCCGTCGGCAGCGGCGGCGAGGAGGCTCCTAGGGAAGCCCTCGACGCCCTGCGGAAAGCCGCGGCCGGCGGCGCGCGGATCGCCTCCCTGTGTACGGGGGCTTTCGTACTGGCCCAGGCCGGCCTGCTCGACGGGCTGCGCGCCACGACCCACTGGGGGCTGGCGGGCGACCTCGCCACCCGTTTCCCGTCCGTCGACGTGCAGCCCGACCTGCTCTTCGTCGAGGACGGCGGGGTGTTCACCTCGGCGGGCGCGGCCGCCGCCATCGACCTGTGCCTGCACCTGGTCGCCGTCGACTACGGCGCGGCGGTCGCCAACAGTGCCGCGCGGCTCGCGGTCGTCCCTCCCGTACGGCCGGGCGGGCAGTCCCAGTTCATCGAGACACCGCTGCCGCCGGAGCGCGGCTCCTGGCTCGCCCCGACGCGCGCGTGGGCGCTCGAACACCTCGACCGCCCGCTCACCCTGGCCGACCTGGCCGGTCACGCCAGGACGAGCGTGCGCACCCTCAGCCGGCGCTTCCACGCGGAGACGGGGCTGAGCCCGCTCCAGTGGTTGCTGCACCGGCGCGTCGACCGGGCCAGGGAGCTGCTGGAGACCACCGGGCTGCCCATGGACCAGGTGGCCCGCGAGAGTGGTCTGGGGAGCGCGGACTCCCTCCGCAAGCACATGGTCGGCCGCTTCGGACTGACCCCCACGGCGTACCGCGCGAGCTTCAACAGAGCGGCTGCCGGGTCGTAGAGCGCCTTGACGCCGCGCAGGCGCTGCGGTCTCACGCCCGGTGAGGTGCTCGTACGCGCCCGCTTCCGTGGGCGTTCAACGCGTTCACGCACCCGGTCCCGGATCCGTTTCGCCTGCCGGATCGGCGGAGGTTTGCTGGAAGGTGCCGGCCTCCACGCGGAAGGACCATCGATGAACCCATTCGACCAAGCAGCCCTCGTCTACGAGGAGTTCTCGGCAGGACCGTTCCGGCAGCACCTCGAATTCCCCAGTGTCCTCGGCCTGTTGGGGGACATCTCGCAGCTCCGCGTCCTCGACATGGGCTGCGGAAGCGGTGTCTACAGCCGCACGCTGGCCCGGGCCGGGGCCGGGCACGTCCTCGGGATCGACGCGTCCCGGGGCATGATCGAGCACGCCCGTGACCGGGAGTCGAAGGACCGGCTCGGCATCAACTACCTCACCGGGTCGCTCCCGCCCGCCCTCGCGGGCACCTTCGACCTCGTTCTCGGTGTGTACGTGCTCCCGTACGCCACGACCTACGACGAGCTGACGGCCCTGTGCCGGTCCGCCGCCGACGCCCTGCGGCCGGCCGGCCGGTTCGTCACGCTGCCCGTCCACCCCGAAGTGGCGTACGACGCGGACCATTACTTCAAACGGAGGTACGGGCTGGAACCCCGCACCCTGCGGGCGTACGTCGCGGACGTGGCCGACCTTTAGTGACTTTGAGCGGCGGGCATCCCCCCGGCATACGCAGCAACACGCCGGGAAGGGCAGGGAACAAGGTATGGGCCGCAGCGACCCCAACACACTCCTCGCCGCGCTGCTCGTGGAGGCCCGGTGGAGTTCCGGGGAACTGGCCCGCGCGGTCAACGCCCTGGGCACCGCGCACGCGTTGGAGCTGCACTACGACCGTACGTCCGTGGCGCACTGGCTCTCCGGATCCCGGCCGCGTCCGCCCGTGCCCGACCTGGTGGCCGCCGCCCTCACCACCCGCACCGGCCGGCTGATCACCGCCCAGGACACCGGGCTGGTCCCGCTCGCCCGCGACCGGGACCGGCCCCCGCAGGTCTGGCCGGGACACACCGATCCGGTGGCGCGGCTCGCCGCCCTCTCCCGCGGCGACACGGACCCGGCCCGCCGGGCCTCCCTCCTCAAGTCCGCCGGCGCCCAGCCCGCCTACCCGCTGACCACCGTCAACCGGCTCGCCTGGCCCGACAGACCCCCGGTCGCGGCATCCTGGGCGGGCCGGTCGCGCCGCGCCACCACGGCGGACGTGCAGCGGCTGCGGGACATGACGCAGGTGTTCTCCGACCTGACCGAGCAGCACGGCGGCGCCCACGCCAGATCCGCGCTGGCCGCCTACCTCGCCGACGACGTCAGCCTGCTCCTCAAACGGAGCGCGCCCGACCGGCTCCGCGGCGACCTGCTCACCGCAGGCGCCCAACTCACGCACGTCCTGGCCGCCATGACGGCCGACACGGGCCACCTCGGGCTCGCGCAGCACTACTACCGCACGTCCCTGAGCCTCGCCCACGCGGGCGGCAGCCGTTCCACGTACGCGATCACCCTGCGTGCCATGAGCACCCAGGCCCTGCGCCTGGGCCACCACCGGCCGGCCCTGCACCTCATGGACATCGCCCTACAGGCGGCGGGACCGGCCGCCCCGCCGGCCACCCTCGCCTTCCTGTACGTCCAGCGCGCGCTGGCCCGCGCCCACGACCGGCAGCGGCGCGCCGCGCTGGGCGACCTGAGCACGGCGGAGACCCAGCACGGAGAGTCCTCGGGGCCGCCCGGCCCCTTCACCGCGTACCCGCGCGTCGGGCTCGACTACCAGCGCGCCCAGACCCTGCTCACCCTCGGGCACGCCGCGGACGGCCTGTCGACGCTGCGGGACTCAGCCGCCCACCGCGCCCCCGGCCAGCGCCGCGCCTTCGCCCTCACCCAGGCGGGCCTCGCCGAGACGCTCCTGACCCTGGGGCACCTGGAGGAGGCGTGTGTCCACTGGCACGCCTTCCTCGACCACTACCCCCATCTGAAGTCCGTCAGGACCGAGCAGTCCCTCGCCCGGCTGCGCGCCCGCCTGCGTCCCTACCGACGCCAACGGCACGCCGCCGCCGTCTGGGACCGCGCCCGGCTCCTCACCGCCTCGCCGGGCGGCGGCTGATAAGAGAACGGGACCGAGAAGATGAAGTACCGAAGGATCGTCCATGCCTTCTGTATATGCCAGAGGCATAACCCCGAGGTCATCTCTCGCGTCGCCACCCCTCGAGATCCACCAGCGAAACAATTCTGCTTGACCCACCTGCCCGCACCTCCACGGGGTACGGCTCGACTTGCCGGGCGTCGCGAAGGGTGCTGGGCGGTGTTGGCGCAGGTCGGAGCGGCCTTTTCGGATGGTGGGGGCGGGCGCGGGGGGCTTGGCCCCGAGGGCCGGTTGGACCGTACGAGTGGTGTTCATCCGAAGAACTGCGCAGCTGCGGCGTCGCTCCCTGGATTCCCGGGATGCGTCCACATCATGAGGAAGGTATGTAGATCGACCAACCCGACATCGCACCATCAGAAAGTGAAAGAGGGGTCATGGCCGCCATCAAGGTCAAGAAGTTGTGGGCCGTCTTCATCACCGCGTTCTTCGCGGTGCTCGCCTCCCTGGGACTCACGTCCCCCGCGACGGCCGCCGGCAGCGCCGTGTCGGCGCAGCCGGCCGAGCAGCCCGCGCCCGCTCCCGCCGTCGCCGTCGAACCGCACCGGCTCGCCGAACGCGTACCCACGAGGGCGGTGTTGCCGGTCGCGGTGCCACGGGGCCGGGCTCTGCCGCCCACGATCAAGCAGCGCATCACCGCCGAGGCGCACGGGTCGTCACCGTCGGTCCGTCACCTGCCCGCCGTCCTGCCGACGGAGACCGGGGCGGACGACCGTACCCAAGAGGCGGACCGTACCGAAGAGGCGGACCGTACCCAAGAGGCGGACCGTGGCCGGGAGAACGCCTACGCCGCCGACGCGGCTCTCGTCGCAGCGTGAGGCGCCGGAAGCCTTTCGGTCTTCCGGCGCCCGACACCGCCGCGGCCGAACCGCGTGATCAGCCCCGGTCGTCCCGGTCCTCACGCTTCTCCCGCTCGGCGGCCTCCGCCTCGGCCTGCTTGGCCTGGACCTCAGGATCGAGCGGATCCACCGCCTCCCGGCTGCCGTCCACGGACGTCAGCGGTGCGCGGTCGGACAGCTCCGTGGCGGCCGGCGGTTCCACCAGCCAGTCCGGGTTGGCCTGCTTGTCCCACCACTTCCAGGCGGCGAAAGCCCCACCGGTCACCGCGCCGAGGACCAACAGGCCCTTGGCGAGACGTCCGGCCCTGGCCCGCCGCTGGTGCTTCTTCACCAGCTGTCGTACTTCCTTCGCGGTGATCTGTCCGCGCAGAGCGGCCAGCGCGGCCGCCGAACGCGCCGCGGCCTCCTGGGCCACGGGCTGTGCGGTGGCCACCGCCTGCTCGACCCGCGGCACCGTGAAGTCGGCCGCCTGACGGGCGGCCTTCCTGGTACGCGCCGCGGCCTGGTGAGCGGCGTCATCGAACTTCGGGGGCACATGGGGCGCCACATACGCGCCGTACTGGATACGAGCTTGCTGAGCGGCCTTCGACACGGTCGGGGCCAGTCGTACACGCGCCTCGTGCGCGTACAACGCGGCCTGTTCCTTGGCCGTACCGGCGTATGGCGCCACCGCTTCCGCGGCGTGCTGCACGCTCTCCTTCGCCGAACCGGTAGCGGCGCGCACGCTGTCCATGCGGGTCACAGGATCATCCTCCTCGGTGGCGTTCCGTATATCGCCTGTCCACCCTTTTCGAGATCATGCCCGCTGGGCTCGGTCTCGGCATGCGATGCGGGCATCCGGGTCATGGAAGGCGACTTGGGTGATGCTCGGGCATTGCGGTCCTTTGGGACCTCGTGCACGACAATGCCACGCTTCGCTTCGGCATGCGCCTGTCCCGGCGGGACCCGGCGAGCCTTTTTTCGGCGTGTGTACTGCGCGTGTACTGGTCCGCGCCTGTCCGCCGAAGTGCCTCCGTACACCTCGAAGTGCCTCCGTACACCTCCCGGCGCCTCCGTACACCTCTGTCCGGGCCGTGTCTCTTCCGTGCGAGGATCGCGGGAGTCAGCGAAGACACACGGAAGGCAGATCGTGGCCGAGCAGCTTTACGCCACCCTGAGGACCAGCCAGGGGGACATCGAGATCCGGCTCCTGCCGTATCACGCGCCCAAGACGGTCAAGAACTTTGTGGAGCTCGCCGAGGGCGGGCGCGAGTGGACCCACCCGGCGACCGGCAAGAAGTCGCACGATCGTCTGTACGACGGCACGGTCTTCCACCGCGTCATGAGCGGGTTCATGATCCAGGGCGGCGACCCGCTGGGCAACGGCACCGGGGGACCGGGGTACGAGTTCGCCGACGAGTTCCACCCGGAGCTGGCCTTCGACAAGCCGTACCTCCTGGCCATGGCGAACGCGGGGCCCGGCACCAACGGCTCGCAGTTCTTCATCACCGTGTCGCCGACCACCTGGCTGAACCGCAAGCACACCATCTTCGGCGAGGTCAGCGGCGAGGCCGGCAAGAAGGTCGTGGACGCGATCGTCGGTACGCAGACGAATCCCCGTACCAATCGCCCGTTGCAGGACGTGGTCATCGAGTCGGTCGTCATCGAGACCCGCTGACCGCGGGACCGGACCGCCGCCGAGACCCGCCGACCCTGTCGGGAACCTCGTGCCCCGTCCGTCCGTAGTGGTTACATGACGGCCCGGCGGCCCGGCGCGCTCCGTGCCGGCCGCCGTCACCAGGCGGGAGGGACCGATGGACCAGGCGAGCGGAAGCCTGCCCAGCTGCTACCGGCATCCTGGGCAGGAGACCGGCGTCCGCTGCACGCGGTGCGAGCGGCCCATATGCCCCGCCTGCATGGTCGACGCCTCGGTGGGATTCCAGTGCCCGGAATGTGTACGGCAAGGTTCCGGTACGGGGCACCCGCCGGCCGCCGGCCAGCCGCGGACGGTCGTCGGCGCGACCGTCGCCCGCGACCCCCGGCTGCTGACCAAGATCCTGGTCGCCCTCAACGTCGTGGTGTTCGTCATCGCCACGCAGAGCGGCGATTTCGTCGACCGCTTCGACTTGGTCGGGAAGTACTTCGACCTGATGGCCGGACACGACGTCGGGGTCGCGGACGGCCAGTGGTACCGGCTGATCACCGCCACGTTCCTGCACGAGCAGGTCTGGCACATCGGCTTCAACATGCTGAGCCTGTGGTGGATCGGCGGACCGCTGGAAGCGGCGCTCGGCCGCGCGCGCTACCTCGCGCTCTATCTGATCTCCGGACTCGCGGGCAGCGCCCTCACGTATCTGCTCGCCGCGCAGAACGCTCCCTCGCTGGGCGCGTCCGGCGCGATCTTCGGGCTCTTCGGCGCCACGGCCGTCCTGATGCGCAAACTCAAGTACGACCTGCGGCCCGTCATCGGACTGCTCGTGGTGAACCTCATCTTCACCTTCAGCATCCCGGACATCGCCTGGCAGGCCCACATCGGCGGCCTGGTCGCGGGCACCCTCGTGGCCGTCGGCCTGGTCCACGCGCCCCGGGAACGGCGGGCCCTCGTCCAGTACGGGACGGCCGCGCTCGTGCTGGCGGCGACGCTCGCGATCGTCGTGGTCCGTACGGCCGCACTCACCTGAGAGCGCGGCCCGCCGCTCCACGGGTGCTCCACCGGCCGAGTTGTCCACAGTGCGTGTCGGATCTTGTGCATGCTGTGGGGAACATCAGTGCCCCTTGTCGCTGATGTGGGTCTGACCAGCAACGACAAGGGGCGGCTGTACGGCGGGAACGGCGGACGCAGTCACACCGGCGTCAACATTCCGTGGAGTTATCCACAGATCTTCTGACCTTTTCCCCTGCTGTGGACAACGCTGTGGATAAGCCTGGGGAGAGCTTGACGCCCGGGGGGTGGAGCGGCTACTTCCACTGGGTGGAGACACCGAAGCCGATGGCGATGAAGCCGAAGCCGACCACGATGTTCCAGTTCCGGAAGCTCTCCAGCGGCAGGCTGCCGTCGGTCACATAGAAGAGGACGATCCAGACCAGGCCGATCAGGAACATGGCCAGCATGACCGGGGCGACCCAGCTGCGGTTCGTCAGCCTTATGTTGGTCGCCTGCTTCGCGGCCGGCGGCGGCGTGAAGTCGGCCTTCTTGCGGATACGTGACTTCGGCACGAGGAACTCTCCTGTCGATGCGCTGCGTGACCGCGCAGGGGACTGAAACGGGGTGCCGGGCGGGGAACAGGGGGAACGCTGCCTCCCCAGGCGTCCGTTAGCGTAGTGCTTCCGTGGCGTCTAAGGAGATAAGGGTACGTTGAGCAATTCCGCCGACTCTCCGCCAGGGGTCCCCGAGGGGACTCCGCGGCCCGCGCCGGAAGGGCCGCGCCGCCGCCTGGTCCCCCGGCCGGTCAGGCTGCTCACGGCCGCCGTCTTCGCCCTCGCCGGCCTGATCTTCGTGACCAGCTTCAACACGGCCAAGGGCACCAACATCCGTACCGACGCCTCGCTGCTCAAGCTCTCCGACCTGATCCACGAGCGCGACCGCAAGAACGCGGACCTCGGGCGGTCCGCCGCGGAGGTACGGCGCGAGGTCGACGCCCTCGCCGGCCGTGACGACGGCTCCACCGAGGCCGAGGACGCCCGGCTGCGCGCCCTGGAGAAGACCGCGGGCACCGAGGAGCTCACCGGCTCCGCCCTCACCGTCACCCTCGACGACGCCCCGCCGGACGCCACCGCCAACCCCGGCTACCCCGAGCCCCAGCCCAACGACCTGGTCATCCACCAGCAGGACCTCCAGGCCGTCGTCAACGCCCTGTGGCAGGGCGGGGCGCAGGGCATCCGGGTCATGGACCAGCGGCTGATCTCCACCAGCGCGGTGCGCTGCGTGGGCAACACGCTCATCCTCCAAGGACGCGTCTACTCGCCGCCGTACAGGATCACCGCCGTGGGCGACCGGGAGAAGCTGTCCAAGGCCCTCGCGGACTCCCCGGCCATCCAGAACTACCAGCTGTACGTGAAGGCGTACGGCCTGGGCTGGCAGGTCGACGAGCACAAGAGGGAGACCCTCCCCGGATACACCGGCACGGTGGACCTCCACTACGCGAAGCCCACCGGATAGCCGGACAGGACGGCCGCGGGCGGAGGCGGACAGTCCGTTACGTGGCCCGTGCGCGCCGCGTTCACGGCGGCCGCTGTGACGAACGGCAAACCCGAACGTCCGTACAGCTCGCCGGTGCACCGCCCATGTGCCCCCGCCGCCCTTTAGTCTGTTGCTGTACCGGCTGGCGCGGTACCGAACGGAAGGGACAGCATGTACGGCTGGATCTGGCGGCATCTGCCGGGCAACGTGTGGGCGCGGGCGGCCATCTCGCTCGTGCTGGCGCTGGCCGTCGTCTACGTGCTCTTCCAGTACGTCTTCCCGTGGGCGGAGCCCCTGCTGCCGTTCAACGACGTGACGGTCGACGGATCGGGGTCGGCCGGATGAGCGCCCGCATCCTGGTCGTGGACAACTACGACAGCTTCGTCTTCAACCTCGTCCAGTACCTGTACCAGCTCGGGGCCGAGTGCGAGGTGCTGCGCAACGACGAGGTCAGCACCGCGCACGCGCAGGACGGCTTCGACGGCGTCCTGCTCTCCCCCGGCCCCGGGACCCCCGAAGAGGCCGGTGTCTGCGTCGACATGGTGCGCCACTGCGCCACGACCGGGGTGCCCGTCTTCGGCGTCTGCCTCGGCATGCAGTCGATGGCGGTGGCGTACGGAGGTGTCGTGGGCCGCGCCCCCGAACTGCTGCACGGCAAGACCTCGCTCGTCACGCACGAGGGCCGCGGCGTCTTCGCCGGGCTGCCCTCGCCGTTCACCGCGACCCGGTACCACTCGCTGGCCGCGGACCCCGCGGAGCTGCCCGCGGAGCTGGAGGTCACGGCGTGGACGGACGACGGCATCATCATGGGCGTACGCCACCGTGAACTGCCGGTGGAGGGCGTCCAGTTCCATCCCGAGTCGGTGCTCACCGAGCACGGCCACCTGATGCTGGCGAACTGGCTGGCGCGGTGCGGGGATCCGGGTGCGGTCGGCCGGTCGTCGGGCCTCGCACCGGTGGTGGGCAAGGCGCTCGCGTGACGGCACTCCGCCCGGAACACGACGCGGGCGGCCAGGGGGCCCCGTACGCGCGCGAGGCGTATGAGGAGGCTGTCGAGGCCGCGGCGGCGGAGGCCGCGCTGAGGGCGGCGGTGGGCGGCCTGGCGGACCCGCTGAACGATCCGCTTCCGGGACAGGCGCCGGGGGTGCCTTCCGGGCAGGTCCCGGGCGCGATCCCGGGGCAGCCGTCGGGCCGGCCGGGGGCGGGCGGTGAGACGGCGGCTCCCCGGGCGCGTCACGGCCGTCACCGAGGGCCGGAGAGCCGGCAGGAGGCGGGGCAGGCTCCTGTCGCCCCCGAGGCTCTTGGGGGCGCCGGACAGGCTCCTGTGGCCCCAGCGGCCCCTGTGGGGCCTTCTGCCCCCGCCGCCCCGGTGTCCGTGCCGCTGCCGCCCGAGCGGCCGGTGGCCGGTCCGGGTGCGGGTCAGGAGTCCGTACGGGAAGCCGGGCCCGCCCCCGCGCCCGTACCGGGGTCGATGGACGAGACCCTCATAGCCGGGCCCCTCTCTTTCACTTCGCCGGTCCGTCCTCCGGCCGACCTTCCCGACGACGCGACCATCGGCCTCCGTACGGACGATCTGCGGCGGGCGACCGCGGCGCGGTCCGCCGAGTCCGTCACCGCCTCGTCCGCCACCGGGCAGGACCAGGCCGGTTCCGAGCAGGGCGGGCGCGCGGAACGCCGTAAAGCCGCCAAGGGTGGCCGGGGACGCAGGCGGCAGGAGCCGGGGGCGGCCGAGGCCGAGAACGGCCCCGGGACGGCCGCGCACGGGTCCGGGCGGGCCAAGCCGCTCTCCCGCGTCGAGGCCCGCCGCGCCGCGCGCGCGGCGAAGGACAGCCCCGCGGTGGTCGTGAGCCGTGTCGTCGGTGAAATGTTCATCACCTTCGGCGTGCTGATGCTGCTGTTCGTCACCTACCAGCTCTGGTGGACGAACGTCCGGGCCGACCAGTACGCCGGCAAGGAGACGAACAAGATCCAGGACAGCTGGGCCAAGGGCCGCAAGCCCGGGGTCTTCGCGCCCGGCCAGGGCTTCGCCATCATGCACATCCCCAAGCTCGACGTCGTGGTGCCGATCGCCGAGGGCATCAGCAAGTCGAAGGTCCTCGACCACGGCATGGTCGGGCACTACGCCGAGGGCAAGCTCAAGACGGCGATGCCGGAGGACAAGCAGGGCAACTTCGCGGTGGCCGGCCATCGCAACACCCATGGCGAGCCGTTCCGTTACATCAACCGGTTGCAGCCGGGCGACAGGATCATCGTCGAGACGCAGGACGCCTACTACACGTACGCGATGACCAAGACCCTGCCGCAGACCTCTCCGTCGAACGTGAGCGTGATCGACGCGGTGCCCCCGCAGTCGGGGTTCGCGGGGCCCGGCCGCTACATCACGCTGACGACCTGCACGCCCGAATTCACCAGTACGTACCGGATGATCGTGTGGGGCAAGATGGTGGACGAACGGCCACGCAGCAAGGGCAAGCCGGACGATCTCGTCGGCTGAGCCCGCCGGGGGGCCGGCCGACTGGACTGGGACGGGGGCGGGTGCGGTGGCAGCGAGAACCGAACACGACGAGCAGACCGGGGCACCACCGCCGGGACCGGACGAGCCCGCCGCGCCGACCGGTCCCGACCCGTCGCCGGGCCGGCCGCCCAGGAGCCGTATCGCGGCGGTGGTCAGCGTCTTCGGCGAAGTGCTCATCACGGCCGGCCTGGTGCTCGGCCTCTTTGTCGTCTACTCGCTGTGGTGGACCAACGTGCTCGCGGACCGCGAGGCCACCAAGCAGGGCAACGAGGTACGCGACAACTGGGCGCGCGGCGGTACGGACGGCACGGGCGGCGACGGCACGCCCCGGTCCTTCGACTCGAAGGACGGCATCGGCTTCCTGCACGTCCCCGCGATGAACAACGGCGAAGTGCTCGTCAAGAAGGGCACGGAGCCGAAGTCCCTGAACAACGGGATCGCCGGCTACTACACCGACCCGGTCAAGTCGGCGCTGCCCTGGGACAAGAAGGGCAACTTCACGCTGGCGGCGCACCGGGACGGCCACGGCGCGAAGTTCCACAACATCCACCAGATCGAGGTCGGCGACCCGGTCGTCTTCGAGACCAAGGACACCTGGTACGTCTACAAGGTCTACAAAGAGCTGCCGAAGACGTCCAAGTACAACGTGAACGTCCTGCTGCCGGTCCCCAAGGAGTCGGGCAAGAAGAAGCCGGGCCGCTACCTGACCCTGACGACCTGCACCCCGATCTACACCTCGGACTACCGCTACATCGTCTGGGCGGAACTGGTCCGCACGGAAAAGGTCGACAAGAACCGCACCCTGCCGCCGGAGCTGCGCTGAGGGTCGGGTCGGTCGGTCGTACGCGAGGAAGCCCTGGTCCCCCCACTGTGGGGGCCAGGGCTTCCTCGTTGTCCGCCGTGCGGCGGGTGCCGTGCGGCGGTCAGTCCTCCGTACGGAAGGCGACTCCGGACGCGCCTCCGAAGAAGCCTCCGTCGTTGCCGTCACCTTCGCCGCCGCCGCCGTTGTTGTTGCCGCCGTTCTGGCCGCCGGCGTTCACCGTGATCAGGACGACGGCCGACCCCTTGTCGACCTGTGTGCCCGAGGGCGGGGTGACGTTGAGGACGATGGCGTTGTCGTCCTGGGGCGAGTTCGGGGCGAAGGTCGCGCTGAGCCCCTGGCTCTGGAGGATCGCCTTGACCTCGCCGACCCGCTTTCCCGCCAGCTGGTCCGGTACGGCGACCTTCTCCTGCTGCGGGCCCTTGGAGACCTGAAGGGTGATCTGGCTGCCCTTCGGGGCCTTGGTGCCGCCGGGGGGGTCCTGTTTGACGACGATGCCCGCGGGCTGATCGCTGTCCACGTCCACCCGCTTGACGGTGAAGCCCAGCGTGTCCTCCAACTGCGACCTCGCGGAGTCGAACTGCTGGCCGTTGGTCACGTCGCGGACATCGACCAGGGCCTGCTTGGCGATCGTCAGCGTGACCTCGGCGCCCTTCTCGGCCTGGGCGTTGCCCGCCGGGTCCTGTTCCAGGACCGTGCCGGGGTCTTCGTCCGACTCGACCTGCTTCGGGTCGCCGACCTTGAAGCCCTTGTCCTCCAGGAGACGTGTCGCGTCCTTGAGGTCCTTGTCCGTGACGTCCGGGACCTCGACCTTCGGCGCGCCCTCCGAGACGACGACGTTGATCGTGTCGCCCTCGCTCATCTCACCGGCCTCCGGGGCCGGGTTCTGGCTGCAAATGGCGTTCTTTGGCTGGTCGCAGCGTTCGCTGCTGGACTGGGCGACCTTGACCCCGGCGTTGGTCGCCAGCGTCTCGGCCTCCGTCAGGGTCTTCCCGACGAGGGTGGGGATCGGCACCTTGCTCTTCGCGTCGCCGTCGCCGCTGAAGACCGCCTGGCCGATCAGGATCGCCCCGACCAGGACCAGCACACCGGCGACGATCAGCAGGATCGTCGACGTGTTGGACTTCTTCGGCTGGCGCCGACGGCCCGGGCCGCCCCCGTCGTAGCCGCCTCCGCCGAAGCCCCCGTCGTTCGGGTTCATCGGGGGGAGCATCGACGTGGCCGGGTCGGCCGTGCGCAGCGCGGTGGTCGCCTGGTCCACGTCGCCGCCGTACCCGCCGCCGTAGCCGACCGCGCCCATGGCGGCGGTCGCGCCGACGGGCTGGCCGTCGAGGCAGGCCTCGATGTCGGCGCGCATCTCGTCGGCGGACTGGTAGCGGTAGTCCCGGTCCTTGACGAGGGCCTTGAGGACGATCGCGTCCATCTCGGGCGTGATCTCGGGGTCGTACACGCTGGGAGGCTGCGGCTCTTCCCGTACGTGCTGATAGGCCACCGCGACCGGGGAGTCCCCGACGAACGGCGGCCGGACCGCGAGCAGCTCGTAGAGCAGGCAGCCGGTGGAGTACAGGTCGGAGCGCGCGTCGACCTGTTCGCCCTTGGCCTGTTCCGGGGAGAGGTACTGGGCGGTTCCTATGACGGCGGACGTCTGCGTCATCGTCATGCCGGAGTCGCCCATCGCACGGGCGATGCCGAAGTCCATGACCTTGACCTGGCCGGTGCGCGTCAGCATGACGTTGGCGGGCTTGATGTCGCGGTGGACGATCCCGGCGCGGTGCGAGTACTCCAGCGCCTGGAGGATCCCGACGGTCATCTCCAGCGTGCGCTCGGGCAGCAGCCTGCGCCCGGAGTGCAGCAGCTCACGCAGGGTCGAACCGTCGACGTGCTCCATCACGATGTACGGGAGGGAGACGCCGTCGACGTAGTCCTCGCCGGTGTCGTAGACCGCGACGATCGCCGGGTGGTTGAGCGAGGCGGCGGACTGGGCCTCCCGGCGGAACCGGGCCTGGAACGACGGGTCACGGGCCAGGTCGGCCCGGAGCGTCTTCACAGCGACGGATCGGCCGAGCCGGGTGTCGTGCGCGAGGTACACCTCGGCCATGCCACCACGGCCGAGCACCGCGCCCAGCTCGTACCGGCCGCCGAGGCGACGCGGCTCTTCCATAACTGTTCCGGCCCTCTCCGTCAGTCCCGATCGCACCGGTGAGTGGTCTCCGGCGATGTGCTGTACGCGCCTACGCTACCGGGCACGCCTCGTGCGGTCCGCCTGTACCAGTCACCTGATACGTGACCGGTATCGCAATGTGCAGATATGGACGTGAAGCGTGACCGGCGTCACTTCTTGCTGTCGATGACCGCCTTCATCACGTCCCTCGCGATGGGAGCGGCGAGGCCGCCGCCCGAGATGTCGTCGCGGCTGGCGTCGCTGTCCTCGACCACGACGGCCACGGCGACCGGGGACCCGGCGTCGGTCTTGGCGTACGAGATGAACCACGCGTACGGGTTCTTGCTGTTGTTCTCGCCGTGCTGCGCGGTACCGGTCTTGCCGCCGACCGTCACGCCGTCTATCTGCGCCTTGGTGCCGGTGCCTTCCTTGACGACCGTCTCCATCATCTGCTGGAGCATCTGCGCGTGCTCCTGCGTGAGGGGGCGGCTCAGCTCCTCCGGGTCGGTCTGGCTGAGCTGGTCCAGGTTGGGCGCCCGCAGCTGGTCGATCATGTACGGCTTCATCAGCTTGCCGTCGTTGGCGATCGCGGCGGCGACCATGGCCATCTGGAGCGGGGTGGTGCGGGTGTCGAACTGGCCGATGGAGGAGAGCGCGGTCTGGGACTCGTTGATCTTCTCGGGGAAGACCGACGCGTTGGCCCGGACCGGGACGAACTGCTCCGAGTTGAAGCCGAACTTCTTCGCCGTCTCCAGCATGTTGTCCGCGCCGACGTCCACGCCGAGCTTGCCGAAGACCGTGTTGCACGAGTACTGGAGCGCCACGCGGAGGGTGGCGTTCTTGCAGGGGATGTTGCCCTCGTTCGGCAGCTTCGTGGTGGTTCCCGGCATGACGTACGGGTCGGGCGAGTCGGTCTTGTCGTCGATGCCGCTCACGACGCCGTGCTCCAGGGCCGCCGCCGCCGTGACCACCTTGAAGGTGGAGCCGGGCGGGTAGGTCTCACGCAGCGCCCGGTTGAGCTTCGGCTGGTCCTTGTCCTCTTCGAGCTTGCTCCACGCCTCGCCGTCCTTGTCGCTGTTGCCGGCGATCGTGGAGGGGTCGTAGCTGGGGGTGGAGGCCAAGGCGAGGATCTTGCCGGTCTTCGGGTCGATCGCGGCGACCGCGCCCTTCTTCGTCCCGAGTCCCTCGAAGGCGGCCTTCTGGGCGGCGCCGCTGAGGGTGGTGATGACGTCGCCGCCCTGCTTCTCCTCGCCGGTGAACATCGCCAGGGTGCGGTCGAAGAACAGCTGGTCGTCGGTGCCGGTGAGGATGCCGTCCTCCAGCTTCTCGATCTGGGTGGCGTCGAAGGCCTGTGAGGCGAAGCCGGTGACGGGGGCCCACATGGGGCCGTTCACGTAGGACCGCTTGTAGGCGAAGTCGCCGACCTTCGTCTTGACCGACCCCGTTATCGGCTTCCCGTCGACGATGATGTTGCCGCGCTCGTGGGCGTACCGCTCGATCAGGACCCGGCGGTTGTACTTGCTGGAGTTCAGCTCGTCCGCGCGTACGTACTGGAGCCAGTTGTCGCGTACCAGGAGCGCGAGGATCAGCAGGCCGCAGAAGATCGCGACCCGTCGCAGGGGTTTGTTCACGGTCGGACCACCTGGGTCATTTCGGCGTCGGGTGACGGGGCGGGGGCCGGCGCGGGCCTGCGGGCGGTGTCGCTGATCCGGATCAGGATGCCGATCAGCGCCCAGTTGGCGATCACCGAGGAACCGCCGGCGGCCAGGAACGGCATGGTCATGCCGGTCAGCGGGATGAGGCCCATCACACCGCCCGCGACGACGAAGACCTGGATGGCGAAGGCGCCGGAGAGGCCGATGGCGAGGAGCTTGCCGAACGGGTCGCGGGCGGCGAGGGCGGTCCGTACACCGCGCTCCACGATCAGTCCGTACAGCAGCAGGAACGCCATCGTGCCCGCGAGACCCAGCTCTTCACCGACGGTGGCGAGGATGAAGTCCGAGTTGGCGGCGAAGCCGATGAGGTCGGAGTGGCCCTGGCCCCAGCCGGTGCCGAGCGTGCCGCCGGAACCGAAGGCCATCAGGGACTTCGCGATCTGCTCGCTGGCCGCGATCTTCCCGTACCCGGCGAAGGGGTCGAGCCAGGCGGTGACGCGGTCCTGGACGTGCGGTTCGAACGTGGCGACGCCGACCGCGCCGCCCGCGGACATCAGCAGGCCGAAGACGATCCAGCTGGTGCGTTCGGTGGCGACGTACAGCATGATCACGAACATGCCGAAGAACAGCAGGGAGGTGCCGAGGTCGGTCTCGAAGACCAGGATCAGGATCGACATGGCCCAGACGACCAGGATGGGTCCGAGGTCGCGGCCGCGCGGCAGGTAGAGCCCCATGAAGCGGCGGCTGGCGAGGGCGAGGGCGTCCCGCTTCACCATCAGGTAGCCGGAGAAGAAGACCGCGATGGCGATCTTGGCGAACTCGCCGGGCTGGATGGACTTTCCGGCGATGGTGATCCAGATCCGGGCGCCGAACTGCGCGGGGAAGAAGACCGGGAGGATCAGCAGGACCAGGGCCGCGAACATGGAGATGTACGTGTACCGCTGGAGGATGCGGTGATCCTTGAGGAGCAGCAGGACGGCGACGAAGAAGGCGATACCGAGCGCCGAGTACAGCAGCTGGTTCGTGGCGCCGGGGACGAAGTTCTGCGTCGACTGGAAGAGCTTCGACTGGTCCAGCCGCCAGATCAGCACGAGGCCGAGACCGTTGAGAAGTGTCGCCAGCGGGAGCAGCAGCGGGTCCGAGTACGGGGCGAACTTGCGCACCACGAGGTGCGCGATGCCCGCGAGCAGGCCGAGGCCGAGGCCGTAACCGAGCATCCCCGCCGGCACTTGGTCATTGATCGCGAGACCCACGTTCAGGTACGCGAAAATCGGGATGACGACCGCGAAGGCCAGCAGGGCCAGTTCGGTGTTGCGGCGGCTCGGTGCCTCGATGGCGCCGATGGTGGTGGTGTTCGTGACAACGCTCATGGTGGTGAAGAGGCCCCCTCGGCCGCTACTGCTTCCCGCAGTTCGAGGCCACTTTCTGCTCCTCTTCCGAGAGGCTGGGGCCCGGATGGGGAGTGGCTTTGTCGGGCTTGGTGGTGTCGGTCGGGCCGGTCGAGGGCTTGTCGGTCGGCTTGGTGCCGCCCACCTGCTCCTCGCTGTCGGCCACGTCGGCCGCCCGCTCGGCGGCGCGGCGCTGCTCGTCCTTCTTGCAGGCCGAGGCCTGGACGGCGAGCGCGTCGATCTTCTTGCCGGCCTCGCTCAGGTTGCCTTCGGTGATGGTGCCCTCGACCTGCTTGCGCTGGTAGTCCGGGAGGTACTTGAGTTCGATCTCGGGGTGGTCCTTGTGGACCTTCGAGAGCGAGACCCAGGCCAGGTCCTGGCTGATGCCCCGGTAGAGCGCGACATGCTGCTTGTTGGAGCCGACGTAGTACTGGGTCTGGGTCCAGCGGTAGCCGCCGTACAGGCCGCCGCCGACCACGGCGAGCGCCAGGACGACGTAGAAGGATCTCTTGGCCCACTTGCGGCCGCCGCGGGGCTTGACGAAGTCGTCGTCGCTGTAGGTCCCGTACCCGCCCTCGGGCGGCATGCCGCCGTACGCGGGGTCGTCGCCGCTGCCGGGCGGGCCGAAGCCGCCGGCGGGCTGCTGCGGTACGGCGCGGCCGAGGCCGGCCGCGCGGCCCGCGGGGGTCTGCATCGCGGCGGCGTTCTCCGCGGCGCTGGGCGGAAGCTGGTTCTCGGCGACGGCGCCGACGACGACGGGGGTGTCGTTGAGCTGGGCGGCGAGGGTGTCGTTGGCGTCGACGTCCAGGACGTCGGCGACGATGCAGGTGATGTTGTCGGGGCCGCCGCCGCGCAGGGCCAGCTCGATGAGGGTCTGGATGGTCTCCTGGGGGCCCTGGTAGCCGGCGAGGGCCTCTTCCATGGTCTGGTGGGAGACGACGCCGGAGAGACCGTCCGAACAGATCAAGTACCGGTCGCCCGCCCGTACTTCACGGATGGAGAGGTCCGGCTCGACGTGGTCGCCGCTGCCCAGCGCGCGCATCAGCAGGGAGCGCTGCGGGTGGGTGGTGGCCTCTTCCTCGGTGATCCGGCCCTCGTCGACCAGGCGCTGCACCCAGGTGTGGTCCTGGGTGATCTGCGTGAGGAGGCCGTCGCGCAGGAGGTACGCGCGGGAGTCGCCGACGTGGACGAGGCCGAGGCGCTGGCCGGTCCACAGGAGGGCGGTGAGCGTGGTGCCCATGCCCTCCAGCTGCGGGTCCTCCTCGACCATCAGGCGGAGCTGGTCGTTGGCGCGCTGGACCGCCGTACCGAGCGAGGTGAGGATGTCGGAGCCCGGCACGTCGTCGTCGAGCTGCACGAGGGTGGAGATCACCTCGGAGGAGGCGACCTCACCGGCGGCCTGGCCGCCCATGCCGTCGGCGATGGCGAGCAATCGGGGGCCGGCGTAGCCGGAGTCCTCGTTGCCCTCCCGGATCATGCCTTTGTGCGACCCGGCGGCGAAGCGCAGCGACAGACTCATGCGCACCTCGCCCGTCGGCTCGCCGGTCGACTGTCGCGCCAGCCGGTCTCGAGCCACACTGCCCACCCTCCGGTCGGGAGCCTGCTCCGGTCCGCTGTCGGGACCGCTGCGGCTCGCTCGCTCCGCTCGCTCATTGTCGTACTACTTCCGCAGCTCGATGACGGTCTTCCCGATGCGGATCGGTGAGCCCAGCGGAATCGGTGTCGGGGTCGTGAGCCGGGTCCGGTCGAGATACGTGCCGTTGGTGGACCCGAGATCCTCGACGATCCACTGGCCGTCACGGTCCGGGTAGATCCTGGCATGCCGGCTGGACGCGTAGTCGTCGTCCAGCACGATCGTGGAGTCGTGCGCGCGGCCCAGGGTGATGGTCTGCCCCTGGAGCGCGACCGTGGTGCCGGTCAGGATGCCTTCGGAGACGACCAGCTTGGTGGGTGCGCCGCGGCGCTGCCGGCCTCCCTGCTGCTGGCGTTGCGGCGGCGGGGCCGCCGCCGCGGTCTGGCGTGCCTGTTGCGGTCTGGCGTCCGCGGTGCGGCGTGAGCCGCGCTGGGTGACGCGTGTTCCGAACAGGTCGCTGCGGATGACCTGGACGGCCACGATCACGAACAGCCACAGAACGGCCAGGAAACCTAGCCGCATGACCGTCAGGGTCAGCTCTGACATTGCCCCCGCTTCACCCTTCGGCTTGCCGGTAAACGATGGTGGAATTGCCCACGACGATCCGCGAGCCGTCGCGGAGCGTAGCGCGGGTGGTGTGCTGTCCGTCTACCACGATGCCGTTGGTGGACCCGAGATCCTGGATAGTCGAGGGCGTACCGACCCGGATCTCGCAGTGCCGCCGCGATACGCCGGGGTCGTCGATCCGCACGTCCGCCTCGGTGCTGCGGCCGAGCACGAGCGTCGCGCGGGAGATCTGGTGGCGGGTGCCGTTGATCTCGATCCAGCGTCTTACCTGGGTGCCCGGCAGGCCGCCGGGTGCCGCCGCGGGGCCGGGTCCGGCCGCGTGGCCGGGTCCTGGAACCGGTCCCGGTCCGCGTCCCGGGCCTCCTGGCGGGGGCTGGTGGCCGCCGGGCGGGGGTGCGGCGGGCATGGGGGGCGCGGCGGCGGGCGGGTAGCCGTAGCCGCCCTGGGGGGCAGCGGGGGCGGGCCCCGAGGCCTGGGACGTACTCGACGCCAGGGTGCGGCTGCGCACCCGGTACAGACCGGTGTCGAGGTCCTCGGCCTTCTCCAGGTGGACCTTGATGGGGCCCATGAAGGTGTAGCGCTGCTGCTTCGCGTAGTCGCGGACCAGCCCGGACAGTTCGTCCCCGAGCTGTCCGGAGTACGGGCTGAGCCGCTCGTAGTCGGGCGTGCTCAGCTCGACGATGAAGTCGTTGGGTACGACGGTCCGCTCGCGGTTCCAGATCGTCGCGTTGTTGTCGCACTCGCGTTGGAGGGCGCCGGCGATCTCCACGGGCTGGACCTCGGACTTGAAGACCTTCGCGAAGGTGCCGTTGACCAAACCTTCGAGACGCTGTTCGAAACGCTTCATGACTCCCATGGGGCACCTCCTCGGTCGTTGCTGTCCTGGTACTGCTTACTGATCGTATCCACGCGCCGGGAAATAGGCTGGTTCCCCATGTCCGCCCCGTTGATGAGTGTCACCTCTCACACGGATCGTAGAGGCGGCCTCCCGACAGTGTCCCGCACCCCGGGTGCACGGAGGAGGAGTGGGGCCCGCCCCTGTTCGTTCCCTGTTCCAGGACCGGGCCGGCCAAACAAACGGATGTGATTCGACCCCCTCCAGCGTGCTAATCTTCTCGATGTCGCCAGGAGTTCACACCAGCAGGTGAGGCACCGGACGGCACACCCAATGCGCGGGTGGCGGAATAGGCAGACGCGCTGGATTCAGGTTCCAGTGCCCGAAAGGGCGTGGGGGTTCAACTCCCCCCTCGCGCACAGAGAAACCGAAGAGCGGGTCCCGGCCGGAGACGAAAGTCCTGGCGGGGGCCCGCTTCTCGTATGTACGGGGTGTAGGGCTGTACGGGGTGTACGGCGCTGTCTGTCCGGTGAACGGGGGCGGTGAGGGCCTCAGTGACGCATGTCACGGCCGGGGCCGGTCGTGGCGATGGCGAATGACGGGATGTCAGATGCTCCTGGCCTCGGGGGTGGCGTCCTGGGACGCCACCCCCGAGGCCCGTTCTGCGCTGTGACGCGTCAGGCCGCGTGGCGGGCGCCCAGGGCCTTGGCCTTCTGGATCGCCTCCTCGTGGGCCTTCGCGCGGGAGGCCTCGGCGAGGGGGATGAGGTCGGCCATCTCCGGCTTCACGGGGGCCAGGGTCAGCTCCGGGACGATGAAGTCGATCTCGGTGATGCCGAGCATGCCGGTCAGGACCTTCTCCAGGTAGTTCTGGACGAACTCGAAGTCCTCGCGTGGGGTGCCGGGGGCGTACGACCCGCCGCGGCTGGCGACGATCGTGAACGGGGTGCCCGCCACCGGGCTGTCGGGGCCCGTGTTGGAACCCACGATGATCACCTGGTCGAGCCACGCCTTGAGGGTGGAGGCGATCGTGAAGTTGTACATCGGGGCACCTATCAGGACGGCGTCGGCCTCCGCGAGCTCGGCGGCCAGCTCGGCACGCAGCTCGTGGTCCGGCCCCGCGCCGACGGCCGCGGCGTCCAGGTGGGGGATCGGGGAGGCGGCGAGGTCGCGGTAGACGACCTTGCCCTCCGGGTGCTGCTCCAGCCAGGACTTCACGAAGGCGGCCGTGATGTCGCGGGAGGCGGAGCCCTGGGGGAAGAGGGCGGAGTCGAGGTGCAGAAGCGTGGCCATGACGGATCTCCATCGGGCAGGGGCGGGGGTGGTCCACGCACAGAGGCGAAGCTCCGTAAGGAACCAAGATTCTGTGCGTACCTATGGATAACATAGTCGCTTACTTTTTTTCATCCCGATCGGAAGGCGCCAGTACTCTGGGGACATGGCGGAGCGGAACGCGGAGCACAGCGAGGACGCGTGTAGGAAGGTCGACGTGGGGATCACCCGCGTCTTCGAGCTGTTGGGCAAGCGGTGGACCGGCCCGATCGTTTCCGTGCTGATGCAGCGCGCGGTCCATTTCGCCGAACTGCGGCGCGCCATCCCGGGGATCAGCGAGCGCATGCTCTCCGACCGGCTCACGGAACTGGCGGCCGCCGGGCTGGTCGTACGGGAGGTCGACGACGGGCCGCCGCTGCGGGTCGCGTACCGGCTGACGGAGGCGGGGCAGGCGATGGAGCCCGCGCTCAAAGAGCTGAGGATGTGGTCGGAGTCATATCTGCGCGAGCCACCGCCCGAGGGGTCCTGCGTTGGGAACTGCTAGAGGGTGTCCGCGGGGGCTCGGCTTTCTTCGTGGGCTCGTTCGTGCGCTCATTCGTGGGCTCATATGGCCGGAACGGGTGCCTGTCCGCAGTTGTCCACAGGGGGAGGCGGCCGGCTTCGCCCGGCGGTAACGTCGTGCTCAGTTGATGTTGGCCTGATTCAGCAGGAGCAGGCACGAGCACGTACGAGCACGGGGGAGGCGGCACGCCATGGGCGAAGTCGGATCGGCGGTGTCGGAGCGGTCGCGGGGCGCCGGGGGACGGCCGGCTCACACGGACGGTCGCATTCCGGAGGTGTCCGGATTCGCGCCGCGCGCGTCCGTGGCCGGAGCGCCCACGCCCAAGGCGCGGGGGCACGCGCTGCGGGACCGGGTGCCGCGCTCGTCGCACGACTCCCTCGTCCTCGCGGCCGGGCGGCCCGACGCGCTGCGGGCGGTCGAGGAGTCCAGCCGCGGCCGGGTGCCGGGGCTGACGCCGCTGCGGGTGGGGCGGATGGCCGCCACCCCCTTCGCGTTCCTGCGGGGCTCGGCGGGGCTGATGGCCCACGACCTGGTGGGCACGCCGGTCACCGGGGTCGGCGCTCAGATCTGCGGGGACGCGCACGCGGGGAACTTCGGTCTGTACGGGGACTCGCGCGGGCAACTCGTCATCGATCTCAACGACTTCGACGAAACCGTCGTCGGCCCCTGGGAGTGGGACGTCAAGCGGCTCGCGACCTCGCTGGTGCTGGCGGGCCGCGAGGCGGGCGCGGACGAGGAGACGTGCCGGCGCGGCGCCTGCGACGCGGTGGGGTCGTACCGGCGCACGATGCGGCTGTTGGCGAAGCTTCCCGCGCTCGACGCGTGGAACGCGATCGCCGACGAGCAGCTGGTCTCGCACGCCGACGCGCGGGATCTGGCCGGCACGCTGGAGCGGGTCTCGGAGAAGGCGCGCAACAACACGAGCGCGCGGTTCGCCGCCAGGTCGACCGAGGCCGTGCCGGAGGCCGACGGCTCCCCGGGCGCGGACGGCCGCCGGGGCGGGACGCGGCGCTTCGTGGACGCCCCGCCCGTCCTGCGGCGGGTGCCGGACGAGGAGGCGGCGGCCGTGGCCGCCTCGCTGGAGGAGTATCTGGGGACCCTGTCGGAGGACCGGCTGCCGCTCCTCGCGCGGTACGCGATCCACGACGTGGCGTTCCGGGTCGTCGGCACCGGCAGCGTCGGGACCCGGTCGTACGTGGTGCTGCTCCTCGACCACCGCGGGGAGCCGCTGGTGCTCCAGGTGAAGGAGGCGCGCGGTTCGGCCCTGTTGCCGTACCTGCCGGCCGCCGGTTTCGAGGTGCCCGAGGTGACGCACGAGGGGCGCCGGGTGGTGCTCGGGCAGAAGCGGATGCAGGTGGTCAGCGACAGCCTGCTGGGGTGGACGACGGTGGCGGGCCGGCCGTACCAGGTACGGCAGTTCAGGAACCGCAAGGGGAGCGTGGATCCGGCCGCGCTGCCGGCCGACCAGATAGACGACTACGGGCGGATGACCGGGGCGCTGCTGGCGCGGGCGCACGCGCACAGCGTGGATCCCCGGCTGATCGCCGGGTACTGCGGCAAGAACGAGGAGCTGGACGTCGCGGTGGCGGCCTTCGCCGTCGCGTACGCGGACCGTACGGAGGCGGATCACGCGGAGCTGGTGGCGGCGGTCAGGAGCGGGCGGATCGCGGCGGAGTCGGGCGTCTGACGGCGGGGGTCACGGGCCGGGGCGGGGCCCGGTCCGGGAGGCGGGGCGGGGGCGGGTTCGATCGCCCGTACGCTGGACGGGTGATGCACGACGCCCCTGGGGAGCCGACGATCCGTAACGACGACGAGCAGGACGTACAGGACGCGACGAGCGCGCCGAGCGCGACGGCGGACGCGGGAGGTGCGGCCGAGGCCGCCGTGCCCCGGCCCGAGGCGCGGCTGGAGAAGGCCGTGCGCGCCGCCGAGCAGGCGCTCATCGAGTTCGAGATCGCGCTGGAGACCTTCCGGGTCGAGGTGGAGAACTTCTCCCGGCTGCACCACCAGCGGCTCGGGCCGATGTACGCCAGGCTCGACGAGCTGGACGCGATGATCGCCGAGGCGACGGCCGCCCGGACCGGCGACCCGGCGGACGTGCGCAGGGCCGAGGAGGCCCGGGCGCTGGTGCAGCCCATGCCGGGGGTGGAGGAGCTGTTCCACGACTGGCTCGACTCGGAGGGGCTGTCGCCCGAGGCGGCGGCGATGCTGACCGACCAGCCCGTACGGCCGCCCAAGCGGGTCAGGCCGAGTGACGAGGCGCGCAAGCTCTACCGGGATCTGGCGCGCAAGGCGCACCCGGACCTGGCGCAGGACGACAAGGAGCGGGCCAGGCGCGAGGAGTTCATCACGCGCGTCAACGCCGCGTACGGGCGCGGGGACGAGCCGCTGCTGCGGGAGCTGACCGAGGAGTGGGCGGCGGGGCCCGCGCCCGAGGAGCACCGGCGCAGCGAGAGCGAGGAGCTGTACGCCAGGCTGGAGTGGCTCTCGCACCGCAAGGAGCTGCTGACGCTGGTCGCCAAGGAGCTGGAGGAGAGCGCCATCGGCGCGATGCTGCGGATGGCGCCCGACGACCCGGATCGGCTGCTGGAGGAGATCGCCGAGCAGTTGCTCGCCGAGGTCTCCGAGCGAGAGAGTCAGCTGGCGCAGCTGGCGCGGTAGGTTTCCGGAGTCGGAATCACCCGGCCGGCTCAGACAGGTACGAGAGAAGGCGACACCCATGAACTTCGCCCCGCTGCCCTCCGTGGACGTCGCGGCGGTTCCGTCCGACGGCTTGGTGCTGGACGTCCGGGAGGACGACGAATGGGCGGCCGGTCATGTCGAGGGCGCGCTGCACGTTCCGATGAGTGACTTTGTCGGCCGGTTCGGCGAGGTGACCGAGGCCGTGGCCGACGGGCGGAAGGCGTATGTGATGTGCCGGGTCGGTGGCCGCTCCGCGCAGGTCACGCAGTATCTGGTGCAGCAGGGCGTCGACGCGGTGAACGTGGACGGCGGCATGCTCGCCTGGGACGGCGCGGGGCGTCCGATGGTCAGTGACAACGGCGGCCCGGCGTTTGTCCTCTGAGCGTGGAGTGACCGGGGACCGGGCCGGGACCGCTCCCGGGTGGCGATCGAGGTGGGATGGATTCGTACGACCGTGAGGGTGTGAAGGCCGGGCCGCCGCCCGGCGCGGGCATAGCCGGTCTCTCCCTTCCGTACCAGGTGGTGGCCGCTCTCGCTCTGGCGATCGCCGGAGTGCTGGCCTGCGTCCACCTCGGCATGGTCTTCCTGCACGTCGCCCCGTCCAACACGCTCACCAAGCAGCACGGCGCGGCCGTCGACAGCTGGATCTATCCCGAGTTCGAGCAGAACTGGAAGCTCTTCGCGCCCAATCCGCTCCAGCAGAACATCGGCGTGCAGGTACGGGCAGAGGTAGAGGCGCCGGACGGCGCGCGGACGACCACCGACTGGATCGACCTCTCCGCCGAGGACGGCGCGGCGATACGGGGCAATCCCTTCCCGAGCCACATCGACCAGAACGAGCTGCGGCGCGGCTGGGACTTCTTCACCGGCTCGCACGACACGGACAACCGTCCGCAGGGGCTGCGCGGCCAGCTGTCCGAGCAGTACCTGCGCCGGATAGTGATGCTGCGGCTGGAGGACCACCGGCTGGGCGGTCCTGTGCGGCGGATCCAGCTCAGGTCGGTCTCGACGACCGTGGACGCGCCCGTGTGGAGCAAGCAGAAGTTCGACACGCGGCCCGCCTACCGGGTCTGCCCCTGGTGGGGCGTGACCTCCGCGGATCTTCCCGGGGGCGCAGGGAACGGTCGTACGGAGGCGAGCGGGTGAGCGGGCAGCAGGCCGGGCGGCGGGCCGGGCAGCGGTACGCGTACGCCGTCCAGCGCGTCACGGGCACCGCCCTCGGGCCGTACCAGAGCGCGGTCGTCCGGATCGGATTCGCCGGCACGTGGCTGCTCTTCCTGCTGCGCGAACTGCCGCACCGCCGGGAGCTGTACGGGCCCGACGGGCCGTGGAGCTGGACCATGGCCCAGCAACTGATGGCCAGGAACGGCGCGTTCAGCGGGCTGATGTGGTCGGACAGCGCGGTCTGGTTCGAGATCGTCTTCGCCGTGGCCGTCGTGTCGGCCGCGCTGCTGATGGCCGGCTGGCGCACCCGCACGACGTCGGTGCTGTTCATGTTCGGCGTGCTGTCGCTCCAGAACCGCAGCATCTTCATGGGCGACGGCGGCGACAACGTCATCCACCTGATGGCGATCTATCTCGTGGTGACCCGCTGCGGTCAGGTCTGGTCGCTGGACGCCCGGCGCGCGGCGCGGGCCGCCCGCGAGGCGGATGCCGAGGCCGCTGAAGGGGAGGACAGGGCAGGCGCCGTACGGGACCGGGTGGGGCCCGTCCTGTGGGTCCTCATGGGCGCCTTCCTCCTGGTCGGGACGCTGACGGCGGACCGGTTCGAGATCGAGACCTGGCTGGCGGTCCTGTTCTGGGGCGCCTGGGCGGCGCAGGGGCTGTGGTGGCTGACGGGCCACTACGCGCCGGGCGGGCAGCCGCGCGCGCTGCTCGACGTCCTCGCGAACCTTCTCCACAACGCCGGACTGATGGTCATCATGGCCGAGGTCTGTCTCGTGTACGCCACCGCCGGCTGGTACAAGATCCAGGGCACGCGCTGGCAGGACGGCACGGCCCTGTACTTCCCGCTCAAACTGGACTACTTCACACCCTGGCCCGCGCTCTCCGGTGTCCTCGCCGCCAGCGGGGTGGTGGTGATGCTGGTGACGTACGCCACGGTGGTGGTCCAGGTCGCCTTCCCGTTCACGCTCTTCAACCGGCGCGTCAAGAACGTCCTGCTCGTCGCGATGATCCTGGAGCACGCGGGCATCGCGGTGCTGCTCGGGCTGCCGTTCTTCTCCCTGGCGATGATCGCCGCCGACGCCGTGTTCCTGCCGACGGCCTTCCTGCGGTGGCTCGGGGACCGGGTGTCGGGGCGGTGGCGCCGGCTGTTCCGCCGGACCACGGCCCTGCCAGGACAGCGCGGCGAGCGGGAACCGGAGCCCCGTACTCTCGTGGGGTGAGCAGCGAAGCACGGGCCGGGGACGAAGCGCCCGTCCAGTACGACGACGGGTTCGGCAAGGAGATCGGTGTCGGGCCCCATCCGGAGCCGTGGCCGAGGGGTGAGCGGTACGACCCCGGGCTGCTGGCCGGCGGCGACCGGCGCAACGTGGTCGACGGCTACCGGTACTGGACGCACGAGGCGATCGTCGCCGATCTCGACACCCGGCGGCACGACTTCCATGTGGCGGTGGAGAACTGGGGCCATGACTTCAACATCGGCTCCGTGGTCCGTACCGCCAACGCCTTCCTCGCGCGGGAGATCCACATCGTGGGGCGGCGGCGCTGGAACCGGCGCGGGGCGATGGTCACCGACCGCTACCAGCATGTGCGCCACCACCCCGGCACCGCCGAGCTGACCGCCTGGGCGGCGGCCGAGGGCCTGCCGATCATCGGGATCGACAACCTGCCGGGGGCCGTACCGCTGGAGCGGACCGAGCTGCCGCGCCGCTGTGTCCTGCTCTTCGGCCAGGAGGGTCCCGGGCTGACCGAGGAGGCCAGGAAGCACGCCGCGATGGTCTGCTCGATCGCCCAGTTCGGCTCGACGCGCTCGATCAACGCGGGCGCGGCGGCGGCGATCGCCATGCACGCGTGGATCCAGCGCTACGCGGACGTCCCGGCGCCGCCCACCGCCTGAGGCCGGCCACCGCCTGAGGCCGGCCGGCCCCGGAGGGCCAGGCCGGGCGGACGCCCCCTGAGACCTCACGCCTGGCGGCGGACCTCCACCACGCGGAAGCGGTGGGCGACGAAGGCCGCGTCGCACAGGGCGGCGTTGGCCGCCGGGTTGCCGCCGGAGCCGTGGAAGTCGGAGAACGCCGCCGTCTGGTTCACGTACACCCCGCCGGTGAGGTTCAGCGAGAGCTGCGCGGACTCCTCCAGGCAGACCTCCTCGACGGCGCGCTCGGTGGCCTCGGAGGTCGTGTACGCGCCGACAGTCATCGCGCCCCGCTCGCGCACGGTCCGCCGCAGCAGCTCCAGGGCGTCCTCCGTCGAGTCGACGGCGACCGCGAACGACACCGGGCCGAAGCACTCGGACAGATACGGCACCTCCGCCTCGATGCCCTCTTCCCAGGCCTTGTCCCACGCCTTGCGCGCGCCGTCGGCCCGGACGATCGCGGGCGTACGCACCACGGCGTCCGGGAAGTCCGGGTGCGGGACCTCGCGGGAGGCGAGCGCGACCTCGCCGAGCGTGCCGGCCGTCGCCAGCCGGTCCTTCACCCCGTCGTTCACGAGCGCGCCGAGCAGGGCGTTGGCCCGCGCGTCGTCGCCCAGCAGGCCGTCCACCGCGGCGGCGAGGTCCGCGACCACCTCGTCGTACGACTTCTCGCCCGCGTCGGTCGTGATGCCGTCCTTGGGGATGAGCAGGTTCTGCGGCGTGGTGCACATCTGGCCGCTGTACAGCGACAGGGAGAAAGCGAGGTTGGAGAGCATGCCGCGGTAGTTGTCGGTGGAGTCCACGAGGACGGTGTTGACCCCGGCCTTCTCCGTGTAGACCTGCGCCTGGCGGGCGTGGGTCTCCAGCCAGTCGCCGAACGCGGTGGACCCCGTGTAGTCGATGATCCGGATCTCGGGGCGGACGGCCAGGGTCTTGGCGATGCCCTCGCCGGGACGCTCCACGGCGAGCGCGACCAGATTCGGGTCGAAGCCGGTCTCGGCGAGCACTTCGCGGGCGACCTTCACCGTCAGCGCGAGCGGCAGGACCGCGCGCGGGTGCGGCTTGACGAGGACGGCGTTGCCCGTGGCGAGGGAGGCGAACAGGCCCGGATACCCGTTCCACGTGGGGAACGTGTTGCAGCCGACCAGCAGCGCGATGCCGCGCGGGACGGCGGTGAAGGACTTCGTCAGCTCCAGGGGGTCGCGCTTGCCCTGCGGCTTGGACCAGTCCGCCACCGACGGGGTGCGGGTCTGCTCCGCGAACGCGTACGCCACCGCTTCGAGGCCGCGGTCCTGGGCGTGCGGCCCGCCCGCCTGGAACGCCATCATGAAGGCCTGGCCGCTGGTGTGCATCACCGCGTGCGCGAACTCGTGCGTCCGGGCGCTGATCCGCGCCAGGATCTCCACGCAGACCAGGGCGCGGGTCTCGGGCCCCGCGTCCCGCCAGGCGGCCGTGCCCGCGCGCATGGCGGGGAGCAGGACGTCCACGTCGGCGTGCGGATAGGTGACCTCCAGCGCCGGGCCGTAGGGCGAGACCTCGCCGCCCGTCCAGCCGTCCGTGCCGGGCTGGTCCAGCTCGAAGCGGGTGCCGCGCAGGGCCTGGAAGGCGGCGAGGCCGTCGGCCGGCGCGCTCTCGCCGTACGCCTTCGGGTGCTCGGGGTGCGGCGACCAGTAGGCGCGGGTGCGGATCGTGTCGAGGGCCTGGTCGAGCGTGGGCCGGTGCTTCTCGGAGAGCTGCTGGGGGCTGAGACGGGCGGCCATGAAGGACCAACTCCTCGTCGAGCTGGGCGGGAACAGGGGCATGAGCGAACAGTCAGAGCTAGAGTAACCGAACGATCGGTCGGGACAAGTGGGCCGGGCCAACCTGTGGATAACCCGGCGTCCGGCGCCCGCTCATCTGTGGACAACTTATGCGGGAGGATTGCGTTCATGACAGCAATCGAGACGGGCCGTGTCGTCGCGGTCGTCGGCACCGGCACCATGGGCCAGGGAATCGCCCAGGTGGCGCTGGTGGCCGGCCATCCCGTACGGCTCCACGACGCGATGCCGGGACGGGCGGCGGAGGCCGCCACCGCGCTCCTCGCCCGTCTCGACCGGCTGGTGGAGAAGGGCAGGCTCGGCCCGGCGGAGCGGGACGCCGCCCGCACGCGGCTGCGTCCGGCCACCCACCTCTCGGAGCTGGCGGACGCCGCGCTCGTCGTGGAGGCCGTCCTGGAGGACCTCACGGTCAAGCGGGCCCTGTTCGCGGCTCTGGAGGACATCGTCGGGGACGACTGCGTCCTCGCCACCAACACCTCCTCCCTCTCCGTCACCGCCGTCGCGGGCGGCCTGCGCCGCCCCGGGCGCTCCGTGGGACTGCACTTCTTCAACCCGGCGCCCCTCCTGCCCCTCGTGGAGGTCGTCGGCGGCTTCGCCACGGACCCGCAGGTCGTCCAGGACGCGTACGACACCGTCCTGGCCTGGGGCAAGACGCCGGTGCGCAGCGAGGACACCCCCGGCTTCATCGTGAACCGGATCGCGCGCCCCTTCTACGCCGAGGCCCTGCGGGTGTACGAGGAGGGGGGCGCCGACGCCGCCACCATCGACGCGGTCCTGCGGGAGAGCGGCGGCTTCCGGATGGGCCCCTTCGCGCTGACCGACCTGATCGGCCAGGACGTCAACGAGTCCGTCACCCGGTCCGTCTGGGAGGCCTTCTCCTACGATCAGAAGTTCACCCCGTCACTGGCGCAGCGCCGCCTGGTCGAATCGGGGCGGCTGGGCCGCAAGTCCGGGCGCGGCTGGTTCCCGTACGGAGAGGGCACCGAGGGCCCGGCCGCGCCGCACACCGCGGCGCCGGCGGCCGCGCCCGCGTCCGTCTCCGTATACGGAGACCTGTTCGCGGCGGACGTGCTGCCCGAGCTGATCGCGGAGGCGGGCATCGGAGTCGTACGCGAGAAGAGCCCGGATGCGGACCGCCCCGGCTGGATCGAACTGCCCGGCGGAACGCGCCTGTTCCTGTCCGACGGCTCGGCCGCCGACAACGCCGACCTGCCCGTGATCCACTTCGATCTCGCGCTGGACTACCGCACCGCGACGCGGATCGCGCTCGCCCCCGCGTCCCGGGTGGACGAGGCGTCCCTCGCGCAGGCCGTCGGCCTGTTCCAGGCGCTGGGCAAGGACGTGAGCGTCATCGCCGACGTCCCTGGCATGATCGTGAGCCGTACGGTCGCGATGCTCGTCGACTTCGCGCTCGACGCGCGGGCGCGCGGGGTGGCGACCGGTGAGGCCGTCGACACCGCGATGCGCCTCGGCGTCAACTACCCGCGCGGGCCCGTCGAGTGGGGCGCGGAACTGGGCGCCCGCTGGGTGCTGACCGCACTGGAACTCCTCCACGACGAGTACCCCACGGGCCGCTACGCCCCTTCCCAGGCGCTCCGCCGCCTGGCCGCCGCGCTGGAGGACGACGCGTCATGACCACGCCCAAGCGGGACACGTACACGCCCGAGACCCTGCTGACCGTCGCCGTGCGGGTCTTCAACGAGCGGGGCTACGACGGCACGTCCATGGAGCATCTCTCCAAGGCGGCCGGGATCTCCAAATCCTCCATATACCACCACGTGGTGGGCAAGGAGGAGTTGCTGAGGCGCGCGGTCAGCCGGGCGCTCGACGGGCTCTTCGGGATCCTCGACGAGGACGGGGCGTCGCGCGGCCGGGCGGTCGAACAGGTCGAATACGTCGTCCGCCGCACGGTCGAGGTGCTGATGGCCGAGCTGCCGTACGTGACGCTGCTGCTGCGCGTGCGCGGCAACACGCAGACCGAGCGCTGGGCGATGGAGCGGCGCAGGGAGTTCGACCAGAGGGTGGCCGGTCTGCTCAAGGACGCGGCGGCGGACGGGGACCTGCGGGCCGACATGGACACGCGGCTGGCGACCCGGCTGCTCTTCGGGACGATCAACTCGCTGGTGGAGTGGTACCGCCCGCAGCCGGCCGGCGGGTACGACCGCGAACAGGTCGCGGACGCGGTGGTACGACTGGCCTTCGACGGGCTGCGCAGAGCACGGACGAAGTGAAGTAGGGGGCCGGGGGCCTGAGCGGGCGCCGGGGAGCTGAGCCGGCCGCCTCCTAAAGAGGCGCGCGCGGGGGCGGGCCCTGGGGGCCCGGAGTGCCCTGGTCCAGGTCCGTCTCCTCGAAGACCAGCAGCGTGCGGGTCGAGAGCACCTCGGGGATCGCCTGGAGCCGGGTGAGGACCAGTTCGCGCAGGGTCCTGTTGTCCGCCGTGTGGACCAGCAGCAGGACGTCGAAATCACCGCTGACCAGCGCGATGTGGGTGGCGCCCGGCAGCCCCTGGAGCTGCTCGCGCACCGTGCGCCAGGAGTTCTGCACGATCTTGAGGGTGATGTAGGCGGAGGCGCCCTGCCCCGCCCGCTCCTCGTTCACCCGGGCGCTGAACCCGCGGATCACGCCGTCGTCTATCAGGCGATTGATCCGCGCGTACGCGTTGGCGCGCGAGACGTGGACCCGCTCGGCCACGGACCGTACGGAGGCCCGGCCGTCCGCGCGGAGGATCCGCAGGATGTCGCGGTCTATCGCGTCCAAAGGACGCGGCGGCAGAGCGGCTGGTGGAGCGCTCGGCGGAACAGCCGGTTGCGGGGTCGGCGGCGGGATCGGTGCCGCGCCCTCGCCGCCCTCCGCGCCGGACGCCCGGTCCGTGCCCTCGGCCATTTGTTCAGCTCCCATGTCTCCCCGCCTCTCCCCCATGGACGACCTGTGTCCATCCCAGGCCGCCCGGCACCGTTTGTCCACAGGCTGAGGGCGTGTGTAGCCAAATTGCCGCCACGACCGAACAATCGGTAGGTGAGGCGTGCCACATCCCGGCACCCCAGGTTCGTTTCCCACGAGGAGGTGCACGCGTGAAGAAGAGCAGTACTTCGGTTCAGGAACTGCCGGGTGCCGCCGTCCGCCGGCCCACCCCGCCCCCGGCGTGGCAGCCGCGTACCGACCCGGCCCCGCTGCTTCCGGACCCCGAGCCGTTCCGCGTGCTCGGCACGCCCGCCGCGGCCGGCGCCGACCCCGCGCTGCTGCTGCGGCTCTACACCGAGCTGGTCCGTGGCCGCCGGTACAACACGCAGGCCACGGCCCTGACCAAGCAGGGCAGGCTCGCGGTCTACCCGTCCAGCACCGGCCAGGAGGCCTGCGAGGTCGCCGCCGCGCTGGTCCTGGAGGACCGGGACTGGCTCTTCCCCAGCTACCGCGACACCCTCGCTGCCGTGGCGCGCGGGCTCGACCCCGTACAGGCCCTGACGCTGCTGCGCGGCGACTGGCACACCGGGTACGACCCGCACGAGCACCGCGTCGCGCCCCTCTCCACGCCCCTCGCCACCCAGCTGCCGCACGCGGTGGGCCTGGCGCACGCGGCCCGCCTCAAGGGCGACGACGTGGTCGCGCTCGCCCTGGTGGGCGACGGCGGGACCAGCGAGGGCGACTTCCACGAGGCGCTGAACTTCGCGGCCGTGTGGCGGGCCCCGGTCGTCTTCCTCGTGCAGAACAACGGCTTCGCGATCTCCGTGCCGCTCGCCAAGCAGAGCGCGGCGCCCTCCCTGGCCCACAAGGCCGTCGGGTACGGGATGCCGGGCCGCCTGGTCGACGGGAACGACGCGATCGCGGTGCACACCGTCCTCGCGGAGGCCATGGACCGGGCCAGGCGCGGCGAGGGGCCGACGCTGGTCGAGGCCGTGACGTACCGCGTGGAGGCCCACACGAACGCCGACGACGCGACGCGCTACCGCGAGGACAGCGAGGTCCAGGCGTGGCGCGCGCACGACCCCGTGAAGCTCATGGAGCGCGAGCTGCTGGAGCGCGGTGTCCTGGACGAGGCCGGTATCAAGAAAGCGGCCGAGGGCGCCGAGGTGATGGCCGCGCGGCTGCGGGAGCGGATGAACGCCGAGCCGACGCTCGACCCCATGGACCTGTTCACGCATGTCTACGCCGAGCAGACCACCCAGTTGGCGGAGCAGGCGGCGCTGCTCCGGGCGGAGCTGGAGGCGTCGGCGGATCCGGCGCCGTCCGGAGACGCCCGGGACGCCGGGAGCACCGGCGGGGAAGCGGCGGGTGAGCGGCGATGACCACCACCGCGGTGAAGCCCGCCACGATGGCGTCGGCCCTCCAGCGCGCGCTGCGGGACGCGATGGCGGAGGACCCGTCCGTCCACGTCCTGGGAGAGGACGTCGGCACGCTGGGCGGGGTCTTCCGGATCACCGACGGCCTGGCGGCGGAGTTCGGCGACGACCGCTGCACGGACACCCCGCTCGCCGAGGCGGGCATCCTGGGGACGGCCGTCGGCATGGCGATGTACGGGCTGCGGCCCGTGGTCGAGATGCAGTTCGACGCCTTCGCCTATCCGTCGTTCGAGCAGCTCATCAGCCATGTGGCCAAGATGCGCAACCGCACACGCGGGGCGATGCCGCTGCCGATCACCGTGCGGGTGCCGTACGGCGGCGGGATCGGCGGGGTCGAGCACCACAGCGACTCCTCCGAGGCGTACTACATGGCGACCGCAGGGCTCCACGTCGTGACACCGGCGACGGTGGACGACGCGTACGGCATGCTGCGGGCCGCGATCGCCTCCGACGACCCGGTGGTCTTCCTGGAGCCGAAGCGGCTGTACTGGTCGAAGGCGCAGTGGTCGCCGGACGAACCGGCCGCGGTCGAGCCGATCGGGCGCGCGGTCGTACGGCGCCGGGGCACGAGCGCCACGCTCATCACGTACGGGCCCTCCGTGCCGGTCTGTCTGGAGGCGGCCGAGGCGGCCCGCGCCGAGGGCTGGGACCTGGAGGTCGTCGACCTGCGCTCGCTGGTGCCGTTCGACGACGAGACGGTGGCCGCGTCCGTACGGCGTACGGGCCGGGCGGTGGTGGTCCACGAGTCCACCGGTTTCGGCGGACCCGGCGGGGAGATCGCCGCCCGGGTCACCGAACGGTGCTTCCACCATCTGGAGGCGCCGGTGCTGCGGGTCGCGGGATTCGACATCCCCTATCCGCCGCCCATGCTGGAGAGGCACCATCTTCCCGGGGTGGACCGGGTGCTGGACGCGGTCGCGCGGCTCCAGTGGGAGACGGAGAGCTGATGGCCCAGGTGCTCGAATTCAGGCTGCCCGACCTCGGGGAGGGACTGACCGAGGCGGAGATCGTCCACTGGCTGGTGGAGGTGGGCGACGTCGTCGCCATAGACCAGCCGGTCGTGGAGGTCGAGACGGCCAAGGCGATGGTCGAGGTGCCCTGCCCGTACGGGGGTGTGGTCACCGCGCGCTACGGCGAGGAGGGCACGGAGCTGCCCGTCGGGGCCCCGCTGCTGACCGTCGCGGTAGGCGCGTCCGAGCCCGTGGCGGACGGGGGGCAGGCACCGGAGAAGGCCGCCGCTCCGGAGACGTCGCCGGCCGACGAGGGGTCGGGCAATGTGCTGGTCGGGTACGGCACGGGCGCGCCCGCCGCGCGCAGGCGCCGGGTCCGGCAGGCGTCCCCGGCGGTCGCTTCCGTCCCCGCCGCGCCGGCGGTGGCTCCCGTGCCCGCGCCCGTTGTGGCGCGGGCGAACGGGTCCGCCGGTCCCGCCGGTCCTGTCGCGGTCGTGTCGCCGCTGGTCCGCAGGCTCGCGCGGGAGAACGGCCTCGATCTACGGACGCTGACGGGTTCGGGGCGCGAGGGCCTGATCCTGCGCTCGGACGTCGAACAGGCCGTCCGGCGGGCGGCCACGGAGGCGCAGACCCCTGCCTCCGAGTCCACGGAGGCGGCGGGAACCGCCGGATCCGTGAGCGCGCGGCCGGACGTCGTCCGGGTGCCGCTGCGGGGCGTACGGGGCGCGGTCGCGGACAAGCTGTCCCGCAGCCGCCACGAGATCCCGGACGCCACCTGCTGGGTCGACGCGGACGCGACGGAGCTGATGGCGGCCCGTACGGCGATGAACGCGGCCGGCGGCCCGAAGATCTCCCTCCTCGCGCTGCTCGCCCGGATCTGTGTCGCGGGCCTCGCCCGTCACCCGGAGCTGAACTCCACGGTGGACCTGGCCGCCAAGGAGATCGTGCGGCTGCCCGGCGTCCATCTGGGCTTCGCCGCCCAGACCGAGCGCGGGCTGGTGGTCCCGGTCGTGCGGGACGCGCACCGCCGTGACGCGGAGTCCCTGAGCGCCGAGTTCGCCCGCCTGACGGAGGCGGGCCGCTCCGGCACGCTGACACCGGGCGACCTGACCGGCGGGACGTTCACGCTCAACAACTACGGGGTGTTCGGGGTCGACGGTTCGACGCCGATCATCAATCACCCGGAGGCCGCGATGCTCGGGGTGGGCCGGATCATCCCCAAGCCGTGGGTGCACCAGGGGGAGTTGGCCGTACGGCAGGTCGTCCAGCTGTCCCTCACCTTCGACCACCGGGTCTGCGACGGCGGTACGGCGGGCGGCTTCCTCCGTTATGTGGCGGACTGCGTCGAGAACCCGGCGGTGCTCCTGCGGACCCTCTGAGAGAAGCAGGTGACCCGGACCGGGGTCCGTGCTTCGAAAGGCCGATCGCGGCTCATACTTCTGGCATGACCGCGTATGACGCCATCGTGCTCGCCGGAGGCGCCGCCAAGCGCCTCGGCGGGATCGACAAGCCCGCCGTGCGTGTCGGTGGCCGTGCTCTGCTCGACCGGGTCCTGGCGGCCTGTGAAGGGGCCGGCAGGACCGTCGTCGTGGGCGGCCGGCGCCCAACGGTCCGACCCGTGCGCTGGGCGCGGGAGGACCCGCCGGGCGGCGGGCCGCTCGCCGCGCTCGACGCGGGGGTGCGCGACGTCGAGGCGGACACCGTGATCGTCCTCTCCGCCGACCTGCCGTTCCTGGGCGCCCCGACGGTCCACCGGCTGATCGGGACGCTGGACACCAGCGGCCGGGAGGCGGCGCTGCTGGTCGACGCCGACGGGCGGGACCAGCCGCTGGTCGCCGCCTACCGGGCCGAGCCGCTGCGCCGTGAACTGGCCCTGCTGGCCACGGAACACGGGAACCTCACCGGTCTGCCCCTGCGTCTGCTGTCGCACGAACTCGACCTCGCCCGCGTCGATGCCGATCCCTTCGCCTCGTTCGACTGCGACACCTGGGAAGACATCTCCACGGCCCGGGCCCGTATCAGAGAGCATGGGACCGTGCTGGACGAATGGATCACCGCAGTCAAGGACGAACTCGGCATCGAGCTGGACGTCGACATCCCTCTCCTCCTGGACCTCGCCCGTGACGCCGCGCACGGCGTCGCCAGGCCCGCCGCCCCGCTGACGACCTTCCTGGTCGGGTACGCGGCGGGCCGGGCCGGCGGAGACGGTCCCGAGGCGGTGGAGGCGGCGACCCGCAAGGCGGTGGCGCTGGCCCTGCGCTGGGCCGACGAGGCGGCCGGGACCGACGGTCCCGCCGCGGACGCCGGGGGCGCCAAGGGGGCCGACGCCGGATGACCGCCCAGGACCGCGAGGTCGAGGGCGTCGAGGAGGCTCTGGCCCTGGTGGCGAGGGACCGGTCCCGCGCGCACCCGTCGCCGCGCGCGCCGTACCACTCGCCGGACGGGTACGTCCCGTACGACGCCGACGTGCCGTACGACATCGACGCCCAGCAGATCCACGACCAGAAGGACCCGTCCGACGCGCGCCACACGCCTGCCCCGCACGGCCAGCCCCGCGATCCGGCGTCCGAGGTCGATCACGACCACGGCCACGACCAGGGGCACGATCACGGCCACGACCACGCGCACCGCCAGGACCCCGGCGGTGACCGGCCCGCCGGTGACCGTGCGCCCGGGGGCGATCGGCGCCACGGTACGGACTGGGCCGACGCGCGGGACCTCGCCGGGGCTTCGGGGCGGGCCGCCCCGGCCGCGCGGGCCCGGCGCGTGGCCCTCGAACACGCCCTGGGCGAGGTGCTCGCCGAGGCGCTGGTCGCGCTCACCGACCTCCCGTCGTTCGACACCTCCGCCATGGACGGCTGGGCGGTCGCGGGCCCCGGCCCCTGGACCGTCAGGACTCCGGAGGGCACGCCCGTAGGGGGTGACGCGGCCGAGCGGTCCGGCATCCTCGCCGGAGACGGCGAGTCCGTACCGCTTCCCGACGGCTCCGCGGTACGGATCGCCACCGGCGCGCGGGTACCGCCCGAGGCGACCGCCGTGATCCGCAGCGAGCACGCCCGTACCGACGGCACCGGCCGTCTCCACGCCGAACGCGTGGTCGTCCCCGGCCAGGACATCAGGTCGCGGGGCCAGGAGTGCCGCTCGGGCGAGCCGTTGCTCCCCGCCGGGTCGCCGGTGACCCCGGCCGTGCTGGGCCTGGCCGCCGCCGCCGGTTACGACGAGCTGCTGACCGTCCCCCGGCCCGCCGTCGAAGTGCTCGTGCTCGGCGACGAGTTGCTGACCGAGGGGCTCCCCCGCGACGGGTTCATCCGGGACGCACTGGGGCCGATGCTCGCGCCCTGGCTGCGCGCGCTCGGCGTGGAGGTGGTCGCCACCCGCCGGATCGGTGACGACGAGGACGACCTGTACCGCGCGGTGACCGGGTCCACGGCCGACCTGGTCATCACGACCGGCGGTACGGCCGGCGGCCCGGTCGACCATGTCCACCCCGTACTCCGGGCCGCCGAGGCCGAGTTGCTGGTCGACGGGGTCGCCGTACGTCCCGGACACCCCATGGTCCTGGCCCGGTTGCCCTCGGGACGGCATCTGGTGGGGCTGCCCGGCAACCCCCTCGCCGCCGTCTCCGGACTGCTGACGCTCGCCGAACCCCTGCTCCGGGCGCTCGCCGGCCGCCCGGCGCCCCCGCCGTACCGGGCGCCGCTGCGCGACGAGGTGCGGGGCCATCCGTACGACACCCGGCTCGTCCCGGTGGTCCACCGCGACGACGCGGTGGTGCCGCTGCACTTCAACGGTCCGGCCATGCTGCGGGGCGTCGCCGCCGCAGACGGGCTGGCGGTCGTCCCGCCGGGCGGCGCGCGGCCCGGTGAGGACGTCGACATTCTTGACCTGCCCTGGACCGCTTCGACCGACGGCGGGTGTTTCACGTGAAACTTCCCGGCCATGACGCCATAGCCAGGAACGCCGACGAGCATTTGGTCAGCGCTCGGGTGCAGTTGCCACGTCAGCAGGTCAGCCGACCGCTCGTCCAGGTGACCCGCCGTCTCGTGATGGCGCTGGTGGTGCTGTTCGTGACGGTCTTCATCGTCTGGATCGACAACAAGGGCTACCACGACAACTCGGACGACTCGGTCGACTTCCTCGACGCCGTCTACTACGCCACCGTCACACTCTCCACGACCGGTTACGGCGACATCGTCCCGTACAGCGACAGCGCACGGCTGGTCAATGTGCTGCTCGTGACCCCCCTGCGCGTGCTGTTCCTCATCATCCTGGTCGGCACCACACTTGAGGTCCTCACGGAACGCACCCGTGAGGAATGGCGGCAGAACCGCTGGAGGTCCCACTTGCGCGAGCACACGGTCATCGTCGGATACGGCACCAAGGGGCGGTCGGCGATGCAGACCCTGTGCGCCACGGGTCTCAGGAAGGACCAGATCGTCATCGTCGACCCGTCGGCCAAGGTGATCGAGGCCGCCAACGCCCAGGGGTTCGTCGGGGTCCTCGGCGACGCGACCCGCAGCGAAGTGCTGTTGCGTGCCGAGGTCCAGAAGGCCCGTCAGATTGTCATCGCCACCCAGCGGGACGACACGGCCGTGCTGGTCACGCTGACCGCGCGCCAGCTCAACCGGTCGGCGAAGATCGTCGCCGCCGTCCGCGAGGAGGAGAACGCGCCGCTGCTGCGCCAGTCCGGCGCCGACGCGGTGATCACCAGCGCCAGCGCGGCCGGCCGGCTCCTCGGGATGTCCGTGCTCAGCCCGATGGCCGGCACGGTGATGGAGGACCTGATCCAGCAGGGCACCGGGCTGGATCTCATCGAACGGCCCGTCATAAAGGCGGAGGTGGGCCGGAACGTACGGGAGACCGAGGACCTGGTGGTGAGCGTGCTGCGCGGGCACCGGCTGATCGGTTACGACGATCCGTCCGCGAGCCCGCTCCAGCTGACCGACCGGCTGATCACCATCGTGCGCGCCCAGAACCCCACGGATCCGGAGGCCGGGAGCTGACCGTCGCGGGCGCCGGAACCTGACCGTCGCGGACGGATACTCCCCGGGAAGTGGCGGGTAGCCTCACGGCCATGCATGCGATCACGATTCCGGAACCCGGTGGCCCCGAGGCGCTCGTGTGGGCCGAAGTCCCCGATCCCGTCCCCGGCGAGGGCGAAGTGCTCGTCGATGTCGTGGCGAGCGCGGTCAACCGCGCCGATGTCCTGCAACGGCAGGGCCACTACGACCCGCCGCCGGGTTCCCCGGTCCACCCCGGCCTGGAGTGCGCGGGCCGCGTGGCCGCGCTCGGCCCCGGCGTCATGGGGTGGGCCGTCGGCGACGAGGTGTGCGCCCTGCTGGCCGGCGGGGGGTACGCCGAGAAGGTTGTCGTACCGGCGGGCCAACTGCTGCCGGTGCCTGCGGGGGTGACCCTGGCGGAGGCCGCCGCGCTGCCCGAGGTGGCCTGCACGGTCTGGTCCAACGTCTTCATGCTCGGCCGGCTCACCGCCGGGGAGACGCTGCTGCTGCACGGCGGCGGCAGCGGCATCGGCACGATGGGGATCCAGGTCGCCAAGGCGCTCGGCGCGCGGGTCGCGGTGACGGCGGGCGGCCCCGAGAAGCTCGCGCGCTGCGAGGAGCTGGGCGCGGACATCCTGATCGACTACCGCGAGCAGGACTTCGTGGCGGAGATACGCAAGGCGACGGACGGGGCGGGCGCGGACGTCATCCTCGACATCGTCGGCGCGAAGTACCTGGCCCAGAATGTGAAGGCGCTGGCCGTGAACGGCCGGCTCGCGGTGATCGGGATGCAGGGCGGGGTGAAGGCCGAGCTGAACATCGGTGCGCTGCTGAGCAAGCGCGGCACCATCACGGCGACCTCGCTGCGGGCGCGTCCCCGGGCGGAGAAGGCGGCCATCGTCGCCGCCGTACGCGACAACATCTGGCCGCTGATTGCCGAGGGGCGGGTCCGTCCGATCGTGGACCGGACGCTGCCGATGGCGGAGGCGGCCGAGGCACACCGCGTGCTGGAGTCCAGCACGCACGTGGGCAAGATCCTGCTGCTCGCGCCGACGGCCTGAACGATCCGATCGGCGGAGGGTGTGCCGCACCCCACCGGCGGAGGGTGTGCGGCACCCCACCGGCGGAGGGTGTGCGGCACCCCACCGGCGGAGGGTGTGCGGCACCCCACTGAGGGGTGCCGCACACGACCTGTCCCAGAGGTACGGGCCGGATCTCAGAGGTACGGGCCGGAGCGGATCGCGCCGTGGCCCTGTTCCTCGTCGTCCTCCTGCACCGAGCCCGGCGGGAGGGCGCGGCGCATCTGTTCGAGCTGGGCCCTGGCCGCCATCTGCTGGGCGAACAGCGCCGTCTGGATCCCGTGGAAGAGGCCCTCCAGCCACCCGACCAACTGGGCCTGCGCGATGCGCAGCTCCGCCTCGGAGGGGATGGCCTCGTCGGTGAAGGGGAGGGAGAGCCGCTCCAGCTCCTCGACGAGCTCGGGGGCGAGCCCGTCCTCCAGTTCCTTGACGGAGCTGGCGTGGATCTCCTTGAGCCGTACCCGGCTCGCCTCGTCGAGAGGGGCCGCGCGCACCTCTTCGAGCAGCTGCTTGATCATGCTGCCGATGCGCATGACCTTGGCGGGCTGTTCGACCATTTCCGTCACCGGGATCTCACGCGGCTCGTTGTCGGTTCCACCGCCGCCGAGCGCCGTCCCGTCCTGTCCCACCACCAGGACGTGAGGGCTCTCCTGCGACCGTTCGTTCCTCGACATTTCCATGTATTCATTGTCTCGCACCCTGCCTACGTGGCCGCGCGGCGGCCCAGTGTTCCGTGCGACCGGGTGACCACGGCGGCCAGCAGGGCCGCGCCCACCGGGACCGCGATCAGCAGGGCGGCCAGCGTCCCCCACGGGACGATGATCGGGACGTGCGGCGCGACGGCGTCGCTCAGGCCGTCGGTGAGCGCCTGCCGGTAGCGGCTCTCCCCCTCCCGCCGCTCGGTCAGCCGGAGGGCGACGGCGGGGAGCAGCCCCGCGGCGGTGCCGAGCAGGACGCCCATCCCCGCCACCAGCCCGCACTGGAATCCGCTGAGGGTCCTGCGGACCCGGGACGGCGCGCCGACCGCGGCGAGCGTCTTGAGGTCGGCTTCGGCGTCGGCCTGCGCGAGACCGGTGGCGATCCCGGCGGCGCCGATGGTCACCAGCCCGGCGAAGACGCCCAGGGCGAGGAGCACGATGTTGTTCTCGCCGACGTACCCCTTCTCGATGTCGAGGGAGGCGTTGGCGCCGAACGCGTCGAGATCGGAGGTGAGCCGCTGCTCCTGCGCTCCGCCGGGCATCTCGGTGGTCGACCAGTAGCCGCCGATCGGGACGACGCCGAAGCCCGCCGCCTTGGCCGCCGCGGCCGGGACGATCATCTTGAACCCGTACGCGTTCTGCTTGCCGGGGACCTTGTGCGCGGTGAACTTCTTGATGTCACCCGGCGGCTTCGTGCCCTGCCCCCTGGCCTTGTCGGCCGCGCGGATGTCGGGGATCAGCTGGATGCCGATCTGTCCCCGTGTGTCGACGTTGCGCGGGTCGAACGAGATGATCTCGCCCGCCGCCAGTGCCTTCTTCGCGCCGGGGTCCTTGATCCCGAGCACCTGGAGGAGCGCGCTGTCACCGACTACCACATCGCCCGCCGAGGGGTAGACGGCCACGTCCTGGCAGCGGGCATCGGCACGCAATTTCAGGCGTTCGGCGGAGGTGAACTCCTTGTCGGCGTTCTCCTCCTTCCACAGCGGGCACTGGTTCGCGTCCGGTACGACCACCTCGGCGGCCCCGCAGCCCTTGCCCGAGCTGTCGGACGAGCAGCGCGGCGGACCGACGACAAGACGGTCGACCTTCGCGGACACGGCGACGGGCAGCTCCCGCTGTACGGCGGCGCGGGCGGCCGGCACGTCCCGGCCGCCGTCGTCGGTGATGACGAGCGATATCACGCCGCTCGGCAGGTCGGGGACGTACGCGGCCCGGTTCTGGGCGTCGCTGCTCGCGGTGTACGTGGCCACCGCCACGGTCCCCGCGACCGCAGCCAGGACGGCGGCGACGGCCGGAGCCGTACGGCCCCGGTTGCGTACGGCGTCCCGCAGGGCCAGCCGGGGCGAGAGCGGCAGCCAGCGGCCCATCCTGCCGAACAGTCCCACCAGGGCGGGGGTCATCGCGACCACCCCCAGCTCGGCGACGGCGCTGCCGCCCGCGACGATCACATAGCTGTCCGACACGGTCGATCCGTACAGCGCGATCGCCGCACCGATCAGGATCGCGACCAGGCCCACGGCCGGCAGCACCCGGTTGCTCCGGCGGATGCCGCGCCGGCCGGTGAGGGACGCCAGGACGGTCTGGCGGGACGCGGTGACCGCCGGGACGATCGCGGCGAGCAGGCCGGTGAGCACGGCGAGCGCCGCGATCCCGAGCAGTTCGAGCGGTCGTACGTCGAAGCTGCCGAAGCGCTTGCCCAGATAGCTCTCCAGGACCGGTCGCAGGGCGAAGGTGAGGGCGACGCCGAGGACGGTGCCGACCACCGCCGCGACCACCCCGATGACCAGACCGCCGCCGAGGACGATGGCCCGGATGTGGCGCCGGTCGCCGCCGTTGGCCCCGACCAGGCCCAGCTGGCGGCGCGAGCGGCGGGCGCCGACGGCGAAGGCGGGGCCGGCCAGCAGGCAGATCTCCAGCATGGCGAGGCCGACCACCGTGCCCGCCGCGGCGAGCGCGGCCGGATCGGTCGCCGTGTCCCGGTAGCTGGTCCAGTCGGACTTCTGGTAGAGCGGCACGTCGGCGTCGGCGGGCGGCGAGAGGATCACGGCGCGCGAGACGACCGCCACGCCCTTGGTGTTGGCCTGCTGGACCATGTTCCACGTGAAACCACCGGGAACGGAGACCAGCTGGGTGGTGTCCGGGGGCGAACTGTCCAGCCCCTGGGCCTGGAGCGCCTGGTCCAGCGGTGCGAGCAGCGCGCCGGGGAGGGCGTTGATCTGCGCGGTGTTCAGTTCGTCGGGCAGTTCGTAGGCGCCGACGATCCGGTAGGGAGTGTCGAGTCCGCGTGCGGTGAGCTTCGAGCCGACGCGCAGTCCGCTGGTCTCCAGGAACTGGGTGGTCGCGGCGACCTCGTCGGCGCGGGCCGGGAAGCGGCCGTGGTCCAGGTGCAGGATCCCCTCGGCCGCCGGGTCGGTGGCCTTCAGCTCACGGACCTGGGCCTGGAGCAGCCCATGGGTCGTACGGAGCTTCGCGCTGCCGCTCGAATCCGTCAGCGTGGTGGCACCGGCGGGAAGCGCCTTCCTGAGGTCGGTCGCCCCGTCCGGCCACGCCTGGTCGCCGTAGTCCTTCGCGGGGGCGTAGTCGTTCCCCTGGGGCCCCTGGAGGAGGGGTGCCCCGCCGAGCCCCGGATCGGTGAGCCGGGCGTCGGCGCGACCGAGGTCGCGCGTCAGGGTCTCCTGCGGGGAGAGGTCCGCGCTCCGTACGGTCAGATCCACGGCGCTGACCCCGAGGATGGGCAGGGCGATCATCGCGAGAACGAGGAAGCTGCGGCCCTTGAAGCGCCAGGCGTCGCGGCGGGCGATGCGCAGGGCGGCCCGCCAGGAGTGGAACCAGGTGATCACAGGTCCGCCGCCTGACCGGTGAGCAGTGAGTCCGCCTCGCTGCGGATGGTCTGGTCGACGACGGAGCCGTCCCGCAGGAAGACGACCCGGTCCGCCCAGGCCGCGAAGCGCGGCTCGTGGGTGACCAGGACGCCGGCGGCTCCCGCGTCGCAGCGGCTGCGCAGCAGGGCGAGGACGGATTCCCCGGTCTCGGAGTCCAGGGCGCCGGTGGGCTCGTCGGCGAGCACCAGCCTGCGGTCGCCGACGAGGGCGCGGGCTATGGCCACCCGCTGCTGCTGCCCGCCGGACATCTCGTCGGGGAAGCGGTCGGCGAGCTGGCCGAGGCCCATCTCGTCGAGCGCGGCGAGCGCTTCGACGCGGGCCTTGCGGGCCGAGGTGCCGTCCAGCTCGCGGGGGAGCGCGATGTTCTCCGCCGCCGTGAGGGCGGGGATCAGGTTGTAGTCCTGGAAGACGTAGCCGATGCTGCGGCGGCGCAGGGCCGCGAGCCGCCTGCGGTCGACGGTGGTGATGTCCGTCCCCTCGACGATCACGCGCCCCGAGGTGGGGTGGTCGAGGCCGCCCGCGATGGTGAGCAGCGTGGACTTCCCGGAGCCCGACGGGCCCATGACGGCGACGAGTTCGCCGGGGAACACGTCGAGGTTGATGCCCCGCAGGGCGTGCACCTCGGTGGCTCCGCTGCCGTGGACGCGGGTCAGTTCCTGGAGCCGCAGCACCGGCTGCTGCGGTGTGTGGGCTGTTTTGGGCATGGGTGGGTCCCAATCTGTGCGTACGCGGTCGTGTGCGCGCGTACGGAGGGTGAGCTGAAGACGAGGGGGCGGGCGGAAGGCGTCCGCCCGGGACAGGTGGGGCGAGGTCCGGTCAGCGGCGGCGGCCCCGGCTGGTGGGGGCGGACGCGGTCGGCTCCGGGGGTGTCGGCGCGGGGGGCGCCGGGGCGGCGGGGACCTCCGCAGCACCGGCGGGCGTCGTAGGGGCCGTGTCGCCCGCCGTCCCGCCCGCCGTCCTGCCCGCCGCCGTCTCCTGACGCCTCGCGAGGCGGATCAGCCGTACCTCGCAGTGGTCGAGCCACCGGGCCTCGGCCTCGGTCTGGAAGATGAGCTGGTCCAGCACGAGCAGCCACGCGACCTCGTCCCGGTCGGCCGGCGTGCTGTCCAGGGTCTGGGCCTTGAGGCGGGTGTAGTCCTGCATCGCCTGGATCGTGTGGTGGCGCTGGGACTGGATGACCTCCCGGATGTCGATGCCCGGGGCGCCCACCGCCATGGCGAGCTTGATGGCCAGCTCGTCCCGGGGCGGGCTGGTGCGGTCGACGGGCCTGCGGAACCACGACCGCAGCTCGCTCCGGCCCGGTTCCGTGATCACGTAGAGGGCGTGGCCCGCCTCGTCCTCGCCGTCCTGCGTGACCATGCCGTCCCGCTCCAGACGGTTCAGGGTCGTGTAGACCTGGCCCACGTTGAGCGGCCAGGTGGCTCCCGTACGGGATTCGAACTCCGTACGGAGCTGGGAGCCGTAGCGCGGGCCACGTTCCAGGAGGGCGAGAAGCCCGTGGCGAATCGACATACTCAGTATGTATACCCGGTAGGTCGTCGGCCGCAAGCGACCTGAGAGGGACCTCACGCGTCAGTCGTGAGAGGGATGCAGCCCGGTGACAGCGCCGCGACAGACCTGGGACGGAGTCGCGGGAACCGTGTCAGCGGCGGCGGAGCCGCAGGCCGAGGAAGCCGAGACCGAGGCCGATCAGCGTGATGCCGGTCCCCAGGGTCAGGATCGCCACCGGCTCGGCGACGGGCTCCGGGAACGCGCTCGCGCCCGGTTCGCGGGCAGCGGCGGGCGGCGGGGAGGTCGTTCCACGGGAGGGGGGCGCCGAGTCCCGTGGCCGCTCGGCCGGGTCGTCGGAGCCGCGCGTCCGCCGGGGCTCCGACGGGACCGGGGACGCCTTCCCGCGCGGGCGCCCGGAGGTCGGCGGCGGGGTTGTCGCGGAGGGCCGGGGGCGGGACGTTCGGGAAGGCCCGGCGGGCGAGGGGGACGGGGTGAGGGAGGGGGACGCGGGGGCCGGGCTGTCCGGCGGTGCGGTGGATTCCGGGTCCGCGCTGTCCTCCGGCAGGTCTTCCGGCAGCTCCTCCGGCGTGTCCCCCGGCCGTGAGACCTCGGGCCCCGTCGGCCTGCCGGGCCGGGAATGCCCCTCCCCGGCCTCCCGCCCCGCCAGGGACGTCGTCGGGTCGGGGGAGACCGAGGGGCCGGCGGACGGGGAGGCGGATTCCTCGGCCCGCGCGAGCGGCGCGGCCAGCAGCAAGGACGCGACCGCGAGAGCGCAGTGGGTGCGGAGCCTGGGCATCACGGACCCAGCGTCACATGGAGTGACAACTCCGGCATCCCGGGCGACCGGCCTCCCCCGTAAGGACTACGCGAAGGACCAGGCGCAGGACCGCGCTACTGCGCCGACCCCGAAGCGAGCCGCAGCGTGAAGGTCACCGTCTTGGGATCGACGCCGGTGCCCTGCGTCGGGTACTGCTCGATCACCGTCTCCTTGGCGTACTGCCCGTTCTGGACCGTCGTCGGCGGTTCGTACGTCCAGTGGGCCGCGTTCAGGCACTTCTTCACGGAGAGGATGTCCTTGTACCGGAAGTCCGGTACGGAGATCTTGCCCGGGTCCGACGGGTCCTCCTGCGGATCCGTGCACGCGTCCTCGTCGATGGTCCGGCTGCGGTCCGGCGCCCGGTAGCCGTCCACCGCAGGGCCGCCGCTGGAGGTCGGGCCCGCCTCGCCGCCGTTGCCGTTGTCCTTGTAGTCGCTGTCCCACGACATGGCCGTGGCCAGCCCGCCGATCGCCAGCAGCGAGACGACGATCGCGCCCACGATGACCGGTACGTTCCGCTTCCTGCCGCCGGTGCCGCCCCCGGCCTGCTGCGGAGCGATCCCGTACGGCGGCGGGGTGTGCTGCGCCGGATTCTGGTACGCGGCGGCCTGCGGGTACCCGTAGCCGGGGCCGGCCACCTGAGGCGCCGGGGCCGGCGGCCCGTACGCGCCCGGGTGCTGAGGGAGCTGGGGCTGCTGAGGCTGTGTCTGAGGCGCCGGCGGCTGGTACGGGGTCTGCACGCCGTACGGCCCCGGCGCCTGCGCGGACTGGTCGACCGGGGGGAAGACCGCCGAGCTGACCCCCGCCCCGCTGTTCGGCGCCGCGCCCTGGATGATCACCGGCGCGCCCGCGGGCTCTGACGGCAGCACCCGCCGGCACTCGGCGCTCATCGCGGCGGCGCTCGGGAAACGCTCGTTCGGGTTCTTCTTGAGCGCCCGCGCGACCAGCGCGTCGATCGCGGGTGTCAGCGACCGGTTGATCGAGGACGGCGCGACGGCCTCCTCCTGCACGTGCGCGTACGCGATCGCCAGCGCCGAGTCCGCGTCGAACGGCAGACGGCCCGTCAGCAACTGGAAGAGCATGACGCCGACCGAGTAGAGGTCGGAGCGGGCGTCGACGCCGCGCCCCAGCGCCTGTTCGGGGGAGAGGTACTGGGGGGTGCCGACGACCATGCCGGTCTGTGTCATCGACGTGACACCCGACTGCATGGCGCGCGCGATGCCGAAGTCCATCACCTTGACCACGTCACGCCGGTTGATCATCACGTTGCCGGGCTTGATGTCCCGGTGGACCAGCCCCATCTCGTGGCTGGCCTCCAGCGCGGCCAGCACGTCCGCCGTCACGCCGAGCGCCCGGTCCGCCGGCATCGCGCCGAGCCGCGTGATGTCCGCCTGGAGCAGGGAGCCGAGCGGCTGCCCCTCCACGTACTCCATGACGATGTACGGCATCATCGCGCCGGTGCCCCCGGCGGCGCCGTTCTCGAAGAGCGTGTCCTCGCCGGTGTCGAAGACCGAGACGATGTTCGGGTGCGACAGTTTGGCGACCGCCTGCGCCTCGCGGCGGAACCGCTCCCGGAACGACTGCTCGCGCGCCAGTTCCGTATGGAGGGTCTTGATGGCGACCTGGCGGTCGAGCGCCGAGTCGTAGGCGAGGTAGACGGACGCCATGCCGCCCTCGCCGAGCAGGTCGCGAAGCTGGTACCGGCCGCCCGCGACCGAACCGCCCGCATAGCGGCCCCGTGCGCCGTCCTGGCTCATGACTGTGCTTCCCCCTCGGCGCGCCGGCGTTGGACGCTGAATGCCGTGCCGCTGACGCGATGTTCCCGTTGTTGCGCGATGACGGTCGCGCGATGACGCGCCAAGTCTGCCCCAGGCCTCGGACACGTCAAGCCGGGTGCCCGTTCCGTGACCGTAAGCACGACAGAGCGTCTCGGAAGCGTTACAGGAACCGCCTGTAATTTGCGCGGCCCCGTCCGTACGGGTTTCATGACCGGTCCATCCTGAACCGGCGTGTCACACGAAGGCTGTAGCGTGACGTGGCATAGGACCCTTGAGAATCCCCGTACCCCCGAAAATTCCCGTACCCCTGAAAATCCCCGAACCACCGCGGGCCGCGCTGGCGGACTTGACGCGGACAGAAACGACGGCGAGGACTGATGGCACCCGAACCGGAAGCAAGCGGCGGCGGAGTGTCGGATGCCGCGGACTCCTGGGGCGAGGGCGGACTGGTCGGCGACGGCCGCTACCGGATGACCCATCGCCTGGGCCGCGGCGGTATGGCCGAGGTGTTCGCGGCCGAGGACGTACGGCTCGGGCGCACCGTGGCGGTGAAGCTGCTCCGGGCCGATCTGGCCGAGGACCCCATCTCCAAGGCCCGCTTCACCCGTGAGGCGCAGTCGGTCGCCGGGCTCAACCACCACGCGGTGGTGGCGGTCTACGACTCCGGCGAGGACGTCGTCAACGGCCAGGTCGTGCCGTACATCGTGATGGAGCTGGTCGAGGGCCGCACGATCCGCGAGCTGCTGATGGAGGCGGAGGCCCCGCCGCCCGAGCAGGCGCTGATCATCGTCTCCGGGGTGCTGGAGGCCCTGGCCTACTCGCACCAGCACGGCATCGTGCACCGCGACATCAAGCCCGCGAACGTGATCATCACGCACAGCGGCGCGGTCAAGGTCATGGACTTCGGCATCGCGCGTGCCCTGCACGGCGCGCAGTCGACCATGACGCAGACCGGCATGGTCATGGGCACGCCCCAGTACCTCTCCCCCGAGCAGGCGCTGGGCAAGTCGGTCGACCACCGGTCCGACCTGTACGCGACGGGCTGCCTGCTGTACGAACTGCTGGCGCAGCGGCCCCCGTTCACCGGTGAGACGCCGCTGTCCGTCGTCTACCAGCATGTGCAGGACATCCCGGTGCCGCCCTCCGAGGTCTCCCCGCTGGCGCCGCCGGAGCTGGACGGCATGGTGATGCGCTCCCTCGCGAAAGAACCGGACGACCGGTTCCAGAGCGCCGAGGAGATGCGCGGGCTCATCCAGTACGGCATGCAGATGCTCCAGCAGCAGGGCAGCCACACCCACACCTGGAACACCGGCCCGGTCGACGCGCACGGCGGGGGCACCCCGCCGATGGGCATGGCCGCGACGACCGCGATGGGGCACCCGCCGCACGGCGAGACCTCGCAGCGCCCGATCCTGCCGCCGATGAACCCGAACGACGGCGCGTACGTGAACAGTCACGGCGGCCAGGGCGGTGGCGGGCGCGGCAAGATGCTGCTCTTCGTCGCGCTGGCGCTGGTCGCGATCGTGGCGGGCGTCGCCTTCGCGGTGCAGGGCATGGGCGCGAAGGACGACAGCGACAAGAACCCGAAGCCCACGCTCAGCCCGAGCGAGTCGGCGCCCAGCGACAAGCCCACGCCGAGCGAGTCGGAGACGGAGGAGACCGACGAGCCCGACACGTCGTCAGGCGGCCAGCAGCAGCCGGACTACACGCCTCCGCGCAAGCCGACCCCGTCGTTCTCCCCCTCCGACGAGCCGTCGGAGACACCGTCCTCGCCGGACACCGGCACGGACGCGGGAGGCACCGAGGGCGGTACGACGGACGGGGGCACCACGGACGGCGGCAGCACCAACGGCGAACCGTCGGGCGGGCCTTCGGAACCGGCGACGACCGGTGACCCGGGTGCCACCGACGGTGGTGTGGCCGCAGGTGCGGACGCCGGGGCCGTGGCGGGTACGGAAGGCGCCACAACTCCCTGACCCCGCACCCGCGCCGCGTGAGGCGTTCGCACCACCGCGCGTTCACCGCGCTTTCGCGTCACCCCGCGAACGCCTCACGCACCGCCTCGTACTCCCTCGTCCACCACACCGCCAGGGCCGACACCGCGGCGAACTGCGGGTCGGCCCTGCGGTCGTCCAGCTGGTACCGCCACCGGAGTATCCAGAAGTCGTTGAGCCGCTCCCACCACACCCGGTGCACGGCGGCGGCGAGTTCGGCGGAGCCCGCGCCGGCCGCCCGCCGGTAGCCGCGCGCGTAGGCCCGTACCTTCGTCAGGTCCAGCTCACCGGTCGGCCGGACGAAGAAGATCGCCGCCGCCCGTACGGCCTCCTCGGCGCGCGGCTGCACGCCCAGCCGGTCCCAGTCCACGATCGCGGCCGGCTCGGCGCCCCGGTAGATCAGGTTCAGCGGGTGGAAGTCGCCGTGCACCCATCCCGTGGCCGGTTCCGCGCCCGGGGGCGGGCGGCGGTGGGCGTGCCGTTCGAGCAGGGTCCGCCGCTCGGTCAGGCGGTGCTCGGCCAGTTCGTCGAAGGCGTTGCGGGGGGCGTGGTGCTGTGCCAGGGCGAGGAGTTCGTCGATGAGGGCGAAGGTCGAGGCGGGGTCCTGGCTGTCGTACGTGAGGGCGTGGGTGAGGGCCACCGGGTCCGCCTCCATCACCTGCTCCAGGCCGGTGTGGACGAGCCCGAGGAGGGCGCCGAGGCGCTCCGATCCGGCGCGGGTCAGCTGGGCGCCGTCGCGGTGGCGCCCCTCGATCCAGGGGTGGAGGGCGAAGCAGTGGCCGTCGATGACGGTGACGGTCTCGCCCGCGGTGTTCGCGACGGCCTCGGCCACCGGCACGCCGAGGCCCGGTAATCGCCGGGTGGCGCGATGCTGGCGGGCGACGGCCTCGTGGTCGCCGTCCAGGTGGTGCTTGAGGAAGTAGGAGCCCCGGGTGGTCGCCAGCCGGTAGCCGCGGTTCAGCAGCCCCTGGGCGACGGGTTCGCAGGAGAGCGGCTCGCCCGCGCCGTGGTAGCGGCGGAGCAGCGCTCCGACGGGCGGACGCGAGTGAGGGGTGGGCTGAGGGGCGGGTGGGACGAACGTGATGGAGGGGATCGCCGAGATCGCGGCGGGCACAGCCATTGCATATGAGCGCAGCACATGTCAGATGTTAGATCACACTGCGTGCCGGGTCTGTCGCCCTGCGGAGTAGTCGAGCGTGTGTACGGAGAAGAACTGCGGCGTCAGTCGCATATACGCCGGTTCGTAGGGTTCGCCGTCGATCAGGGACGGGACCGGACCGAACAGCTCCAGCTCCCCGGGGGTCGGTTCGATGATCTGTGCGGTTCCCGTGAGCTGCACCGACCAGAGGTCGGAACCCTCCACGTTGAAGTTGTCCGCGCCGAACGCCACCACCCCGCCCGCACAGGCCCGGTGGTAGCCGTGGCCGGCGTGCATCCGCAGCAGCACGTCCCCGTCCGCCACGACGTGGCGCGCCGGCGCGACGAACGGCATCGCCCGCATCGTCGTCGACACCCGTCCGTACGAGACGAGGGTGAGCAGCTCCAGTGCGCGGAGTTCCTGGGTCGTGGTGGGCATGCCCTCCACTCTCCGTCACCGCGCACCGCCCTCACCAGGGGAGGCAGCCCCCGATGCCGCGGGACGTTGGTCCCGAAAGGGCCTGCTCGCACCGGGCGGAATCGGGGCGGATCAGTGCCTTTCGGCCTGGAGGCGTGCCACGTACGCCGCGGCCTGCGAGCGCCGTTCCATGCCGAGCTTGGACAGCAGGCTGGACACATAGTTCTTGATCGTCTTCTCGGCGAGGTGCAGCTGCTCGCCGATGGCGCGGTTCGTCATGCCCTCGCCGATCAGGTCGAGGATCCTGCGCTCCTGGTCCGTCAGCCCGGACAGTTTGTCGTCCGGCTTGGGGCCGCTGCCGTCCCGCAGGCGCTGGAGCACCCGGGCCGTCGCCACCGGGTCGAGCAGCGAGCGTCCCGCCGCCACGTCCCGTACGGCGCTCAGCAGTTCGTTGCCCCGGATCGCCTTGAGCACATAGCCCGAGGCCCCGGCCATGATGGCGTCGAACAGCGCCTCGTCGTCCGAGAACGACGTCAGCATCAGGCACTTGATGCCCTCGTCGCGCGAGCGGATCTCGCGGCAGACCTCGACCCCGCTGCCGTCCGGCAGCCGTACGTCGAGCACCGCCACGTCCGGACGCGTGGCGGGGATCCTCGCCATCGCGTCGGCGGCCGTGCCCGCCTCGCCGACCACCTCGATGTCCGGCTCCACGGAGAGCAACTCGTGGACACCGCGGCGCACGACTTCGTGGTCATCGACCAGGAATACTGAGATTTTTCCATCTTCACCCACATAAATCAGTCTCACACACTCACCCTCCGCCTGCCCTTCCCTGGCACGGATCCGCCGGGATAACGTGCCGTTGTTCCGGCGGCCTGCAAGGCTGTGACCAGTGGGTGTTTCCGACTTCCCTCGATTTACTTGGATATCCGAGCAAAATCGCAGGTCACAAGGGGTTTCGCGGGAATGCCGCCCACTGGGTAACGTGCCTCTGACAGGGCGCTCGCCGGGGCAACTTGTCACGCCGATCCCGGCCGGACCGCACCCACCCTGTGCGGACGGACGGAAGCGGCGAGCCGCACTGGTTCCCGGCGGATCCCGGGGGCCGGACAGACGGAGGAGCACGCACGTGACCGTGGAGAGCACTGCCCCGCGCAAACCGCGACGCAGTAGCGGCACCAAGCGCACCAGCGCCAGGAGGACGCCGCAGCAGCAGAGTTCCGAGCCCCAGCTCGTACAGCTGCTCACCCCTGAGGGTGAGCGCGTGGAGCACCCGGAATACGAGATCGACCTGACCCCCGAGGAGCTGCGGGGCCTGTACCGGGACATGGTGCTGACCCGGCGCTTCGACGCCGAGGCCACCTCGCTCCAGCGCCAGGGAGAGCTCGGGCTGTGGGCGTCGCTGCTGGGGCAGGAGGCCGCCCAGATCGGCTCGGGCCGCGCCCTGCACGACGACGACTACGTCTTCCCCACCTACCGTGAGCACGGGGTGGCCTGGGTCCGGGGAGTCGACCCGACCAACCTGCTCGGCATGTTCCGCGGCGTGAACCACGGTGGCTGGGACCCGGGCACCAACAACTTCCACCTGTACACGATCGTCATCGGCTCGCAGACCCTGCACGCCGTCGGTTACGCCATGGGGGTGGCGAAGGACGGCGCCGACAGCGCCGTGATCGCCTACTTCGGCGACGGCGCCTCCAGCCAGGGCGACGTCGCGGAGTCGTTCACCTTCGCCGCGGTCTACAACGCCCCGGTCGTCTTCTTCTGCCAGAACAACCAGTGGGCGATCTCCGAGCCCACCGAGAAGCAGATGCGGGTGCCGCTCTACCAGCGCGCGCAGGGGTACGGCTTCCCCGGCGTCCGGGTCGACGGCAACGACGTCCTGGCCTGTCTGGCGGTGACCCGCTCCGCGCTGGAGCGGGCGCGCCGGGGCGAGGGGCCGATGCTGGTCGAGGCGTTCACGTACCGGATGGGCGCCCACACCACGTCCGACGACCCGACCAAGTACCGCGCCGACGAGGAGACGGAGTCCTGGCGGGCCAAGGACCCGATCCTGCGGCTGCGCCGCCTCCTGGAGCGGGAGGGGCACGCCGACGAGGCGTACTTCACCGGTCTGGAGGAGGAGAGCGAGGCGCTCGGCAAGCGGGTGCGTGAGGCCGTACGGGCCATGCCGGACCCCGACCGTCTGGCGATCTTCGACCATGTGTACGCGGACGGGAGCGCGCTCGTGGACGAGGAGCGCGCGCAGTTCGCCGCGTACCAGGCGTCGTTCGCCGATTCAGCCGACTCCGCCGAGGGGGGTAAGTGATCATGGCCGTACAGAAGCTTCCTCTCGCGAAGGCGATCAACGAATCGCTGCGCAAGGCCCTGGAGACCGATCCCAAGGTCCTGATCATGGGCGAGGACGTCGGAAAGCTCGGCGGGGTCTTCCGGGTGACGGACGGGCTCCAGAAGGACTTCGGCGAGGGCCGGGTCATCGACACCCCGCTCGCCGAGTCGGGCATCGTCGGCACGGCGATCGGCCTCGCGCTGCGCGGCTACCGCCCGGTCGTCGAGATCCAGTTCGACGGATTCGTCTTCCCCGCGTACGACCAGATCGTCACGCAGCTCGCGAAGATGCACGCCCGCGCGCTCGGCAAGATCAAGATGCCCGTCGTGATCCGCATCCCGTACGGGGGTGGCATCGGCGCGGTCGAGCACCACTCGGAGTCCCCCGAGGCGCTCTTCGCGCACGTCGCCGGGTTGAAGATCGTCTCGCCGTCGACGTCGTCGGACGCGTACTGGATGATGCAGCAGGCCATCCTCAGCGACGACCCGGTGATCTTCTTCGAGCCGAAGCGGCGCTACTGGGACAAGAGCGAGGTCGACCCCGAGGCCATCCCGGGCCCGCTGCACAAGGCGCGGGTCGCGCTCAGCGGCTCCGACCTCACCCTGGCGGCGTACGGCCCGATGGTGAAGGTCTGCCTGGAGGCCGCCGCGGCGGCGGCCGAGGAGGGCAAGTCGCTGGAGGTCCTGGACCTGCGGTCGATCTCCCCGATCGACTTCGACACCGTCCAGACGTCGGTGGAGAAGACCGGCCGGCTGGTGGTCGTGCACGAGGCGCCGGTGTTCTACGGCTCGGGCGCGGAGATCGCCGCTCGGATCACGGAGCGGTGTTTCTACCAGCTGGAGGCCCCGGTGCTGCGCGTCGGCGGCTTCCACGCGCCGTATCCGCCGGCCCGCCTGGAGGACGAGTACCTCCCGGGCCTGGACCGGGTGCTCGACGCCGTCGACCGCTCGCTCGCGTACTGAGGAGTGCCGTGACCATGACTGCTGACACGTCCACGCGCTATCGCGAGTTCAAGATGCCCGACGTGGGCGAGGGACTCACCGAGGCCGAGATCCTCAAGTGGTACGTACAGCCCGGTGACGTCGTCACCGACGGCCAGGTGGTGTGCGAGGTCGAGACCGCGAAGGCGGCGGTCGAACTGCCCATCCCGTACGACGGGGTGGTGCACGAGCTGCGCTTCGCCGAGGGCACGACCGTCGACGTCGGGGAGTCCATCATCACGGTGGACGTGGCGCCGGGGAGCGGGGGGGCGGAGCCGGTGGCCCCGCCGGCTCCGGAGGCTCCGGCGCCCGCTTCTGACGGGGGCTCGGGTGCCTCGTCCTCGTCCTCTTCCTCTTCCGGTTCCGGTTCCGGTTCCGGTTCCGCCGGGACCGGTACGGCCGCCTCCGCCGGTCGTACGCCCGTCCTCGTCGGGTACGGCGTCGCCGAGGCGTCCACCAAGCGCCGCGCCCGCAGGGGCCCCGCCGCGTCCGTCCCCGAGCAGGGGGCGGCGGCAGCCGCCGTACAGGCGGAGATGAACGGATACGCGACCGCACCGGCCGTACCGGTCCAGGAGCCCGCGCGGACCCGGCCGCTGGCCAAGCCGCCCGTGCGCAAGCTCGCCAAGGACCTCGGCGTGGACCTGGCGACGATCACCCCGACCGGCCCGGACGGGGTGATCACCCGCGAGGACGTCCACGCGGCGACCGCGCCGGCCGAGCCCGTCCAGGCGCCCGCCCCCGTACCCGCGACCGCTCCTGTGGCGCCCCCCGTCCCGGCGGCCGGCGCGCGGGAGACCCGTATCCCCGTCAAGGGGGTACGGAAGGCCACGGCGGCGGCGATGGTGGGCAGCGCGTTCACCGCGCCGCACGTCACGGAGTTCGTCACCGTCGACGTGACCCGCACGATGAAGCTGGTCGAGGAGCTGAAGGCCGACAGGGAGATGGCGGGCGTGCGGGTCAACCCGCTGCTCCTCATCGCCAAGGCCCTGCTGGTCGCGATCAGGCGCCACCCCGAGGTGAACGCGACCTGGGACGAGGCGCGCCAGGAGATCGTGGTCAAGCACTACGTGAACCTGGGCATCGCCGCCGCGACCCCGCGCGGTCTGCTCGTCCCGAACATCAAGGACGCGCACGACAAGACCCTGCCCCAACTGGCCGCCGCGCTGGGCGACCTGGTGTCCACGGCCCGCGAGGGCCGGACGACGCCGGTGGCGATGCAGGGCGGCACCGTGACCATCACCAACGTCGGGGTCTTCGGCGTGGACACCGGTACGCCGATCCTCAACCCGGGCGAGTCGGCGATCCTCGCCGTCGGCGCGATCAAGCTCCAGCCCTGGGTGCACAAGGGCAAGGTCAAGGCCCGCCAGGTGACCACCCTGGCGCTGTCCTTCGACCACCGCCTGATCGACGGCGAGTTGGGCTCCAAGGTCCTGGCGGACATCGCCGCGATCCTGGAACAGCCGAAGAGGCTGATCACCTGGGCCTGACGGCACCGGAACACAGGCGGGCCGCGGACGTTCGACGTCCGCGGCCCGCTGTCCGTATGCGTTCGGTTCGTCGGCGCGTCAGCTTCTCAGCGCGCCGGATCGCGCCGGATCTCGCCACATCGGGTACAGCGTCGGCCCGTCCGGCAGATCGGTGGTGACGTCCAAGTGGGCGTAGCCCAGGCGCGCGTACAGTTTCGCGCTGCGCTCGTTGCTCGCCTCCAGGTACGACGGCACGCCCTGCCGGTCGAGGTCGTCGAGGCGGTCGGTCAGCAGGGCCGTACCGAGCCCCTCGCCCAGCCGCTCCGGCCGTACGGCGACGAACGGCAGGTACTGGTGGTTCGTGTGGGTCGGGTGGTTGGCCGAGGAGCGCGCGTCGAACGCCCCGATCCGCTCCGCGTGGTACGCGCCGAGCGTGGGCTCGTACAGCGACCTGAGGTCCGGCTCGTCGCCGTGCGCCGTGACGTCGACCGGCAGCCAGAGCGCCACGGCCGCGCGGTCGGGGGTCGTCCAGATCGCGCCCTCGGCGAGCGTCAGCTCCACGAAGGGGCGGAAGAACGCCGGGTGCAGCCGTACGCGGTCGGCCTCGTCCGGGAAGAGCCAGCCGCTCACGGGGTCCTGGTGGAACCCGGCCGAGAGGACCGACGTCACCTCGTCCGCGTCGGCCTCGTCCGCCCGCACGATGGATACGTTCGACATTCCGGTCATCCCTCTTCGTCATGAGGGGGCGGGCCCACCGCCGTGGCCCCGCCCCCGTACCGGTGCGCGATCAGTGGATCGGCGCCCCAGTCAATCAGCCGTGCCGCGCGGTCAGTCCTGCTGGGCGGAGGCCGGCAGCGTACGCAGCTTCATTGTCTTGGCGGTCTTCGTGCCGAAGCCGTAGTCGAGCAGCTTCGCGGCGTCCGCGTAACGGTCCGAGCCGTTCAGGACCACACCCACCAGCGTCTTGCTGCCACGGGTGGCGGCGAAGACCAGGCAGGGGCCCGCGGCGGTGCCGGTGCCCGTCTTGATGCCGATGGCGCCCTTGTAGGAGCCGAGGAGCTTGTTGGTGTTGTACCAGGTGTACGTGCGCTTCTTGCCCGTGCTCGTCGTCGCGGGGGCCACGTACTTCGTCGCCTTCACGACGGCGCGGAAGTTGCTGTTCTTCATCGCGTACTGCGCGATCTTCGCGAGGTCGCGCGGGGTCGTGTAGTTGTTGCCGCCCGACGAGATGCCGTCGAACGAGTCGAACTTGGTGTTCTTGAGGCCGAGCGACTTGGCCTTCGCGTTCATCTTCGAGATGAACGACTTCTTGCGGGCGGCGACGGTGCTTCCCGTGCCGTACGTGTCGGCCAGCGCGTACGCCGCGTCGCAGCCGGAGGGCAGCATCGTCCCGTACAGGAGCTGGCGGACCGTCACCTTGTCGCCGGTCCTCAGGTCGGCGGTGCTCGCGCCCTCCTTCGTCACGTAGTCGCGGTACGCCTGCTTGACGGTGACCTTCTTGTTGAGGTCGACGCCCTTGGTGCTGAGCACCACGGCGGCCGTCATGATCTTCGTGGTGCTGGCCATCTGGCGCTTGGTGTCAGGGGCCTTGCTGAAGACCGTGGCGCTGGACGAGTTGTTCAGCAGGAAGGCGCCCTTGCCGCCGACCGTCGGTTTGGTGGCGGCCTGCGCGGAGGAGGCCAGGGGAGAGGCGGCCAGCAGGAGACCGGCGCTGAGAGCGACCACGGCGGCCTTGCGTATGCCCGGGAGGGTGGATATCAAAGGAAACGCTCCGAGTTCGCGAATGCGTTGAAAAACGAAGTGTGCGGGCCCTCCTGAAAGAGGGGTCCAGATGTGTGACTCCTGAGCATCCCCGAGGGATGTACGAGGCGCACGAGTTTGCGAATGTTTGGTGTTCGGCGGAACGCGGCGGGTGGGGGCGGCGACGGGGCCGGGGCCGTGCGCGGTCCGCCATGCGGACGGAGGTTCTGTTGCACCTCTGTTGTATCTAAGCTGTGCGCATGCCTTCCGCCGCCCCCGTCGACCAGTCCCCCGTCAAGCAGCCGCCCGCCGCCGACCGTGTCTACAGCCACCTCAAGCAGGCCGTCCTCGACCGCCGCTACGAGGGCGGCACCCTCCTCACCGAAGGCGAACTCGCCGAGGCCGTCGGGGTGTCCCGTACCCCCGTCCGGGAAGCGCTGCTCAAGCTGGAGGTGGAGGGGCTGATCAAGCTCTACCCCAAGAAGGGCGCGCTGGTCCTCGCTGTCTCCGTGCAGGAGATCGCCGACGTCGTCGAAACGCGCCTGCTGGTCGAGGAGTTCGCCGTACGGAAAGCGGTACCGGCCTCCGCCCGGCTCATCGCCCGGCTGGAGGAGGTGCTGGAGGAGCAGCGCGAGAAGGCCAGGATCGGCGACCTCGCGGCCTTCGCCGTCACCGACCGCTGCTTCCACGCGGAGATCGTGCGCCACGCGGGCAACGAGATCCTGTCGAAGCTCTACGACCAGCTCAGGGACCGGCAGTTGCGGATGGGTGTGGCCGTGCTGGAGGCCCATCCCGAGCGGGTCGCCAAGAGCATCGAGGAGCACGCCGAACTCCTCGACGCCATCAGGTCCGGCGACGCCGAGGGCGCCGCGCGGAGCATCCGCCGCCATGTGAGCCGCGTCAAGGTGCTGGTCCGGGGTGAGGACAGGTGAGCGCCGCCGCCGTCGGCCTGCCGGGCGACCCGCCGGGCGGGCGCCGCGCCCTGGGCGTCTGGGGCATCGGCGTCGCGGTCTACTTCGTCGCCGTCATCTTCCGTACGAGCCTGGGGGTCGCCGGCCTCGACGCGGCGGACCGCTTCGACGTCAACGCCTCCGCCCTCTCGACCTTCTCGATCCTCCAACTCCTCGTGTACGCGGGCATGCAGATACCCGTCGGCCTCCTGGTCGACCGGGTCGGCACGAAGCGGATGCTGACGTTCGGCGTGGTCCTCTTCACCGTCGGCCAGCTGGGCTTCGCGTTCTCGACGTCGTACGGCACGGCTCTCGCCTCGCGCGCCCTGCTCGGCTGCGGCGACGCGATGACGTTCATCAGCGTCCTGCGGCTCGGCACCCGGTGGTTCCCGGCCCGGCGCGGGCCGATGATCGCGCAGGTCGCCGCGTTCTTCGGGATGGCGGGCAACCTCGTCTCCACCGTCTTCATCTCCCGCACCCTGCACGGCCTCGGCTGGACCACGACCTTCGCGGGCAGCTCCCTGGCGGGGGTGGTGGTGCTCGTGCTGCTGCTCCTGTTCCTCAAGGACCACCCCGAGGGCCACGAGCCGCCGCCCTCCCAGCACGCCGGAACGGCCTACGTACGCGAGCAGATAGCCGAGTCCTGGCGCGAGCCCGGCACCCGCCTCGGGCTGTGGGTGCACTTCACCGGGCAGTTCCCCGCGATGATCTTCCTGCTGCTCTGGGGCATGCCGTTCCTGGTGGAGGCACAGGGCATGTCCCGCGCCTCCGCCGGCGAACTGCTGACCCTCGTCGTGCTCTCCAACATGGTGGTCGGGCTGGTGTACGGGCAGGTCATCGGCCGCCACCACGAGGCCAGGATCCCGCTCGCCCTGGGCACGGTCGGCGCGACGGCGGTGCTGTGGGCGGCGACCCTCGGGTACCCGGGCGCGCACGCGCCGGTGTGGCTGCTGATCACGCTCTGCGTGGTCCTCGGCGCCTGCGGCCCCGCGTCGATGATCGGCTTCGACTTCGCCCGCCCCGCGAACCCGCCCGAGCGTCAGGGCACGGCCTCCGGAATCGTCAACATGGGCGGTTTTGTCGCCTCGATGTTCACGCTGCTCGCCGTCGGTGTCCTGCTGGACGCGACCGACGGCGACTACCGGATCGCCTTCTCGTCCGTCTTCGTCCTCGAAGCGCTCGGGGTGGTGCAGATCCTGCGCTTGCGGGCGCGTACGCAACGGCGGGAGCGGGAGCGGCTGGTGGCGAGCCGGGTGGAGGCCGTGCACGTACCGGCGTGACCGCGGCCGCGTGAGGCGTGCGGGGCCTCGCGGACCGACTGCCCCGAACCGCTAGCGCGTGACCGCGAACTCGCGCAGGATCGCGGCCGCCAGCTCCTGGTCGCCGTCGATCTTCACGCGGTCCGCCACCGCGTTGTACCGCACCCGGCCGCACGCCAGCCGGTAGTACGTCTCCCAGTCCAGCGCCAGCGTCACCAGCGGGCCGAGCGAGGGCGAGCCGTCGATCGAGCCGCGGCCGTCCGCGTCCACCCGGACCGTCCGCAGGAACTCCAGCGGGCCGTGCACATCGATGACCACCGCCGAATTGGGCGGCAGGCCCGCGTCCTTGGCGACGACCTTCGGCAGCGCGGCCAGCAGCGCGTCCCGGGTCACGTGGGCGCCGGGGGAGTCGAGGTTGCCCGGCCGGTTCAGGGTCGTACGGAGATCCTGCTCATGGACCCAGACGTCGAACGCCCGCCCGCGCAGGGCGGTTTCGAGGGTCTGCTCCTTGCCGAGAGGGGCCCGGACCATCGTGTCGGGCGAGCGGGTCTCGTTCCGCAGCTGACGGTTGCGGCGGATGATCGTGTACTCCAGCTCGGCGGTCATCTCCGGCGCGGTGTGGTGCCGCCGCACGTCGACCTGCATCTCCATGTACCGGGCGAACTCGTTCTGCACATGGTAGAGATCACGCGGCAGGGAGTGGATCGGACGTGGGTCCCCGAGCATTTCAGATTCCATGCCGATGACATGCGAGACGACATCGCGTACGGACCACGCGGGGCACGGTGTGCGCCAGTTCCATTCGCCCTCGACGAGCGGCTGCACCAGCTCGACTATGGCCTCGATGGAGTGGGTCCAGGCATCGGCGTAGTTTTGAAGGCTGGGATGGACGGTCACGGGACCCCTCGGCGGTTCTGCGGTACGCGGGCTGGCTTGCTTGCTGGCTGCGGTCTGCGGGCTGCGTGGGAGGCTCGGCAGCTAAGTTACGCTGCCCGATGGCACCCCGGCAGTGCTTTCGTGTGACGATCGTAGGCCCGTGTTGACGGCTCTCATGCCAGGACGGTGGTACTGTGCGCGCCTCTCTCCTCCAGATCGCAGTAGACCCGGACGAATCGGTCCAATCCCGCAGACGGCGGGTGGCGGCGCTGGTACGTGAACAGCGCGGCGCGGACCTGGTGGTGCTGCCGGAACTGTGGCCCATGGGGGCATTCGCGTACGAACTTTTTGCCGTGGAGGCGGAAACGCCGGACGGGCCGACGTTCGAGGCGATGTCGGCGGCGGCGCGTGACGCGGGGGTCTGGCTGCACGCGGGGTCCATCGTGGAGCGGGTCCGGGACGGGGGTTCCGACCGGCTGTTCAACACCTCGCTGGTGATCTCCCCCGCCGGCGAGCTGGTCCGTACGTACCGCAAGATCCACCGCTTCGGCTTCGACAAGGGCGAGGCGACGCTGATGGACGCGGGCGCCGAGCTGGTCACCGTGGCGCTCCCGGACCCCACGATCGGCGACCCCACGATCGGCCTCGCCACCTGCTACGACCTGCGCTTCCCCGAACTCTTCCGGGGTCTGGTCGACGCGGGCGCGCAGGTGCTCGTCGTCCCGGCCGGCTGGCCCGCGAGGCGGCGCGCGCACTGGTCGCTGCTGGCGCGGGCCCGCGCGGTGGAGAACCAGTCGTACGTCCTGGCCTGCGGGACGGCGGGGACCCATGCGGGCGTGGAGCAGGCGGGGCACAGCGTGGTCGTGGACCCGTGGGGCGAGGTGCTGGCCGAGGCGGGGGACGGCGAGGAGGTCCTGACGGTCGACCTGGACCTGGCGCGGGTGGCGGTGACGCGCGAGGAGTTCCCGGCGCTGAAGGACCGGCGGCTGGGGCTGGCGGTCCCGCCGGTACGCGACTGAGCGTGCCCCGCAGCCCGCAGCCCGCAGCCCGCAGCCCGCAGCCCGCAGCCTCAGCCGTTCGCCGTCACTCTTCCCCCGTCATCCGACATCCGTCCCCCGTCACCCGTCCTCCCGCTCCTTCTCCGCCATCCGGATCACGCACACCGCCACCGCGAGGAGCAGGGCGTGGTCCGAGTCGTCCCGTACGACCTCCACGCCGTACGTCTCCCGTACCCGCAGCCAGCGGCGCGAGATGTCCGCCAGCAACTCGCCGTCGTACTCGACCGCGAACTCCCGGTCCAGGATGCGGCCGCTGACCTCCAGGCCGGAGCCGTCGGCGAGGCTCACCCGGTAGTGGTTGCGCAGCAGCGACAACCGCTTCTTGCGGATGGTCGCGAGCGTCTCGCCGTCCCGCTCCAGCGTCATCGTGTCCCGCAGGCTGACCAGCTTCTGCCGCAGCGTGATCAGCACGCGTCCGTCGGCGTCCTTCAGCTCCAGCGTGTCGCGGAGCCGCATCGCCTTCCCGTCGACGAGGAAGGCCTTGCGGCCGTCCTCGTCCTCGATCCAGTAGTCGTCGCCGATCGCGAAGATCTTGTCGCGCACGAGATATTTCATGCGGAACGCCTACCCGGGGACCACCGCGTCGTACCGGTGACGCAGCAGAGTCACCGCCTCGTCCAGCTGTTCCCGTTCCCCGTCGGAGAGGGTGGGATTGGCGGCGCGCCGCTCCTGTACGTCCAGGAGGAGGCTCTCGAAGGACTCGCCCGGCCCGTCCACCCGCCCCGCTGCCCGCAGCAGCGCCACCAGCCCCGCCCCCGCGCCGCCGGCGAGGGGCGCGCCGCTCACCGCGACCTGCGCCAGGATGAGAGCGGACATCGCCAGGTCGAGGCCGGGCGCGCCCTCCTCGGTGTTGCTCCAGTCGATCACCATGGGTCCGCCCGGCGTGAGCATCACGTTGTCGGGGTGGAGGTCGAGATGCAGCACCCGGTCCCCGGGCCGGGCCCCGACCCGCGCCGGCACCGCGTGCAGCCGCCGCAGCAGCCCGGCCAGCTCCGTACCCATCGCCTCGGGAGTCGTCTCGCCGCGCACCAGCGTCTCCAGCATCGTCGGCCCCGACAGCCGCTCCATCACCAGCTCCCGGGGCACCTCGGGCCGGGGCGGCCGGACGCGCGGCACCGGATAGCCGTGCTCCCGCAGATGCCCCATGACCACCGCCTCGTGGCCGGCGTCCAGCCCGACCCGGTAGCGCCGGAGCACCCACCCCTCGCCGTACGCGTACACGTCCGCGCTTCTGCCCGTCCCGAGCAGCTCCCCAGTTCGCATCCCGAGAAGGTAAGCGGCACCCGCCCTCCCGGTCGAGAGGGTCCCGGGCCTAAATGGCACCCTTGACACATGAACGATGTTTCCCCGGCCCCGCGCCGTGTCCGTGTCCGCGCTCCCGAGCTGGTCGGGAAGGGTGGGTGGCTGAATACGGGTGACACCTCTTACACCCTCGCCGACCTGCGGGGACGTATCGTCGTTCTCGATTTCTGGACGTTCTGCTGCATCAACTGCCTGCACGTCCTGGACGAGCTGCGGGAGCTGGAGGAGAAGCACCGGGACACGGTGGTGATCATCGGGGTGCACTCGCCGAAGTTCGTGCACGAGGCCGAGCACCAGTCGGTGGTCGACGCCGTCGAGCGGTACGAGGTGCACCACCCCGTCCTGGACGACCCCGAGCTGGCGACCTGGAAGCAGTACGCCGTGCGGGCGTGGCCGACGCTGGTCGTGATCGATCCCGAGGGGTACGTCGTCGCGCAGCACGCGGGCGAGGGGCACGCGCACGCCATCCAGAAGCTCGTGGAGGAGCTGGAGGCGGAGCACGCGGCCAAGGGGACGCTGCGGCGCGGGGACGGGCCGTATGTGGCGCCCGAGGCCGTGGCCACGGATCTGCGGTTCCCCGGGAAGGCAGTGGTGCTGCCGGGGAGCGGGAACTTCCTCGTGTCCGACTCCACCCGCCACCAGCTGGTCGAGCTGGAGCCGGACGGCGAGACCGTCGTACGGCGGATCGGGACCGGCGGGCGCGGGTTCGGGCCGGATTCGTTCAGCGAGCCACAGGGGCTGGCGCTGCTGCCGGACGGCACGGTGATCGTCGCCGACACCGTGAACCACGCGCTGCGTACGTACGACCCGGTCAGTGGCGAGATCAAAACCGTCGCCGGGACCGGGCGGCAGTGGTGGCAGGGCTCGCCGACCTCGGGGCCCGCCCTGGAGGTGGACCTCTCCTCGCCGTGGGACGTCGCGTGGTGGGCGGACCGGGTGTGGATCGCGATGGCCGGCGTGCACCAGCTGTGGACGTACGACCCGGCGACCGGGACCGTCGAGGTGGCGGCCGGCACCACGAACGAGGGGCTGGTGGACGGCCCCGCCGCCGAGGCGTGGTTCGCGCAGCCTTCGGGGCTCGCGGCGGCCGGGGACCGGCTGTGGGCGGCGGACTCGGAGACGAGCGCGCTGCGCTACGTGGAACGAACTCCGGCAACAGAGGACTTCACCGTACACACGGCGGTCGGCACCGGCCTCTTCGACTTCGGCCACCGCGACGGCCCCGCCGAACAGGCCCTGCTCCAGCACCCGTTGGGGGTCACCGCGCTACCGGACGGCTCCGTCGCGGTCTCGGACACGTACAACCACGCCCTGCGCCGCTTCGATCCGGCGACGGGTGAGGTGACGACGCTCGCCACGGACCTGCGCGAGCCCTCCGCCGCCGTGCTGGTCGGCGAGGACATCGTCGTGGTGGAGTCCGCACGCCACCGGCTGACCCGGCTGCGGCTGCCCGACGAGGCCGTACGGGTCGAGTCCGTCGCCCACCGCACCCAGCGCGCGGCCACCGAAGTCGCCCCGGGGGCGCTCCGGTTGGACATCGTCTTCACGGCCCCGTCCGGCCAGAAACTCGACACCCGCTACGGCCCGTCGACCCGCCTGCTCGTCTCCGCGACCCCGCCCGAACTCCTGGCGGACGGCTCCGGCGCCGGCACGGACCTCCACCGCGCCCTGGTCCTGTCCGACGCCGCCACGGAAGGCGTCCTGCACGTCTCCGCGATGGCAGCGTCCTGCGACGACGACCCGTCGAACGAATACCCGGCCTGCCACGTCCACCAACAGGACTGGGGCGTCCCGGTCCGCGTGACCACCGAGGGCACCTCCCGCCTCGCCCTGGTCCTGGCCGGAATGGACACCGCCCACCCGGAGACGGGCGCCTGAGCGGGTTGTCAGCCGGGCGGTCACAACGGTGCGCCCTGATCGCGTTCACTGCGGCGGCAGAAGGCCGTGATCCAAGGCAACTCTCCGCAGGCACGCGGCCAGATCTCGCGGGCCGAGTGCCGCCAACGCCCACATGGCACTGAGCCGTCGGCTGGAGGACCACATGGTGGTCGTCGGCGGCCGGAACGGTACGACGGCGATGCCGTCGGCGGCGAACGGTGCCGGGTCGAGGTAGGTCATGCCACCGGTCCCGCACACGTACGCGCGGGCTCCGGTTACGGCGGAGAGATCGGCGAGCCTCTGGGAGCGTCCCGGGCGGGAAGGCAGATCGCTGCTTGTGAGGATCTGGCCCTGCCAGCCGAGGATGTCGAGCAGAACGCGGGTGGAGGTCTTGGCGACGATCGCGGTCCTGCCGGTGCCGAAGGCGTTCAGTACGGGGTCCATGGCCTGTGTGAGTACCGGCCAGTGTGTGCTCCCTCCGTAGTGCTGCCGCAGCATCCCGGCGGTCTTCCGGCGGGTCCGGTCCGGATCATCGATCAACGCGTCCCTGATCAGGGTCGGCCGTCCGTGGGGAAGGCGTGTGGGAACGGTGAGCCACTGCGAACGGTTCGGCCCATCGAGGGCACCGAGGCGGGCTCGGTGCTGGTAGTCGCGGCGGGTGAACTGCACATCGTCCAGGACGATCCAGTAGTCCGCCGCGAACAGCTTCGCCAGTGTGGTCAGTCTCGGGAACAGATTGGGCTGGTGAATTGCGCACAGCCCGCCCGGTCGGGGCAGGTCAGGAAGAGATGAGACGGCTGGTGAAGCCATCCTGGATGAGGGATTCGTACGCTCCATGGACGTCCTCCGGGACCTCCTGCTCGATGGCGAATCCGAGCTTCGGATACTCGATGACCCGCTGGAGGTCGCCGACGAGCATGTCCAGGACGAGCTTCTCGTCGCCGATGGACTTCACGTAGTCATCGAACTCCAGGGGCTCCGACGCGCAGAGGATCTCGACGTCGGGCCACAGCTTTCGGGCGGTCGCGAACGACCGCCGTTCCATGTAGGGCTTGGAGACCAGCAGCACCGTCGCCGGGGTGATGCCGGCAGCGGCGAGGACTTCTCGGGAGAGAGTGATGTTCTGCCCTGTGTTGCCGGCCTCCGGTTCCAGCAGGATCGCCTCGGCGGGGACGCCGAGGCCGATGGCGTGCTCGCGGAAGTGGACGGCCTCACCGCGCGGGAAGACCTTGGCGGTGGTGGGGCTGTTGCCGCCGGTGAAAACGAGAGTCGGAAACAGCCTGGCGCGGTACAACTCGACGGAGTGGGTGGCGACGCCCAAGTCGTGGCTGCCCAGCCCGATCGCCACGTCGACCGGCCGAAGCCGGTGATGCATCTGGTGGTAGTCCCAGATGAGCGCGGCCCGGCGCCACTGGTCCTCCGTGATGGCCTGCTGGTTGTCTCTCACACGTTTCTCCCTGGTCACCGTCGCCGGGGCCCGGTCGGCCCCTCGTTCATGGCCTTGACGCCCTCGATACTGCGCAGTTGGTGTACGAGTCCGTACTGCGCGGCCGCGCGGGTGGCCCGATCGAGGACGTGGTGTCCATCATCCCGGGTCGCCGCGTCGGAGAGCAGGATGTGGCCGTGAGCGGTGTCCAGCCGTACGCGTTGCATCGGAGAGTCGGTGGCCCCGCTGCTGCGGGCGATGTCGATGAAGTACAGGGCTTGGGTGAGGTCGCCGGCGCCACGGCGGGCGAGGGCGAGTTTCTGGTGAGCGACCGACCAGTCGTCGGGTTCGGTGAGGTCCTCGAAGTCGCGGGTCGCGGCCCGCATGACGCGGGTCGCGTAGTCGTGGCGACCGTTCTTGCTCAGCGCCGTACCCACCCACAGGCGGGCCCTGGCGCGGTCCCGGCGGGAGAGCCGGTCGTCAACCGCGAGCGTTTCGTAATGGCGGGCGGCAACCTCCAGCCTGCCGGACATTTCCGTGATCACCGCGAGGGAGAGGTCGAGCTGGGCGACACGACGCGGGATGTCGAGCTGGGTGAAGACCGCGCGAGCTCCAACGTAGGAGTGCTGGGCGGAGAGTGGGCCGAGCACCACCCCTTGGTCACGTTTGAGATCCCCGAGCAGCGCCGTCGAGCGAGCGAAGAGGTACAGGCCCTTCTCATCCAGTCTTTGGGCGTTGAACCGCACCAACCAGCGGCTGAGCAGGCTGTCGGCGAAGACGAAGTTCTGACGGGAGAGAGCGACCACGACACGGTCCAGGTCATCGGCCCACGATTCGTACTCCCAGGCTCGGGGACCGACGGCGGTGACGCGCCGTCCGGCGCCTTGCACGGTGCCCGCCATCTCGGACAGGAGTGTCTCGAAGCGCAGGTGGGCGTGGGCGTCCGCGCGTCCTAGGGCCGTGTCGAGGATGGCCTGGGTGTCGGGTCTGGGCTCGGTTTCGGCACGCTTGCTCTCCCACTTCGAGACCGTCGCGACGGCCACGCCGAGGTGCTCGGCAAAGGCCCGCACACTGAAGCGCAGGGCGAGACGCAGTGCCCTGGCCTCCAGGCCGGTCCAGTGGTGCACGGTCGCCACGCTCACTCCCTTCCACCGTCATCGAAGCAGACACGTGTAAGGGGCGGGACAAAAGTGGAACGGAAGTAGAACGGAGGGTGATTGGCCGGAAGTCCGGCAACCTCCATGCTCAGGATCGTCACCACGTGCCGACCCTCTGGACGGTCCCCCGCATGCAACCCCTCACGGAACATCGCCCGGTCAGTGGGCCTGTCGTCTACGGTTTTCTGCGGCTGGTGCGCGTCTCCGAAACCCGGCGGGCGGCGCTGGTCGCCTCGCTCGCCGAGTACTGCCGCAGCCACGAGCTTGAGCTGTCCGGGGTCTTCACCGACCGCGAGGCGAGTGCCGACGCCGATTCTGTGGCCTTCATCGGTCTCCTGGACGCGTTGGCCTTGCCGGACGTCTACGGCGTGCTCGCCCCGGCCCCAAGCTTCGGCCAGTGGTCTCGCGTGCCGCCCGGAACCTCCTGCAAGGCCCCGGTTGTACGGATGAGAGGGAACTGCCATGGAAACCTTCGAACGCGCGAGGCTGGACGCCTACTTCGCCCGGATCGCATCCCAGTTCGCCCCCGACGAGCTGACCTCCTCGTTCCTGATCACCCACCTGTTGTCCGAGCGCCCGGCATTCGTCCGCGCCGTTGCCGCGATGTCCCGGCTCACAGCTGTGCTGCCCAAGCCGAAGTCCGTCCACCCGGCTGCCCAGCGCGAGACCGAGCGGACCGTCGCTGTCGACACCCTGACGCGCGAACTGTTCACCGACCCGGACACCGCGCTGGACTACTTCGAGTCCCGGGCCGCCGGGGAACCCATCTCCCTCCTCGACGTCGGCGGCTACTTCGCCCCCACCCTCACCGACCTCCACAGCCACTTCACCGGACGCCTGGTCGGCGTCGTCGAGGACACCGAGAACGGCCATCGCCGCTACGAAGCTCTCGACAAACTGCGCTGCCCCGTCATCTCGGTGGCCCGCTCCCCGCTCAAGGACCCCGAGGACTACCTCGTCGGCCAGTCCGTCGTGTTCTCCACCGAGGCCGTCATGCGCGGCCGCGGCGACATCCTCCATGGTCGCCCCGCCCTCGTGATCGGCTTCGGCAAGCTCGGCTCCTCCATCGCCCGGCTCCTGCATGCCAAGGGTGTTCAGGTCACCGTCTTCGACATCGACCCCGTACGGCGTACCCAAGCCCTGTCCCAGGGCTTCACCGTCGCCCGCGACCGCGAGAGCGCGCTCACCGGTGCCGGCCTGGTGCTCTGCGCGACCGGCGCGGTCTCCCTGCGCGGCGAAGACTTTTCCCACCTGCGCAATGGCGCCTACGTCGCCACTGTCACCTCCAGCGAGGACGAGCTCGACCTCGCAGGCCTACCGGACGTCTACACCCGCACGGTCGTCGGCGACCACATCACCCGCTTCCAAACCATCGGCCATTACTTCTATCTGGCCAACGGCGGCAATGCGGTCAACTTCATCCACGGCGCGAGCGTTGGGCCGTTCATCTTCCTGATCCAGGCCGAAATCCTCGCCGCGATCAGGATGCTCACCCGCAGAGATCTCGCACCTGGCATCCACGAGGTCCCCGCATCCGACCGCGAGGCCATCGCGGCGACCTGGCTCTCCTACTTCAACAGGTGATCACCATGCCCATCACGGCCAACCACATCCGCACCACCCTCACCGCGTACCTCGACCAGCACCCCGAGGACAAGCACGAGATCGACATCGTTCAGGGCCTCCTCGACAGCGGCGACGACCTCACCAGCCGTGAGTCCCTGCCGGGACACGTCACGGCAGGCGCGATCCTCGTCGGCCGCGACGGCCGTGTCCTGCACATCCTCCACAACGCCACCGGGACATGGCTGCTGCCCGGCGGCCACATCGAGTCCTCCGACCACACGCTCCTGCAAACCGCCGGCCGTGAACTCGCCGAAGAGACCGGCATCCCGCCCTACGCCGTCACCCCGCACAGCGAGACCCCGCTGCACATCGACGTCCACCCCATCGACGCCAACCCCGCCAAGGACGAGCCCGCCCACCAGCACTTCGACTTCCGATTCCTTTTCCGTACCACCGCCGACATCGGCGAACTGCAGACCGAAGAGGTCACCGACGCCATGTGGCGCACGGTGGAAAGCCTCATCGACGAGCGGCTGAAGCAGCGGGTCACCAGGGCGCTTCTCTGACCTCGGTGGCGGCGTCGACGTCGTCCGCTTTCGGGGCCTCGGCCGCTCTCCCTGCACACAGACACGCCCCGCCGACGAAGTACCGGCGGGGCGTGTCCGAGCGACGCGTGGCTGTCTGTGGGGTCAGGCGGCGACAACCACCGGGAGCGCTCGGAGCCGGAGCGGTGCGCCCGGATAGGCGCTGGGGGCTTGGCCACAGCCGCCCCCGAGCCAGGGGCCTGGGTCAGAAGCCCCTGCGGTCGTCCTGTTGGACCACCGTGGGGGCGACCACGGCGCGCCTGCGGCGGGCGATGCTGGTGAAGGTGGCTATGCCGATGATGCCCACCGCCATCATGATCAGGCCGACCAGGTCGACGTTCACGCTGTCGGAGTGCCAGTCGGTCGCGAACGTGAGGATGGCTCCTACGCCGATGAGTCCGATACATCCACCGATGCCCATGAATTCCGCCTCCTGTTGACCGTTGACAGTTGGCCGTTCCGGGCCTGTGCCTCGGGTACCCCGGTCCGGAACAGCCATGCGGGAGGCGGAAGTTCGTCTTGCGGGGAGGGGCTCCCGGGCTCGGTCCTCGCTCAGCCCTCCAGGAAGGCGACCAGCGTGTTGGCCAGCATGTACGGGTCGTCCGCGCCGCACAGTTCGCGGGCGCTGTGCATCGACAGGATCGCCACGCCGATGTCGACCGTCTGGATGCCGTGCCGGGCTGCGGTGATCGGGCCGATCGTCGTGCCGCACGGCATCGAGTTGTTGGAGACGAACGACTGCCACGGCACCCCCGCCTTCTCACAGGCAGCCGCGAACACCGCCCGGCCGCTGCCGTCCGTCGCGTAGCGCATGTTGACGTTGACCTTGAGGATCGGGCCGCCGTTGGGGCGCGGCCGGTGCGTCGGGTCGTGGCGGTCGCCGTAGTTGGGGTGCACGGCGTGGCCCGTGTCCGACGACAGGCAGACCGTACCGGCGAAGGCCCGCGCGCGGTCCTCGTACGTACCGCCCCGGGAGAGCACCGAGCGCTCCAGCACCGTACCCAGCAGCGGGCCGTCCGCGCCGGTGTCCGACTGTGAGCCGTTCTCCTCGTGGTCGAAGGCGGCGAGGACGGGGATGTGGGGGAGGACGCCGCCGCCGGGGCCGGCGACCGCGGCCAGGGCCGCCGTCGCAGCGTGCACGGACAGGAGGTTGTCCATCCGGGGTCCCGCCACCAGCTCCTCGTCGCGGCCCAGGTACGAGGGGCGCTCGATGGCGTGCGGCATGAGGTCCCAGCCGGTGATGTCGTCGGCCTCGACGCCGGTCTCCTCCGCCACGAAACGGATCAGGTCGCCCTCCTCGGGCTCGCCGAGCCCCCAGATCGGCTGCATGTGGCGCTGTCTGTCGAGCTTGAGGCCCTCCGTGTTCACCGACCGGTCCAGGTGGACGGCGAGTTGGGGGACCCGCAGCAGCGCGCGGTCGACGTTCACGAGCCGGTTCGAGCCGTCGCGCAGGGTGATACGGCCCGCCAGTCCGAGGTCGCGGTCGAGCCAGGTGTTGAGCAGCGTCCCGCCGTAGATCTCGACGGCGATCTGCCGCCAGCCGTACGAACCGGTGTCGGGAAGGGGCTTGACCCGCAGGTTCGGCGAGTCGGTGTGCGCGCCGACGATCCGGAACGGGGTGTGCGGACGGGCGTCCTCCGGTACGAACCAGGCGATGATCGCGCCACCGCGCAGGACGAACTTCCCGCCCGTCGTCCCGTCCCAGGCGTCCGTCTCCGCCACCTGCCGAAACCCGGCCTTCTCCAACCGCTCCGCAGCGTTGGCCACCGCGTGGTACGGCGAGGGGCTGGCCGCGAGGAAGGACATGAGGTCGTCGGTGTGGCCGCGGTCGAAGCGGGCGGAAGTGCTCATGGGGTTCACCATAACGACGGGGCGTGACAGTGGGATCGCCCCAGGTTGTTACGGGGAGAATGCGGGGTGGGTACGGGGGCGGGGAGCCGGTCGTGAGCGGCCGGAGGACCCGGACGCGCCGCTGGACGCCTCCCCGGGGGGAGGCGTCCAGCGGTCGGCCTGCCTGGTGTGCCCGGATGCGCTCAGAACGCCGACTCGGGCAGCTCCATCAGCGAGTTGTCCACCGACTCCGCGAGTGTGCGCTGCGCCGACACCCCGGGCAGCACGTTCGCCGCGAAGAACTTCGCCGCCGCGATCTTGCCCTGGTAGAACGCCACGTCCTTCGCCGCCGCCGTCTCCAGCTTCTCCGCCGCGACGGCCGCGCCGCGCAGCAGCAGGTACGCGACGACCACGTCACCCGAGACCATCAGCAGGCGTGTGGTGTTGAGCCCGACCTTGTAGATGTTCCTGACGTCCTCGCCGGTGGCGGTGAGGTCCGCCAGCATCCGGCCGACGATCGCCTCCAGGTCGACGGCGGCCTTGGCGAGCGCGTCCCTGGCCGGCGCCAGGTCCGTACCGCCCGTGGAGACGGCGAGGAACTTCTTGATCTCCTCGGCGAGGGTGTTCAGCGCCTGCCCCTGGTCGCGGACGATCTTCCGGAAGAAGAAGTCCTGGCCCTGGATGGCGGTGGTGCCCTCGTAGAGGGTGTCGATCTTGGCGTCCCGGATGTACTGCTCGACCGGGTACTCCTGGAGGTAGCCCGAGCCGCCGAACGTCTGGAGCGACTGCGCGAGCTGTTCGTACGACCGCTCGGAGCCGTACCCCTTGACGATGGGCAGCAGCAGGTCGTTGAGCCCGGCGAGCGCCTTGACGTCCTCGCCCGCGGCCTCCTTGAGGGCGATCTCGTCCTGCACCGACGCGGTGTACATGACGAGGGCGCGCATGCCTTCCGCGTACGCCTTCTGCGTCATGAGCGAGCGGCGCACGTCGGGGTGGTGCGTGATGGTGACCTTGGGCGCGGCCTTGTCCATGAACTGCGCGAGGTCGGGGCCCTGGACGCGCTCCTTGGCGTACTCCAGCGCGTTCAGGTAGCCGGTGGAGAGCGTGGCGATGGCCTTCGTACCGACCATCATCCGGGCGAACTCGATGATGCGGAACATCTGGCGGATGCCGTCGTGCTTGTCCCCGATGAGCCAGCCCCGCGCGGGGCGGCCGTCGCCGAAGGTCATCTCGCACGTGTTGGACGCCTTGAGGCCCATCTTGTGCTCGACGTTCGTGGCCTTCACGCCGTTGCGCTCGCCCAGCTCGCCGGTTTCCCAGTCGAACTCGTACTTCGGTACGAGGAAGAGGGACAGGCCCTTCGTGCCGGGTCCCGCGCCCTCGGGGCGGGCGAGGACGTAGTGGAGGATGTTCTCCGACATGTCGTGCTCGCCGGACGTGATGAAGCGCTTCACGCCCTCGATGTGCCACGTGCCGTCGTCCTGCTGGACGGCCTTCGTGCGGCCCGCGCCGACGTCCGAGCCCGCGTCCGGCTCGGTGAGGACCATCGTGGAGCCCCACTGCCGCTCGACCGCGAGCGCGGCGACCTTCTTCTGGGCCTCGTTGCCCTCCTCGAAGAGGATGCCGGCGAAGGCCGGGCCCGACGTGTACATCCACACCGCCGGGTTGGCGCCGAGCACCAGCTCCGCGTACGCCCAGATCAGGGAGCGGGGGGCGGTCGTGCCGCCGATCTCCTCGGGCAGGCCCAGCCGCCAGTACTCGGCGTCCATCAACGCCTGGTAGCTCTTCTTGAAGGCCGCGGGGACCGGGGCGGTGTGGGTCTCCGGGTCGAAGACGGGCGGGGTGCGGTCGCCCTCGGCGAAGGACGCGGCCAGATCGTTCTCCGCCAGGCGGGCGATCTCGCCGAGGATGGTCTTGGCCGTGTCCACGTCCATCTCCGCGAACAGACCCGTGCCGTAGAGCTTGTCGCGCCCGAGGACCTCGAAGAGGTTGAACTCGATGTCGCGGAGATTCGACTTGTAGTGCCCCATGGCGACTGCTCCGTAAGGCTCGGGGAGGCGGATTCCTCAGACAGGTACCAGTTGGTAGCTCCGATGATGCTACCCATGGGTAATAAGATGCAACCCCGTCCGGACTTCTGTGACGAGGCCGACCGGGGGGCGCTCGGGGGCGTCCAGGGGCATCGGGGAGGCGCCGGGGAGCATCGAGGGGCATCCAGAGGCGGACCGGGCCCCTGCGGGCGCTGATTCTCAGTACTCTTGCGGTCATGTACGGCTACGACCAGACCCCGGGCGCTCAGCAGCAGTACGCGCACCCGCAGCAGCAGCCGCAGCAGCCGATGGGCGGTGTCGGTGTCGGCGGGTACGGCGAGCAGCCCCTGTATCCGGAACCATCGCCTCCGTCGCTGGGTGACGCCGTGCGGGCGTTCACGACCGGGTCGCTGTCGGCCGAGGACTTCCAGCAGATCTTCGCGACGTCGAAGGTCTACTGTCCGCGCGGCGACAACCCGGGGTTCCTGGCGCTGCACAACACGCAGCAGCCGGTGATCCCGATGTTCAGCACGCTCAAGGAGCTGCGCCGGTACGCGGGCAAGGAGTCGAAGTACTTCGTGATCACGGGCGCGGAGGTGATCGACCTGCTGCCGACGGGGTACGGCTTCGTGCTCGACATGGAGGGGGACCACCGGATGGTGTTCGACGCGAAGGCGGTCGAGCAGATGGTGGACTTCGCGATGAGGCGGATGTACGGCTGAGGGCTTCGGTTCTGCCGAGGGCTCGTACCGAGAGGTACGGGCCCTCTCGCGTACCCGGCGACAGGGCCGCGACGGCCGGGCGCGAGGGCCCGGGAATGAAGCGTGCCTTGCCAGATGTTCACCGTTCAACTAAATTGAGCGTTGACATCATCGAGGAGGACCTCATGCCCGCAGTGACCGTCGAAAACCCGCTGACCCTGCCGCGCGTCGCTGCCCCCGCCGACGCCGTGGCCCGTCCCGTGCTCGCCGTCTCGACGGCGCCCGGCGGCTTCGAGGGAGAGGGCTTCCCGGTGCGCCGCGCGTTCGCGGGGATCAACTACACCCATCTCGACCCGTTCATCATGATGGACCAGATGGGTGAGGTGGACTATCAACCCGGGGAGCCGAAAGGCACCCCGTGGCACCCGCACCGCGGCTTCGAGACCGTCACGTACATCATCGACGGCACCTTCATCCACCAGGACAGCAACGGTGGCGGCGGGACGATCATGAACGGCGACACCCAGTGGATGACGGCGGGCTCCGGCCTGCTGCACATCGAGACCCCGCCGGAGTCGCTCGTGCTGTCGGGCGGGCTGTTCCACGGCCTCCAGCTGTGGGTGAACCTGCCGGCGGCGGACAAGATGATGAACCCCCGCTACCAGGACATCCGCGGCGGCCAGGTGCAGCTGCTGACCTCGCACGACGGCGGTGCGCTGCTGCGGGTGATCGCGGGTGAGGTGGACGGCCACGAGGGACCCGGCATCACGCACACGCCGATCACGATGGTCCACGCGACGCTGCGGCCCGGCGCGGAGGTCACGCTGCCGTGGCGCGAGGACTTCAACGGGATCGCGTACGTGCTCGCGGGGCGCGGCGCGGTCGGTACGGACCGGCGGCCGGTCCACACCGGGCAGACCGCGGTGTTCGGGGCGGGCGGCTCGCTGACCGTACGGGCGGACGAGTCGCAGGACTCGAACACGCCGGATCTGGAGGTCGTGCTGCTCGGCGGGCGTCCGATCCGTGAGCCGATGGCGCACTACGGGCCGTTCGTGATGAACAGCCAGGCGGAGCTGAAGCAGGCGTTCGACGACTTCCAGGCGGGGCGGCTGGGGACCGTGCCGGTCCCGCACGTGCAGTAAGCAGGGTCCACCGGCCTCCGGTGCGGCGGGCGCGTCAGGCCGCCGGACCGGGGGCCGGCGTGGTCGGGTGGGCGGGTGAAGATGCCCTCGCCGTCGCCGCTGCTGCCCCGGGGTGCCTCGCGGTTCGCCGCCTGGTGCGGGGTGATCGTGCTGGCCGCCGCGGTGGGGGCGGTGGTGATCTGGCTGTCGCTGACGCTCAAGGCGGTCGTGACGCCGGTGCTGCTGGCCATTCTCGGTACGGCGCTGCTGGGCCCTGTGTACGGGTGGCTCGTCCGGCTGAAGGTGAACCGGTCGGTCGCGGCCTTTCTCACGTGCCTGTGTGTCGTGGTGGTGGTCGGCGGCGCGGGGTACATCGTCGTCAACGCGCTGGTCGACAACGGGAACCAGATCGTCGCGTCGGTGCGGGACGCGGCGAAGACGCTGTCGGAGCACTTCGGGTTCGCGGGGGCGTCGCTGGACGACCTCGCGAAGAACGCGAAGTCGCTGCTCTCGCGGTACGGGGCGACGGCGGCGTCCGAGGTGGTCAACGGGATCAGCCTGGTGGCGGAACTGATCGCCACGGCGGTGCTGGCGCTGCTCCTGATCTTCTTCTTCCTGCGGGACGGGGGGCGGATCGCGCGGGCGTTCCGCTCGCTGGCGCCGGCGTCGACGGGGGAGACGGTCGAGGCGATGGCCCGGCACGCGTTCCGGGCGGTGTCGGGGTTCATGCACGGGACGACGCTCATCGCCCTTATCGATGCCGTCTGCATTACCGCCGGGCTGCTGATCCTGCGGGTGCCCGGGGCCATCGGGCTCGGTGCGCTCGTCTTCGTCGGGGCGTACATCCCTTTTGTCGGCGCGCTGCTCTCCGGCTCGGTCGCCGTCCTGGTCGCGATCGCCGACCGCGGCTTTGTCATCGGGCTGTGGGTGCTGGCGGTGCTGATCGTGGTGGAGGCGGTGGAGGGGCACCTGCTCCAGCCCCTGATCCAGAGCCGTACGGTCCAGATGCACCCGGCGGTGATCCTCCTGGCGATTACCGCGGGGGCGGGGACGGCGGGGATTCTGGGGACGCTGTTGGCGGTGCCGCTGACCGCGGCGGCGCTGGGGGTCTTGTCGGAGGCCCGCCTCCGCATGGGCCCGGGCGGCCCGCCTCCGGGGGGCCCCGACACCCCTGGCGGAAGCGGTCCGCCTCCCCCGGAGGCCCCTGACGACCCGACTGCGCCGGGCGATGTGCCGCAACCTGCGGCCACGCTTGGTCCTCAATCGCCGGACGGGCTTGATATGGGTGCCCCGGATCGTGAATCCGCAGGTGAGCCGGCGCGGCCTGCGGCCTTGCCTTGTCCTCAATCGCCGGACGGGCTTGGAGTGGCCGACCCGGGTGGTGGGTCTGCGGGTGGGCCGGCGTGGCCTGCGGCCTTGCCTTGTCCTCAATCGCCGGACGGGCTTGGAGTGGCCGACCCGGGTGGTGGGTCTGCGGGTGGGCCGGCGTGGCCTGCGGCCTTGCCTTGTCCTCAATCGCCGGACGGGCTTGGTGTGGCTGGGCTGGGTGGTGGGTCTGCGGGTGGGCCGGCGTGGCCTGCGGCCGCGCTTGGTCCTCAAGCGCCGGACGGGCTTGATGGGGCCGTCCCGGGTCGTGAATCCGCACGTTCGCGTGGGTTCGGTGGCTCGGGGTGGTGGGAGCGGTGGCGTGGGTGGTTCAGGTGGGGGCGGGGGGCCCGGCGGAGCCGCTGACGCGGGGCGGGCGAATCAAGCCCGTCCGGCGATTGAGGACAAAGCGCGGCCGCAGGCCGCGTTCCGCGTCCAGCCGGGCCGGGAGTCGGCGGACCCGGTGACGCAGGGGCCCTGCCCAGCCCGTCCGGCGCTTGAGGACAAGGCGTGGACGTCGGCCGCGTCCGGTCAGGGTGGGCCCATCAAGCCCGTCCGGCGATTGAGGACAAGGCAGGCCGCAGGCCGCGTCAGGCGTCAGGGGCACCCACGCCAGGCGCCCCGCCGCTTCAGGCCTCAGGCCCGCCCGCCTCAGGCGCCCCCACGTCACGCGTCCGTCCCGGCAGGGAGTCGTCGGGCTCGTGGTCCTCCGACTCGTACAGCTCGAACCAGATCGACTTCCCCTCCCCCCGCGGATTCACCCCCCACGCGTCCGCCAGCACCTCCATCAGCACCAGCCCACGCCCACTGGAGGCGAGTTCGCCCGGCCGCCGCCGATGCGGAAGTTCGTCGTTCACGTCCGCCACCTCCACCCGCAGGCGGCGATCGCCGCGTTCGCCCGCCGCCTCGGCGACCAGCAGCGCGTCCCCGTCCGTGTGGACCAGGACGTTCGTGACCATCTCCGAGACCATCAGCACCGCCGCGTCGACCTGCTCGTCGTCCGACCAGTCGTGCAGCAGGTCCCGCAGCTGCCGCCGCGCCCCCGCGATCCGCTCCGGCTCCGCCTGCGCGATCGTCAGCGCCGTGCGCCGCGGCGGCGGCTGCCGGTCGGCGCGGGGCTGCGAGCCGTCCCTCGCGAGCAGGACGAGCGCGATGTCGTCCTCCCGGTGCTCCGGCAGCGGCCCGGTCATGTAGTGGGAGCCGGGGCCGTGCACCACGCCCATCAGCGCGTCCGCCAGCTCTTCCAGGGACGAGCCCGTGTCCCCCTCCAGCACCGGCCGCAGCCGGTCCCAGCCGGTCGCCAGGTCGTGGCCGCCCGTCTCGACGAGCCCGTCCGTGCAGAGCATCAGCAGCTCCCCCGGCTGGAGCGTGATCTGCGTCGTCGGATAGTCGGAGTCCGCCTCGATGCCCAGAGGCAGCCCGCCCGCCGTCTGCCGGATGAACGCCGTCCCGTCCGGCATGCGGAACACCGGGTCCAGATGCCCCGCCCGCGCGATCTCCAGCGTCCCGTTCTCCGGGTCGACCTCCATGTACAGGCAGGTGGCGAAGCGCGGGCCTGTCTTCTCGTACTCCTCGTCGGTCATGGTGGAGTCCGCGGAATCGTCCCCGGCCACGGTGTACGGCGCCACCGCCCCCGTACCTCCGTCGCTGTCCGGCCCCGGGAACTGCCGCATCCCCGCGAGGAACCGCGACGCCCGCGACAGCACGGCGTCGGGCCGGTGCCCCTCCGCCGCGTACGCGCGCAGCGCGATCCGCAGCTGCCCCATCAGCCCCGCCGCCCGTACGTCATGCCCTTGTACGTCCCCGATGACCAGCGCGAACCGCCCGCTGCCCCGCCCCTCCGCCTCGGTCGTGCCGCCCGGCAGCGGGATCATGTCGTACCAGTCGCCGCCGACCTGGAGCCCGCCGCCGGTCGGCACGTACCGCGCCGCCACCGACATCCCCGGGATGTCCGTGTTCAGCGTCGGCATCATCGAGCGCTGGAGCCCCAGCGACAGCTCGCGCTCGCTCTCGGTGACCCCCGCGCGCGCCAGCGCCTGCGCCAGCATCCGCGCGACCGTGTTCAGTACGGAGCGCTCGTCCGGCGAGAACGCCACGCGGTTCTTGAACGCGGCCATCCACGTGCCGAGCGTGCGGCCCGCGACGGTCAGCGGCAAGAAGGCCCAGGAGTTGCGCGCGAACGGCTCGATGCGCGGCCATATGCCCGGGTAACGCTCCTTGTACGCCTCCGCCGTCGGCAGGTAGATCGCCCGGCCCGTCCTGATCACCTCGGACGCCGGATAGTCGGAGGCGACCGTCAGGCCGGCGAAGTTGTCCGCGTCCGCCAGCGTGTTCCCGAGCAGGCCGACGATCCGCAGCGGCTCCTGCGACGGCGAGGTGCTGAACACCGCGAGACCGTCCGGCGAGAAGCCCGGCATGGACAGCGACGACGCGACCCGCAGCACCTCGGCCGTGGAGCGGGCCTCCGCCAGCGCCCGCCCGGCGTCGAGCAGGAACGCCTCGCGGGACCTGCGCCAGTCCCCGGTGATCGAGCCGCCCTCGATGGCGGTGCCGGGACGCGGCTCGGCGACCTCCTGGAGGGTGCCGATCAGCTCGTACACCTGGACCCCGTCGGGCAGCGTCCTGACGACCGGCTTGGACCGCGCCCGTACGGTACGGAGCACCCGGCCCTTCTCGTTCATGATCCGCAGCCGGGCCTCGGCGAGGGTCCCCTCCGTGACCGCGAGGCTGACGATGCCCTGGATCTCGTTCCAGTCCACGGGGTGGAAGTGGGAGCGCGCGCCCGACGCGGTGAGGGAGGCGGGTTCCGCGGGCAGGCCGAGGAGCCGGGCCGCCTCGGCGTCCAGGGTGACGCGGCCGGTCGCGTCGTCCCAGCGCCAGATGCCGGTCGCGATCGCGGCCAGGACTTCCTCGGTGCGCATTGTCACACTTTATGAACATCTGTAGAGCAAACGCCAATGAGGAGGCCTCAGCGGCGGGCGATAAGGTTATGGCGGTCACACACCAGCGCTGTCAAACCACCATGACCCCGAGTTGCGAAGACTGGATGAAAGACGATGCATCGGTACAGGTCCCACACCTGCGGCGAGCTCCGCGCCTCTGACGTCGGCACCGACGTCCGGCTGAGCGGCTGGCTGCACAATCGCCGAGACCTGGGCGGCATCCTCTTCATCGATCTGAGGGATCACTACGGTCTCGTCCAGCTCGTCGCCCGTCCCGGCACCGCCGCGAACGAGGAGCTGTCCAAGCTCACGAAGGAGACCGTCGTCCGCATCGACGGTACGGTCTCGGCGCGCGGCGCGGAGAACGTGAACCCGGACCTCGCGACCGGCGAGATCGAGATCGAGGTCTCGGAGGTCGAGATCCTGGGCGCGGCGGGCCCGCTGCCCTTCACGATCAACACCGAGGACGGCGTCAACGAGGAGCGGCGCCTGGAGTACCGCTTCCTCGACCTGCGCCGCGAGCGCATGCACCGCAACATCATGCTGCGTACGGCGGTCATCTCCGCCATCCGCCACAAGATGACCGCGCTCGGCTTCAACGAGATGGCCACGCCGATCCTCACCGCGGCCTCCCCCGAGGGCGCCCGCGACTTCGTCGTGCCCTCCCGGCTGAACCCCGGCAAGTTCTACGCGCTGCCGCAGGCGCCGCAGCAGTTCAAGCAGCTGCTGATGGTCTCCGGCTTCGACCGCTACTTCCAGATCGCGCCCTGCTTCCGCGACGAGGACGCCCGCGCGGACCGCTCGCCGGGCGAGTTCTACCAGCTCGACGTCGAGATGAGCTTCGTCGAGCAGGAGGACGTCTTCCAGCCGATCGAGAAGCTCATGACCGAGCTGTTCACCGAGTTCGGCGAGGGCCGCGAGGTCACCTCGCCCTTCCCGCGGATCCCTTTCCGCGAGTCGATGGTCAAGTACGGCAACGACAAGCCCGACCTGCGCGCCAAGCTCGAACTGAGCGACATCTCGGACGTCTTCGAGGACTCCGACTTCAAGGCGTTCGCCGGCAAGCACGTGCGCGCCCTGCCGGTGCCGGACACGGCCGGCCAGTCGCGGAAGTTCTTCGACGGCCTCGGCGACTACGCCGTGGGCCTGGGCGCCAAGGGCCTGGCCTGGGTGCGGGTCGGCGAGGACGGCGCGCTGAGCGGCCCGATCGCCAAGTTCCTCACCGAGGACAACGTCAAGGTCCTCACCGAGCGCCTCTCCCTCGCCCCCGGCCACGCGATCTTCTTCGGCGCGGGTGAGTCCGGCGAGGTCTCCAAGATCATGAGCGCGGTCCGGGTCGAGGCCGCCAAGCGCGCCGGGCACTTCGAGGAGGGCGTCTTCCGGTTCTGCTGGGTCGTCGACTTCCCGATGTACGAGAAGGACGAGGAGACCGGGAAGATCGACTTCTCGCACAACCCGTTCTCGATGCCCCAGGGCGGCCTGTCCGACCTGGAGACGAAGGACCCGCTGGACATCCTGGCGTGGCAGTACGACATCGTCTGCAACGGCATCGAACTGTCGTCCGGCGCGATCCGTAACCACGAGCCCGAGCTGATGATCAAGGCCTTCGAGATCGCCGGCTACGACCGCGACACCGTCGAGCACGAGTTCGCGGGCATGCTCCGCGCGTTCCGCCTCGGCGCCCCGCCGCACGGCGGCATCGCCCCCGGCATCGACCGCATCGTGATGCTGCTCGCGGACGAGCCGAACATCCGCGAGACGATCGCCTTCCCGCTCAACGGCAACGCCCAGGACCTGATGATGGGCGCGCCGACGGAACTGGACGAGTCGCGGCTGCGGGAACTGAACGTGGCGCTGCGGAAGCCGGTGGCGAAGTCGGAGCCGAAGCCCGTCGTCAAGCCCGCCGAGTAGCGGCGGCCGGTACGGCTCCGACGCTCTTCCGGTCACATCGGCCCCCGGAACCACCAGGTTCCGGGGGCCGACCCCTGTCCCGGGCCGGGCAGAATCGGTGTCGGACCGAACCAGGGAGGCAGACATGGCCACGGACCCCGTGCCCGTCACCGAGACGCCGATCGTCACCGAGACGCCGATCGTCACCGACACGGTGATCGCGCAGACGACGATCGACGACGAGACCCGGGCGCAGGCGTTGGCGCGGGGCGCGGTCGAGAACAGGCTGGCGGCCTGCGCCCACATCGACGCGCCCTTGACCGCCTACTACCGGTGGCAGAACGAGATCGAGACCGCGAGGGAGTGGCGCATCTCGTACAAGACGACGACCGCCCGGCTCGCGGAGCTGGAGGCGTGGGTGGCGGAGAGCCACCCGTACGACCTCCCCGAGTGGATCACGATCCCCCTGACCGGCGGCTCGGCGGCGTACCGGGCCTGGATCACCCAGGAGACGACCGAGCCCGGATAGCGGACGCGTGGTCATGCCACGGTGAAGTCGGCCGCCTTGTCGTTCAGGGTTGTTGTGCCGTTCCTGGCGTGGACCAGAACGGCGACGTGCCAGGTGCCGCGCGGGGACTCCGCCGCGTCGGCGCCGGTGACGGCGGTGGTGTAGGTGCAGCGCAGGGTGTCCTCGCCCGAGGGCTCGCAGACGGCCGATTCGACGGCTGCCATGTCCTTGGCGGTCAGCCCGTCCTTCGCGAAGGAGGACTTCGCCGGCCAGGCCAGGACCTTCACGTCCTTGACGCCGGAGGGCGAGGTCACGTCGGTGGTGAAGGTCAGGGAACCGTCGCGCCCGCCGTCGGGCGCCGCGTAGCGGGCCGTGCTGTGCGTCAGGGAGAGAGGCTGCTCCCCGGTCTGCGAGAGCGCGAAGGCCCCTGCGCCTCCGACCACGACGACGGCGGCGGCCAGCGACAGGATGATGCGACGGGACATGAGGGGTTCTCCATGGTCGTTTCGGCGGGATCCGGTCGGCGCTCTTGGCTGCGCCGCTGCACCGATCCTCGCCGCGCCGGGCGCGCCGGGCATGAGCACTCCCACTCAGGCCGGCCTGAGTAGGGGCGGCAACCCGACACCGGGGCCCGGCGGTGGGGCGGTTCTCAGGTGGTCACATTTTTGATGTCTATGGTGACTTTATGTATGGATGATGTGGAGTGAGGTGAGATAGTTCTGTACGTGCCGTTTTGTGCGCAGCTGTGATCGTGCGGGCTCAACCGCTCGGCTGACGCACCGTCTGTGTTCGCTGCTGCTTCCCCGGAAGGCGAAATGAGACCCCGCTCCCGTTCGACGCATCCGGCGCGCCTCGTCGGCGTGCTGCTGGCCACCGGACTGCTGCTCACCGGGTGCGCGGCGCCCGATCCCGACCGGGGCGACGCCGACTCGCGCGGGAAGGGGCCGGTGGAGGCCGTGGCGGCCGGCGGTCCCCCCGCCCAGCGGGCCGCCGCCGAGCACCGGGGCGCCGACGTGCTCCGTACCGACGCGCCGGCGGAGATTCCCGGCCTCGGCCCGAAGACCCGTGCCGGCCTCCCGGAGGACAGCAACCAGGCCGTCGTGGCCATCGGCCGCTCCCGGAACTCCAACCGCTCGACCGTCCTCGTCTACGAGCGGGACCCGGTGGCGGGCTGGCAGGTCGTGTCGGGCCCGTGGCCCGCCCACAACGGGCTGCGGGGCTGGACCGACGACCACGACGCGGGCGACCGGCGCTCGCCGATCGGGGTGTTCGGCCTCACGGACGCGGGCGGCGAGCTGCGCGACCCGGGGTCGAGACTCCCGTACGACCGCTCCTCCGACTACGCGATCTCCGGCACCGGCTTCGAGGACGAGCCGCTGGAGGGGTCCTTCGACTATGTCGTCGCCATCAACTACAACCGCCGCCCCGGCCACACCCCCCGCCACCTGGGCCGCCCCCTGGGCGAGGAGAAGGGCGGCGGCATCTGGATCCATGTGGACCACGGCGGGCCGACGCAGGGCTGTGTCTCGCTGGCGCGCCCCCGGATGAAGGAACTGCTGCGGACGCTGGACCCGGGGAAGCGGCCGGTGGTGGTGATGGGGGACAAGGTTTCGCTGGCGCACTGACCGGGCCTGGCGCCGGGGGCCGTCCCGCGCCGCGAACGGCGGCAGGCCCGGAACCGCCGGGGTTCCGGGCCTGCCACTACGGTTCTGCCGCGGTACGGAGGGCCTGCGCGACGGTTCCGTACCGCCACGGGCACGGACCGCCGGGGGTACGACCGCCAGGACTGCGCGACGGTCGTACCCCCTGCCTGCGCGCGCCGCGCCTACGCGGGCTTCTCCTCCAGGCGGGGGAAGAGCACCGCGCCCTTCGTCACCGTCGTACCGACCGCGAGGCGGCCCCAGTCCGCCGCCTCCTGGACCCGCTGGTCCGCGAGCGCGCCCAGCGACTCGGCGGCGCCGAGCGAGTCCCACAGCTTCTGCGAGGTGTCGGGCATGACCGGGTTGAGCAGGACGGCGACCCCGCGCAGGGCCTCGGCGGCCGTGTACAGGATCGTCGCGAGGCGGGCCTGGCCGGCCTCGGACGTGTCCTTGGCGACCTTCCAGGGCTCCTGCTCGGTCAGATAGCCGTTGACCTGCTTGACGAAGTCGAAGACCGCCGCGATCCCGCCCGCGAAGTCCAGCTCCTCACCGATCTTGCGGTCCGCCTCGGCGAGGGCCTTCGCCAGCCCGTCCCGTACGGCCTGCTCGGCGTCGCCCGGCGCCGTGGCCTCCGGCAGCTTGCCGCCGAAGTACTTGCCGACCATCGCGGCGACGCGCGACGCGAGGTTGCCGTAGTCGTTCGCCAGTTCGGAGGTGTAGCGGGCGCTGAAGTCCTCCCAGGAGAACGACCCGTCCTGGCCGAAGGCGATGGCCCGCAGGAAGTACCAGCGGTAGGCGTCCACGCCGAAGTGCGAGGTGAGGTCCTGCGGCTTGATGCCGGTCAGGTTCGACTTGGACATCTTCTCGCCGCCGACCAGCAGCCAGCCGTTGGCGGCCACCTTGCCCGGTACGGGCAGGCCCTGCGCCATCAGCATCGCGGGCCAGATGATCGCGTGGAAGCGGAGGATGTCCTTGCCGACGAGGTGCACGTCGGCGGGGAAGGTGGTGTCGAACTTCTCCTGGTTGGCGCCGTAGCCGACGGCCGTCGCGTAGTTGAGCAGCGCGTCGATCCACACGTAGATGACGTGCTTCTCGTCCCACGGCACCGGGACGCCCCAGTCGAAGGTCGAGCGGGAGATGGAGAGGTCCTGGAGGCCCTGCTTGACGAAGTTCACGACCTCGTTGCGGGCGGACTCGGGCTGGATGAAGCCGGGGTTGGCCTCGTAGTGCGCGAGGAGCTTGGGGCCCCAGGCGCTGAGCTTGAAGAAGTAGTTCTCCTCCTTGAGGATCTCCACCGGTGTCTTGTGGATCGCGCACAGCTTGACGCCGTCGGGGTCCTCGATCAGTTCACCGGGGAGCTTGTACTCCTCGCAGCCCACGCAGTACGGGCCTTCGTAGCCGCCCTTGTAGATCTCGTCCTTGTCGTACAGGTCCTGCACGAACTCCCGTACCCGGTCCGTGTGCCGCTTCTCCGTCGTACGGATGAAGTCGTCGTTCGCGATGTTCAGGTGCTCCCAGAGGGGTTTCCAGGACTCCTCGACGAGCTTGTCGCACCAGGCCTGCGGGGTGACGCCGTTCGCTTCCGCGGTGCGCATGATCTTCTGACCGTGCTCGTCCGTGCCGGTGAGGTACCACACCTTCTCGCCGCGCTGGCGGTGCCAGCGGGTGAGCACGTCCCCTGCGACGGTCGTGTAGGCGTGGCCCAGGTGAGGAGCGTCGTTGACGTAGTAAATGGGGGTGGTGACGTAATACGCCTTCCCACCCTGCTCTTCGGATCCAGTGGCCGCCATGGTCGAAATGGTATAGGGCCGGTGGTGGTGGCTTCACATCCATAAAGTGGACCGCCCATAGAGTGGCCCCCCATAGGCCCCCCATAGGCCCCCATAAAGCGGACCGCCGCCGGTCGCGCGTGGGGACGCGGGGCCGGCGGCGTTTCGCTTGTGCGTGCTCGGTCTCGCTTACGGCTTCGCGGGCTTCCAGCCGGCGAGGAGGTCGCGGTAGAGGTCGGCGTCGGGGACCTCGCGGGGGGTGGGGCCCGCGTGCGTGAACCCGACGTTGCCGAGTCCCAGCTTGCGGAGGAAGTCGAACGCCTTGGAGTCGTGCTCCCCGAAGGCCACGAAGGCCCAGTGCAGGGGCTTGCCCGCGGCGTCCACGAGGGCCTGGCGGGCGGGCTGCTTGGCGTCGGGGGCGCCGTCGGTCTGGAAGACGACGAGCGCGGGGTCCGTCGCGCCGGACTTCTCGTAGTGCGCGACGACCTCTTCGACGGCGCGGTGGTAGCTGGTGCGGCCGAGGCGGCCGAGGCGCGCGTGGGTCGCGTCGACGACGTTCTCGTAGGAGGAGAGGGAGAGGTCGGCGGTGCCGTCGATGTCGGTGGAGAAGAAGACGGTGTGGACGGTGGTGTTCCCGTCCCCGAGGTGGGCGGCGAGGGCGAGGGCCTGCTCGCCGAGGTGCTGGGCGCTGCCGTCCTTGTAGAAGGGCCGCATGGACCCGGAACGGTCGAGAACGAGATACACGACGGCGCGGGCCCCTTCGAGCCCGTGGGTACGGAGGGCCTCGCCGGCGGCGGAGTGGTGGGCGAGGAGCGCTGCGGGCAGGGTGCCCGCCGTGCCCGCCGTGCCCGCGAGGGCGACGGGCGCCGGGGCGATGTCCGCCGGGGCGGACGTTTCGGCGGCGGTGTCGTCGTTGTTCAGGGCGATGGGCTCGGTCGCGACCGGTGTCGTGTCGGCCTCGGTGGTGTCGGTCGTGGCGACCGGCTCGACCGGGGCGTTCGCGTCGGTCGTCGGTACGACGGTCTCGGCGGCGGTGTCGTCGTGGTTCAGGGCGATCGGCTCGGTGGCGACCGGGGTGGTGTCCACTGGGAGGGGCTCGGTCACGGCGACCGGCTCGACGGCGTGGTCCGCGTCGGCCGCCGGTTCGTCAGCGGCCCCGGCCACGGGGGTTGTTGCGGCCGTAGTCGCCGTCTCGGTCTCGGCGGCGAGGTCGTCGTCGTTCAGAGCGATCGGTTCGGTCGCGACCGGCTCGGTCGTGGTGGCGTCGGCCGCCCCCTCGACCGTCTGGTCGTCGGTGCCCAAAGCGGCCGGCTCGGTCGCGACCGGCGTGGTGTCGGCCTCGGGCGTCGGTACGACCGCCTCGGCGGCGGTGTCGTCACTGTCCAGCGCGATCGGGTCGGTCGCGACCGGCGTGGTGTCCGGCGTCGCCAGGACCGCCCCGGCCTCGCCGGGGTTCTCGTCGCCCTGCGGGGCGGTGGCCTCGGGGGCGTCGTCCGCGTCTGCGGCGGCTGCGCGGGTGTTCTCGGCGGGCGCCGCCTCGGCGGCGTGGTCGTCGCTGTCCAGCGCGACCGGGTCCGTCGCGACCGGTGCGGTGTCCGTGGTGCTCTCCGTCGCGACGGGCTCGCGGGCGGACACCGGCTCGGCGGCGGTGTCGGCGTCCATGTCGGCCGCCGATTCGTCAGCGGCCCCGGCCACGGGGGTCGTCGCGGCCGCAGGTGCCGTCTCGGCCTCGGCGGCGAGGTCGTCGTTGTCGAGGGCGATCGGGTCGGTCGCGACCGGCTCGGTCGTGGTGACGGCGCCTGCGCCGGCGCTCTCGGCAGGTGCCGCTTCTGCCGTGAGGTTGTCGCTGTCCAGCGCGACCGGCTCCGTCGCGAGCGGCGTCGCCTCGGCGACCGGCTCGGGCGTGGCGGCGGGTGCCGCCTCCGGCTCCGTCCCCACCGTCGGCTCCGAGGGCCCCGTCGACTTCTGGGTCGGGAGTGTCGGGGTCGGCTGGGGCTCCTGGGGGCGGGTCGCCTGGGGTGGGACCGTGGGGTCCGGCTTCGGGGGGCGGGGGTTGTCGAACGCCGCCGCCACCAGTTCCGCCGCCGCATCCTCCGGCGACGGCGTCTTTCGCGCGGGCGCGGGCGCGGGCACCGTCGTCGCCTGGCTCGCCGGCGGGGACGACGCCGAGGCCGAGGCCGACGCCGTCGCCGACGCCCTCACCGGTTCCGGCGTCGACACCGGCTCCGGCGTGGACACCGCTTCCGTACGGTCGGCCTGGGGCGGGACGGACGCTGCCGACGACTCGGGACGCTCCTCCGCACGGTCGCGTCCGAACACTTTGCGCAGCAAGCTCCGAATGCCCATGGGCGAGGCCTTTCAGATGAGTTGGGTGCGTGCCCGCCCCCGGGAAAGCGGCATCCCTGGCCAGGGCGGATACGTAAGGTTAGCGGCCGTCCCCGGCGATCTTCGGCAGGGTCGGACCGGGCGTCGGACCCGGCATCCGATCGGGTGAGCGATCAGCGGCCAGAGGTGTGCGCGGTCAGCGTCAGCGTCAACGTACCTCCCGGCTACGACAACCCCACCATCAACACCGTCAACACGTGGTACAGCCATGGGTCTGCCATGACCATCCGTCCGCCCCGCGTTCATCCCGCCTTCACCCCCGCGCCGCCACCGTGGTGGCCGCCGCACCTAGCGTCACCGCCGGGACATCCCGACACCTTGTCGGATTGTCAGGGCGAGGACCTGCCCGGCGACCTGCCCGGCGACGCGACGACGTGCGAGTTCACGCACCATCGGAGGGGTAAAGTGCGCAAATTTCTGCCGCTGATCAGTTCATCGTCACACCCGGGTGGGCGCTCCGCCCTCACCTGCAAGTACCGCTGCGGCGACGCCTGTTTCCACGAGGTCCCGAACAAGACCGACAACGAGTACCTCGGCGACGTCATCGCCGGTGCGCTGTCGAGACGTTCCCTCGTGCGCGCCGCCGGCATCGTGACCGTCGCCGCCGCCACCGGCACCGCCCTCGCCGTCGGCACCGGTGACACCCCGGCCTCCGCCGCCGCGGCCACCGGCGGCCACGGTCACGGCGACAGCGGACACGGCAACACCCCCGACGGCGCCCGCGGCCTCCGCTTCACCCCCGTCGCGCCCAACCTCGCCGACCAGGTCACCGTCCCCGCCGGCTACAGCCAGCACGTCGTCATCCGCTGGGGCGAGCCCATCCTGCGCGGCGCCCCCGCCTTCGACCCGGACAAGCAGACGGCCAAGGCGCAGGCGGGCCAGTTCGGTTACAACAACGACTTCCTGAGCCTCCTCCCGCTCAAGAGCGAGCGCGGCCGCCAGGTACTCGTGGCCAACCACGAGTACACCGACGAGATCCTGATGTTCAAGGGCTACAGCGCCGCCGCGCCCACCCGCGAGCAGGTCGAGATCGCCTGGGCCGCGCACGGCCTGTCCGTCGTCGTGGTCGAGGAGGACCGCGGGAGCGGCAAGCTCACCGCTGTCACCCGCCACCAGCTCAACCGCCGCCTCACCGCCACCAGCGAGTTCCGCCTCACCGGACCGGCCGCCGGCGGCGAGCTGCTCCGTACCTCCGCCGACCGTACGGGCACCAAGGTCCTCGGCACGCTCAACAACTGCGCCGGCGGCACCACCCCGTGGGGCACCACGCTGCACGGCGAGGAGAACTTCAACCAGTACTTCGCCAACGCCTCCAGCACCACCGACCTGCGCTACGGCATCGGCACGGGCGCCACCGAGCGCAAGTGGGAGCTGTTCGACAAGCGCTTCGACGTCAAGCAGGAGCCCAACGAGGTCCACCGCTTCGGCTGGGTCGTGGAGCTGGACCCGTACGACCCGGAGTCCACGCCCCGCAAGCGCACCGCGCTCGGCCGCTTCAAGCACGAGGCCGCGCAGCCGCGCCTGACGGCCGACGGCCGCCCCGTCGTCTACATGGGTGACGACGAACGCTTTGACTACTTCTACAAGTTCGTCTCCTCCAAGCGGATGCGCAAGGGCGGCAGCCGCGCCGACCACGCGTACAACCTCACGCTCCTGGACGAGGGCACGCTGTACGTCGCCAAGCTCACCGGCGACTCCCCGGCGGGGGAGTTCGACGGTACGGGCAAGCTCCCGGCGGACGGCGAGTTCGACGGCTCCGGCGTGTGGATCCCCCTCGCCACCGGCGACGTCTCGCACGTCCCCGGCATGACCGCCGAGGAGGTGTACGTCTTCACCCGCCTCGCGGGCGACAAGGTCGGCGCCACCAAGATGGACCGCCCCGAGGACGTCGAGCCCTCGCCGCGCACCGGCCGCGTCTACATCGCGCTGACGAACAACACCGACCGCGGCAAGGCGGGCAAGGCGGGCCCCGACGAGGCCAACCCCCGCAACGCCAACAAGCACGGCCAGATCCTCGAACTGGCCGAGAACTGGGACGACCCGGCGGGCGACGGCTTCGCCTGGCGGCTCTTCCTGGTCGCGGGCGACCCGAAGGACCCGGCGACGTACTTCGCGGGCTTCCCCAAGGACAAGGTCAGCCCGATCTCCTGCCCCGACAACGTCGCCTTCGACCCGCACGGCAACCTGTGGATCTCCACGGACGGCAACGCGCTCGGCACGCACGACGGCCTGTTCGGCGTGGCGACGCAGGGCGAACGGCGCGGTGAGCTGAAGCAGTTCCTGACCATGCCGAACGGCGCGGAGACGTGCGGTCCGATCATCCAGGACCGCCGCGTCCTGGTCGCCGTCCAGCACCCGGGGGAGCTCGACGGCGCGAGCGTCGAGAAGCCCGCGAGCGCGTGGCCGGACGGACCCGGCAGGATCGTCCGTCCGTCGGTGGTCGCGGTGTGGCGCAAGGACGGCCGGGACATCGGCGTCTGACCGGCCCGACCCGCCTGACCCACCCCGGGGTGGCGCCGACTCGGACCGGCGCCACCCCGGTCGTACGCGAGCCATGTCAGCGCGTACGTCAGCCCTCCAGCCGCGCCGCCCTGAACGCCGTGAACTGTTCCGCCGCGTCCCCCGTGTACGACCACGGCACCCGCGCCGCCCGCGCGCCCAGCAGCTCGAACAGCGCCCGCGCCTCGCCGTCCAGCCCCGCGTAACAGGCCGCGTGCGTCAGGTAGTTCAGCTCCCCCACCTCCTCCGGTACGACAGGACCCGCCGCCCGCCCGCCGATCCAGCGCTCGAACGTCCTGCGCACCTCGGTCACCGCCAGCTCGTGGTGCCAGTGCTGCCCGAAGTCCCGTACGGGCCGCCGCCCCCGCGCGCCCTCCGCGACATGCCGGAACTCCTCCACCCGCGCGATCTGCACCAGCACCGACAGCGAGGACCCCGGCGGCGCCGCGCCCGCCGCGTCGCGGGCGAAGTCGTACATCCGGCCGTGCGTGCCGTGCCACCGCGCGGAGAAGTACCGCAGCAGCTGCACGTGCCCTTCCATGTTGTACGGGTCGCGCCGCCGCATCTCGTCCCACCAGCGCCGCAGCTCGCTCTGGGTGATCCCGCCCTCGTACAGCCGGGCGACCGTCAGCAGCGAGACCCACGGCATCGGGTCGGCGGGGCTGGCGTCGGCCGCGTCCAGGCAGGTCAGGACCGCGCCGTCGAGCCGCGCCTGGTCGATGCCGATGCCGCGCCCGGCCGCGATCGCCTGGTTGAAGACCCGTACGACCTCGGTCGCCGCCCGCAGCACCGCCGCGTCCGGACTGTCCGGTTCCGCCGCCCGCCAGGACTCCACGGCCGAGCTGCCCGCCGCCGCGTGGGACAGGATGCGCTGGCGGTGCGTCCGGCGCGGCCAGTCGGTGCCGGTGGCGCGCAGGAGGTCACGTACCCCCTGCCAGCGGCCGATGACGATGTCCTGGCGCGCCTCGGTGAGCGGCAGGTCGCCGAAGTCCGGGTCGAAGTCGGGCGCGCTCTGCTTCCCGGGCGTGCGGCCCTTCCCCGGCGTGCGGCCCTTGCCGGGGGCGCGGTGACGGTGCTCCGCCATGGCTGCGGTCCCTGTCCCCGTCAGAAGTCGGTCGACAGGGACTCGCCGGACCGGTCGGACCGGTCGGGGCGGCCGGCGGCGGAGTCGGCGTACGGCTCGTGATGGTGGTCGTCGGGCACCCGCGCGGCGTCCAGTTTCGCGGGGCGGTAGTACGGACTGCCCTTGCGCCAGTACCAGATCATGGGTGCCAGGCCGACGGCCAGACCGCCGATCCCGATGGTGATCGCGGTCGTGGTCAGCTCGCTCAGCGACTCGAAGAAGATCCAGAACATGAAGAGCGCGCCGAGCAGCGGCCAGAGCACCCCGAAGAAGAAGTCGCCGAGGGAGCGGAACATCACCTTGCGGTACGCGACGACGGCCGCGATGCCGGCCAGGCCGTAGTAGACGGCGATCTGGAGGGAGATGGCGGTGACGGCGTCGGAGAGGATCTCGGTGACCGAGCCGAGCGCGCTCGCCGCCGCGAGCAGGGCGAACGCCACGATCCCGACGGCGGTGATGGCGACCCAGGGGGTGTTCCACGTGCGGTGGACCCGGCCGAGCGCGGACGGCATCGTACGGTCCCGGCCCATCGCGAACAGCGACCGGGTGACCTGGATGAGGGTGGTCTCCAGCGTTGCGACGGTGGACAGCATCACGGCCACGATCAGCAGCTTGCCGCCGACGCCGGGCCAGATGGCCTCGCCGAGGATGCCGAGGACGTTGGCGCTGCCCGCCATGATCTGGTCCTCGGTGAGGATGACGTTGACGGCGATCGTGAACGCCTCGAAGAGGAGGAAGACGATGCCGATGCCGACGAGGGCGGCGAGCCCGGCGGTCCTGCGGCTGTTGCGGGTCTCCTCGCTGAGGTTGCTGGTGACGTCCCAGCCCCAGTAGTAGAAGGCGGCGACGAGGGCGCCCGAGGCGAAGCCGGACGGCCCGTCGAAGTGGCTGAACCCCAGCCAGGACCAGTCGAAGGCGACGGCGGCGCCGTGGTGGGCGAGGGCGGCCAGCACGAACATCAGGAGCAGGGCCAGCTCCACGCCGGACAGCAGGAGCTGCGCCCGTACGGTGAGCCGGGCGCCGCCCAGTACCACCAGCAGCATGATCAGGAACCAGCCGCCGCCGACCAGCAGCGCGAGCCCGGTGTTGTTGGCGAGGTCGGTGTCGAAGAGCGCCAGGGTCATCGCGCCGGCGGGCAGCGATCCGGCGACCATGAAGATCGTGGCGGAGACGACGAGCGCCCAGCCGGAGAGGAAGCCGAGCGCGGGGTGGAGGGTGCGGCCGACCCAGGAGTACGCGGCTCCGGCGTTCGCGTCGAGCCGGCCGAGGCGGCCGTACGCGAGCACGATGCCGAGCATGGGTATCGCGCAGTAGAGGAGCGCGGCGGGCGCGGCGAGTCCGACGGAGGCGACGAGGACGGCGGTGGTGGCGGCGAGGGAGTAGGCGGGCGCGCTGCCCGCGACCGCCATGACGATGGTGTCGAACGTACCGAGGACATTGGGCTGGAGCCCTCTGCCGGAGTTGCTGCGCATGGCGTTCACTGCTTCCGGAAGTGCGTCGTGCCGCGGTGGGAGGGCCCCGTGTCCTGCGCGTCCTTCTCTGGCACGACATGTGTCGGCATGTCAGAAACAGATCTTTTTCTGCGGGTCGGTCCGGCCGCGAAAATGGAAGATCGAGCGCATAGTAGCCGCGAGTGCGCGGTGAGGTGCCACGGATGCGTTGCGGACTTGTTGCGGTGTCCGGAGTCGCCCGGGGGGCGGCGGGGTCTCGATACGCTGGAGGCATGGCTTCTTCGGCTGAGGTACCGGACGGGACGGCGTCCGTCGGCGTGGGCGTCGGCGTCGGCGTCGGCTCGGCGCGGGCGGACACCTGGATCTGGTCGGTACGGCTCACCAAGACCCGCTCCCAGGCCGCGGCGGCGTGCCGGGCGGGGCATGTCCGCGTGAACGGCGAGCGGGTCAAGCCGGCGCATGCGGTTCGGGTGGGCGACGAGGTGCGTCTGCGGCACGCGGGGCGTGACCGGGTGGTGGTCGTCTCGCGCGTCGTCCGCAAGCGGGTGGGGCCGCTGGTGGCGGTGGAGTGCTTCGTGGACAACAGTCCGCCGCCGCCTCCGAAGGAGTTCGTGGCGCCGGTCGCTGCGCGGGACCGGGGGGCGGGCCGCCCGACAAAGCGCGAACGCCGCGATATGGACCGCCTCCAGGGGCACTGACGGCTGCGCCGCGCACGAATGGCCCCCGCGGGTGTTGCCCGCTGCCGGTCACTGTTGTCCTCAAACGCCGGACGGGCTTAGTGGTGCCGGCCGGGCTTGAGGAAGCCTCGGTCTCGCCCGCGTATGTGCCAACAGCCCGCAGCGGCAAAATCCAAGCCGGTCCGGCGTTTGAGGACAACGGTGACCTGCACGGAGCGCGGCCCGCAGCCGCAAATCAAGCCCGTCCGGCGATTGAGGACAACAGTGACCCGCGGGTCACCACCCCCGCACCGCACCCCACCGCATAACCCTTCGTCACCCTTGTTGTACGGAAAGTAAAACGGGCCGCCGAAGGGAAGGTCCCTTCCATGAACCTCGACGGCGACCCCCGCCCCCGCTACGACCGCTCCGTGACGTTTCGCTTCCCCCGCCACCCCCGCAGCGTCCCCCGCGCCAGGGACGCGCTCCGGAGGTGTACGGGGCTGACCGGCGACACCGCCGCCGTCGCCGCGCTGCTGCTCTCCGAGCTCGTCACCAACGCCCTGCGCCACGGCAGCCCGCCGGGACGGCAGATCGCCGTCACCCTCCACCGCGCCGAGGGGCTGCTCAGGCTGGAGGTCGAGGACGCCGGCGACCGCCTGCCCCTGCCCCGTACCGCCGAACCCGACCTGGACGACGAGTGCGGCAGAGGCCTCGCCCTCGTCGCCGCGCTCGCCGACGACTGGGGGGTGACTCCACGGCGCGGTCCCGGCAAGTGCGTCTGGGTGTCGCTGAAGGTGTCGGGCGACACGGGCCTCACATGAGTGAGGTCCCCCGCCCCGGCGACGCGATCGCCTTCGCCGCCCCTACCTCCTGCCGCAGCCCCGCCAGCACGCTCTCCTCCCCGTCCCCGGCCGGCTCCCCCCGTACCTCCACCAGCACCTCGCTCGACCGCAGGCGCTCCGCCATGTCCGTCAACTGGTCCGCGATATCCGCCGCCTCCGCCAGGGCGGGCGCCCGGGCGCCGTACGAGACGCGCACCCGCGCCGCCGTCGTCGCGTCGACGATCCGTTCCGTCGCCACGACCAGCGGCCACCAGGCCGCCGCGCGCCTGCCGATGGGCGGCGGTTCGGTCAGCGCGCGCTGGAATTCGGTCCGTACGGTCGACAGGTCCCGGTAGATGCGGCGCCGCGCCCGCTCCACCTCCGCCTGGTCGGCGGTCTTCCCCGTCGCGTCGGGCATCCCGAACGCGCGCCTCACGTAGTCCGCCGTCTCCTCCACCGCGTCCGCCAGCCGGTGGCCGAGGCGGGTGTGCCAGCTCTCCGGCCAGAGCAGATAGCCCGCGACCAGCACGATCGCGCACCCGATCAGGCTGTCCACCAGCCGTGGCGCCACGAGGTCGAAGCCCTGGCGGTTGAGGACGTCGGAGATCAGCAGGATCACCGGCGTGATGGCCGCCGTCTGGAACGCGTACCCCTTCGCCGACACCGCCGGGATCAGCGGCGCGAGCAGCGCGACGACCAGCACGTCCCACCAGCCGATCGGTACCTCCGCCAGCACCACCCCCGCCACGACCAGTCCCACCGCCGTACCCAGCGCGCGCAGCACCGCGCGCGAGAAGACCGAACCGAAGTCCGGCTTCAGGACGAAGGTGACGGTCAGCGCCACCCAGTAGGACCGCTGTACGGGGATCACCGCCACCAGCGTCTGCGCCAGGCCGACGCAGAGCGCGAGGCGCAGCCCGTACCGCCAGGACGCCTCGGAGAACAGCACGTTGCGCGTCGTGCGGCGGACGCGGACGGGGAGGGCCGCCGGGCGGCCGAGCCGGTCGTCCATGGTGGCGGGGTTGCGGGGATCGCCGTCCGCCTCGTGCACCACCGCCGCGACGTGCCGCAGCGCGGTGTCGACGGCGCGGTCCGACGCCGTCCTAGGAGGCGGCAGGTTCAGCACCCCTTCGCCCGTACGGCCTTCGGCGACCAGGTCCGCCAGGTGCCGTACGGCCCCGGTCACCTCGGGCGGCGGCGTACGGCCCCGGAGGTGCGCGGCCTCGACCAGCGGGATGATCACGTTGAGCTGCGCGAGCAGCCGTACGAGCGGTCCGCGCCAGCCGTGGTCGCCGGCGCGGCGGGCGAGCAGGAGGTCGTACGCCTGGTTCAGGGCGAGGGTCACGGCCCGGCGGCGGCCGTCGAACTCCGGGTCGGGCGCGGCGGAGGCCTCCAGCAGATCGGCGGTGGCACGGTACGTCCCCGCCACCGCCGCCCGCTCCGGTACGCCGACCCGGAACGGCCAGGCCAGCAGCGAGAGGAAGAGGACGAACAGGCCGCCGAGCACGATCAGCAGCGGCGGCTTCCACCACGGCGCGGGCAGGTCAAGACCGGCCCCGACGACGGCGTTGAGCAGGAGCAGCAGCCCGGCGAACGACGCCACCGCGCCGATGGACGAGATCATGCCGGACACGAGCGCGACGAGGGCGAGGACACCGACGGCGGTCCACTCCTGTCCGAAGACGAGCGAGCCGAGCGTGACGCCGACCGCGCCGAAGAACTGCGGGACCGCCACGTGGAGGATCCGCATCCGGTACGCCTCGGCGGTGTCGGAGAGGACACCGTTCAGGGCGCCGAGCGCGACGAGCGCCCCGTCCGCGCGGTGGTCGGTGCCGAAGCCGACCGCGAGGGGGGCGGCGAGGGCGACGGAGGCGCGGGCGACGGCGGGCCAGCGGACGGGGGCGGGCTGGGGGCGGAGGTTGTCGAGCAGCCAGGCGGGCGGGGAGAGCCGCGCCGCGGCGGCGGCGGCCCTGCGCCGCGCGACGGCACCGGGGTGGCGGGACGGTCGCCTCGGCGAGGGCCGGGACGGGTGCCCGGACGACGGCCGGGACGGGTGCCGGGACTTCGGGTTCTCTCCCATGGCGGTCAGCTTCGCCTATCGCCGTCCCGAGCAGGACACTCCCGGCACCCCCTACCCCTGGTACCCCTCCACCTCGCTCGCCGGGCGCACCGCCGCGTCGTCCGGGTTCTCGCCGTACTGCGACTTGGCGCGGCGCTGGCGCAGCAGGTCCCAGCACTGGTCGAGCTGGACCTCGACCGCGCGGAGCCGCTCGCGGTCCTCGGCGCCGAGGCCGAGGTGGTCGGTCGAGCGGTCGCGCAGCGCGCGCTCCTCCGCGACCAGGTCGTTGATGTTCTGGAAGATCTGGTTGTCGCTGCTCTGCGGGGTGCTCATGATGTCGATCCTCGCAATCCCTGACCACAAGCGCACCTCGGTGCTCTTCATTTCGCGTGCTGTTTCCCGTCCTGTTTCCCGTGCAGCTCCAGGCTCACCAGCAGCGACCGGTGGTCGGTGTCCGCGAGGTCCAGGAAGCGTGCGTCCCGTACGGAGAAGTCATCGCTGACCAGCACATGGTCGATCTGCGCGCCCAGCGGTCGCGGCGCGTCCGACGGCCAGGACGGGGTACGCCCCGCGCCCCCCAGCGCGGCGCTGTCGAGCAGCCCGCCCGCGTCGAGGACGTCCCGGAACGCGGCGTGGTCGCGGGTGGCGTTGAAGTCGCCCGCCAGGATGACGGGCCCCTGCCGGTGCGCGGCGGCGTACGTACGGACCCGGCCCAGCTCCTCCCGCCAGTCGTCGACCCCGCCGGGCACGGGCGGCAGCGGGTGGGCGAGCTGGAGCCCGACCGTACGGCCGCCGATGCGCGCGTCGGAGCCGGGCATGGCGAGCGTGCCGTCGATGCCGGCCGTGTGCGTGAGCGGGAAGACGGAGAAGATCGCGGACCCCTCGGCGCCGCCGGCCTCCACGACATGGCGGTACGGGTACGCCGAGCGCGGGATCTCCGTGTCCAGCAGCCGCGCGCAGATGAACTCGCACTCCTGGACGAAGACCAGGTCCGGCTTCTCCCGGCGGATCGCGGCGATCAGCCCGAGTGTCGCCTGCCCGAACTCGACGTTGGAGGTGAGCACTTCCACCCGCGCGAGCGCCGGACCGCGCGGCCCGGTGGCGCCGGCGTCGTACGGCCGGACGAACCACCCCGTACCGCCCAGCAGCACCAGCGCCCAGACCACCCCGGCGCGCCAGCGCAGCAGGGCGGTGAGCAGCAGGGCGGCCCCGGCCGGGACGAGGAGCCAGGGGAGGAAGGCGAGGAGCTGCGGTACGGGGGTGACGGCGTCGACGCCGGCGGCGCGGCAGGCGACGAGCAGGGTGGCGGCGGCGAGGAAGAGCGCGGTGGCCCAGATCAGGAGGCGCTGGTGGGCCGGGCGCGCGGTGGGCGGCGCGGCGGAGGGGTGGCCGAGCTGGTGCGGGACGACGGTGTCGCTGCCCGTGCTGTCCAAGGGGCCGGCCTCTCGCTCGGTGGGCTCTCGCCCGGTGGGGCACGCCGTGCCGGACCGGGCACGCATACAGGGACAGTAGCCAAGAGGCTGCTGTCCCCAGGTATGCCCGTAGTGATGGACGGTCGGTCGACGACACATCAGGCGGTACGGCTCCGAGGTGTCACCGCATCTGAGGTGACGTCACCCGGTCCGTGGTCAGCGCCCAGATGATGAACGCCGACAGTGCCATGCCCACTACGGCCCAGACCGGCTGGTAGAAGAGGAACATGAACTGGGCGACCAGGTTCACCATCGCCAGTCCGAGCCCCACCCAGCGGGCGAGCCTGGACCCGGCGAGTATGCCGAGGCCGACCACCGCGACCAGGATGCCGAGCCCGATGTGGATCCAGCCCCACGCGTCCAGGTTGAACGCGTAGGCGTAGCCGGTCACACGGTTCAGCACGTTGTCCGACCTGACCGCCACGGCGCCCTGGAGGATCTCCGTGGCACCCGCGACGAGCATCAGGATCCCCGCCATGAAGCTTCCGCCCACCCAGCGGCTCGCAGTCCTTCCCGCGTGCATACCGGTGCCTGCTCCGGTCCCGGTACCCATGCCAGTTCCGTTGCTCGCGCTCGATCCGTTGCCCATGCCCGTGTGGGGGGGCCTGTGTGCTGTGTTCTGGCTCATATCCCCACCATGCGCCAAATGGCCCAAAAGGGAAATTTGGGACGAATGAATCGGCATAAAGATTAAGTAAAGCGCCCGGTGGAGCGGTGTGTGGAGCGGCGCCCGCGTAGGCGGTTCAACCGCCGCGGCCACAGACGGCCGGCCCGCCCCGTCCCCAGGAACCAGCAGACGACCGCCACTGCGAGCCCCGAGGCGAGCACGACCCAGGACGTCGTACGGAGCGAGGAGGTCAGCGCGTCGTACACGGCGGCCGCAGCCGCCCGGTCGCCGTCGTTCGGCAGGCCGTCCAGCGTGTAGCCCCGTACCGCCCCCACGGCGAGGAACAGCAGCAGCCCGCCGGCCGCGAACCCGGTGCCGGCCACCACCAGCGCCCGCCGGGCCCGCCGCCTCCGCCCCTCCCGGCGGTGGAACGCGGCCCCCGCCACCGCGAGGACCGCGACGACCAGCGTCCCGACGGCCGGCCAGACACCTGCCGTCCGCAGCCCCTGCACCACGTCGCGCCGGCCGCCGAGCCCGTCGGCCTTGAGGACCGTGATCTCCGTGTGCCGTACGGGAATCCGGTCGGCGAACGGCACCCCGTCGTCCCGCAGTTGGCGCTTCACCTGTTCCGTGACGGGCGCCAGGTCGAGGGTCACCGCCTTGTCGGTGTCCTCGGTGAGGACCTGGTTCGCGGCGGACTGCGCGGCCAGGCTCGCGGTCCGCCACGCGGCGCGGAAGGAGGCGGTGGTGGTGAAGGACCGTACGGCGTCGTGGAGCAGGTCCCGTACCTGACCCTCCAGCGGACCCACGTCGATCTGGCGCATCGCCTGCTGGGTGATGCGGTCGGCCACGGCGTCCTGCACGGCGGGGTCGGAGGCGAGCGGCTCCATGGTGGCGACGAACCGGTCGCTGTCCCCGATCTCCAGCTCGGACCAGGCGGCGAGCGAACTCACCGGGACGAGCACCGTCAGCAGGACGATCAGGGCGGCGGCGGAGGTGGCGGCGAGGGCGGTGGAGAGGGGGGAGGAGGGGCGGGTGGGGAGGTCGGGGCGGGTATGGGAGGAGAGGGTCCGCACGTCTCAAGGGAACGCGGCGGGGCGGGGCGGCGCGAGCGGTGCGCCGCCGACTCAGTGAGGGGCGGCGGAGCCGGGGTCCAGGGGCGCGTCTTCGAGGGTTTCGGTCGACGGACAGCCGAGGTCCGGGTCCAGGGCCCGCAGCACGCGGTGGCTGATGTCGCGCAACTGGTCCAGCTGCTCCGGCTCCAGGGCGTCGACCACCAGGGACCGTACGGCCTCGACATGTCCGGGAGCGGTGGCGACGACCTTGTCCCAGCCCTCGTCCGTCAGGACGGCGTTGGTGTAGCGCCCGTCGGCGGCGCAGGGCTCCCGGCGCAGGTAGCCGCGCTTCTCCAGGCGCTTGACCACGTGGGAGAGCCGGGAGAGCGAGCCGTTGGAGAGGACGGCGAGGGTGGACATCCGCAGGGTCCTGTTCTCGGACTCGGAGAGGCCCGCGAGCACCAGGTACTCGAACTGGTTCAGGCCCGCGTCCCGCGTCAGCTGGCTGTCGAGCGCGGCGGGCAGCTTGAGCAGCATGGCGCTGTAGGCCTTCCAGGCGGAGAGCTGGCGGTCGTCCAGCCAGCGCGCCCCGCTTTCTTCGCCGTCCCGGCCCGCCTCACGTTCCCCCTGGCTCGCGTCATCCATGGGATCGAGCGTACCGGATCACTTGACGCTTCAAGTGATCCGTTCTACGGTCACGCATGACGCTTGACTTGAAGCTTCAAGTCAAGCGCCTCGCCACGCCACGCCTCTCCCCTCCCCTCCCCTCCTCTCGAAAGTCCCTGATGAACATCACCCTGTGGATCGCCGCCTCGCTCCTCGCCCTCCTCTTCCTCGCCTCCGGCGCGGGCAAGGCGCTCCAGCCCAAACCGAAGATCGTCGAGAGCAGCGGTGCCTGGGCCGAGGACTTCTCGCCCGCCGCGCTCAAGTTCATCGGGGTGGTGGAGGTGCTCGGCGCGATCGGGCTCATACTCCCGGCCGTCCTGGACATCGCGACCGTCCTGGTGCCGCTGGCCGCGACCGGCCTGGCGGTGGTCATGGCGGTGGCGGCCGTCGTGCACGGCAGGCGCGCGGAGACCAAGCACGTCGCCTTCAACGTCGTCCTGCTGATCGTGGCGGCGCTGGTGGCGTGGGGCAGGTTCGGCCCGTACTCCTTCTGAGTTGCCGGTCGCGGGTGGCTGGTGTGCCCTGGAGTGGTGGGGGGCGCGAGGGGAAGGAGCCTCCTGCCATGGCACACGCAGCAATCCGCACCCGGCCGCACATCTCGCTCCGGGGCTGGGGAGCGCCGCTGCTCTTCGGCACGGCGTACGGCATCTACGCGCAGTTCATCGCGCGCAGCGGCGGAGCCGCCAACTTCGGTCAGCTGGCCCTGGCGCTGGCGTCCGGGCTGGTTCTCACCGGGTTGATCTACGGTCTGGTACGGGTCCAGCACGTGCTGATCCGCGAACTGCGCGCCGGCGCCTGGGGCGTACTGGTCGGCTGTGCGATCGGCTTCCTGTACAGCCTGACCCAGCACAGCGTGCTGCTGTCCTCGGGGATCGGCCTGACGTTCGGGGTCAGTACGACGCTGGTCATGTTCTACCTGTTCTACATGCGGGAGCCCTGAGGGCCCCGTACCTCCTGAAAATTCTCGCGGCCCGCCAGATGAGTTCTGGCGGGCCGCGAGGTCTTTACCCGTGCTTGGGTTTTCCTCCGCAGGACAACACAGATCACGACAAGGACTGGTAAGGACTGGTGATGACAACAACAGATCTCGCGATCGAGACCCGGGGGCTGGTGAAAGTCTTCGGCGGGCACCGGGCCGTGGACGGCATCGATCTCGCCGTGCCGGCGGGCACGGTCTACGGGGTCCTCGGACCGAACGGCGCGGGCAAGACGACCGCCGTGAAGATGCTCGCCACGCTGCTGCGCCCGGACGGCGGCGAGGCGCGGGTGTTCGGCAAGGACGTGGTGCGGGACGCGGACGCGGTCCGCGCGCGGGTCAGCCTCACCGGGCAGTACGCGTCGGTCGACGAGGACCTGACCGGCACCGAGAACCTGGTGCTGCTGGCGCGGCTCCTCGGCCACGCGAAGGCCGCCGCGCGGGCGCGCGCGGGCCAACTGCTGGAGGCCTTCGGGCTGACGGAGGCGGCGGCCAGGCAGGTCAAGAACTACTCGGGCGGCATGCGGCGCCGTATCGACATCGCCGCGTCCATCCTCAACACGCCCGACCTGCTGTTCCTGGACGAGCCGACGACCGGGCTCGACCCGCGCAGCCGTAACCAGGTGTGGGACATCGTGCGGGCCGTGGTCGCGCAGGGCACGACGGTCATGCTGACGACCCAGTATCTGGACGAGGCGGACCAGTTGGCGTCCCGTATCGCCGTGATCGACCACGGGAAGGTGATCGCGGAGGGCACGAAGGGCGAGCTGAAGGCGTCGGTCGGGGCGGGCTCGGTCCATCTGCGCCTGCGGGACGCGGAGCGGCGGCCGGAGGCGGAGCTGCTGCTGACGCGGGCGCTCGACGCGGTGGTCCAGCTCGACGCGGACCCGGTCGCCCTGACCGCGACGGTCACGGCGCACGGCAGCGAACAGGGCGCGGCGGAACGGGCCGCGCGGGCGCTGGCGGAGCTGGCGCGGGCGGGGATCACGGTGGACAACTTCTCGCTGGGGCAGCCGACGCTGGACGAGGTGTTCCTGGCCCTGACGGACAAGCCGCTCGACGTGACGAAGGAGGGGGCGGCGGCATGACCACCAGCGCGGCGGCCACGAACGACATCGAACTGACCACCCCCAGGCAGGAGGATCTGGCAGCCCTCCTGGTGAACAAGGAGCGCCCGCTCCGCCCCAGCGCGCTCTCCGCGTCGCTGACCTTCGGCTGGCGCGCGATGCTCAAGATCAAGCACGTACCGGAACAGCTCTTCGACGTGACGGCCTTCCCGATCATGATGGTGCTGATGTACGCGTACCTCTTCGGGGGCGCGTTGGCCGGCTCGGTCTCGGCGTACATCCAGTTCCTGCTGCCGGGCATCCTGGTGATGAGCGTCGTGATGATCACGATGTACACGGGCGTCGCGGTCAACACGGACATCGAGAAGGGCGTCTTCGACCGCTTCCGTACGCTCCCGATCTGGCGCCCCGCACCCATGGTCGGCTATCTGCTGGGCGACCTGGTCCGCTATGTGATCGCGTCGCTGGTGATGCTCGCGGTCGGCACGGCCATCGGCTACCGCCCCCACGGCGGCCCCCTGGGCATCCTCGCGGGCCTGGCGGTGCTGCTGGTCTTCGCGTTCTCGTTCTCGTGGCTGTGGACGATGTTCGGCCTGCTCCTGCGCAGCGAGAAGTCCGTCATGGGTGTGAGCATGATGGTGATCTTCCCGCTGACGTTCCTGAGCAACGTCTTCGTGGACCCGAAGACCATGCCGGGCTGGCTCCAGGCCTTCGTGAACAACAGCCCGGTGAGCCATGTGGCGACGGCGGTACGAGAACTGATGGAGGGCAACTGGCCCGCGGCGCACATCGGCTGGTCGCTGGGGTGGTCGGCGGGGCTGCTGGTGGTGTTCGGGGCGGTGACGATGCGGCTGTACAACCGCAAGTGAGCCGGGCCGGGCGCCCTCATGACCGCCCGGCCAAGATCCGGTCACGGGCGGCCGCAGCGCCGGCGAATCAAGCCCGTCCGGCGATTGAGGACACCCCACCCCGGCCCGCACATACCCAGGGCCGGGGCCCACCCATCAAGCCCGCCCGGCGATTGAGGGCGACCAGGACCCCCCGGCAGGGGTCAGCTCCCGGTGTGGTCTCCCCGGACCACCACCACCGGGGACTTCGCGTGCTGGGTGACGTGGAGGCTCACCGAGCCCAGCAGCGTGGCCGTGAAGCCGCTGTAGCCGCGCTCGCCCACCACCAGGAGCGTCGCCTCCTTGGAGGCGTCTATCAGGACCTGGGCCGCGGGGCCGTTCACCACGCGGCGTTCGATCGTCGACGCGACCGTGTCGTCCAGGTTCTTGTCCAGCGTCTCGTCGAGGATCTGGCGCGCCAGCGACTCGGGGTCGAACTCCGCCGGAGTGCCCGGCATCATCGCCGCCCAGCCGGTCGCCGGGTACTCCCACCCGATCACCGCCGTCACCTGCTCGCCGGTCAGCTTCGCCTGCCGTACCGCCCAGTGCAGGGCCTTCAAGGACGGCTCCGAGCCGTCGACGCCGACCACGATCCCGCTGGTGGGGGTGGAGGTGGGGCTGGTGCTCATGTCGTGCTCCTACCGGTTGGTCGTTCTGGTCGTGCTCGTCTGGTTCGCGAGGAGTTGCTCGAACGGCACCACCTCGTCCGCATCATCAGCGTCCTCGGCGCCCGGGGCATTCCGCCCCGTCCCGCCGGACCCCGAGCCGGAACCCGCGCCGGACCCCGCCACCAGCCGCGCCAGCTCCGCCCCCGCCCGCTCGACGCGCGCCGGCAGCCCGCCGCCGTACGTGTCCGCGCCCGCGCCCCAGTCGTCCGTCGCCGCGAAGACCGCCGTCGGGAGCGTCAGTGCCCGCAGGTACGAGAACAGCGGCCGCATCGCGTGTTCCACGACCAGCGAGTGCCGGGCCGTCCCGCCCGTCGCCGCCAGCAGGACCGGCGTCCCGCGCAGCGCGTCCGGCTCGACCAGGTCGAAGAAGGACTTGAAGAGCCCGCTGTACGACCCCGCGAACACCGGCGACACCGTGATCAGGGCGTCCGCCCCGGTCACGGACTCCAGCGCCGCCCGCAGCGCGGGCGAGGGGAAGCCGGTGACCAGGTGGTGCGCGATGTCGACGGCCAGGTCGCGCAGTTCGACGACCGTGACCTCCGCCTTGACGTCCAGGGCGGTCAGTTCCCACGTCACCGACTCCGCCAGCCGGTCCGCGAGCAGGCGCGTCGAGGACGGCTTGCTCAGTCCCGCCGATACGGTGACGATCTTCAGCGTTTCCATGGTCAGAGCCATGGTCAGACCTCCCTGGCGTCGGAGCCGGTACGCGCCGCCGCGGCCGCCGGGTGCAGCGGCCCCTCAGGCACCTCCGCCGGCCGGTTCTTCGCGAACTCCGCCCGCAGCACCGGTACGACCTCCTCACCCAGCAGGTCGAGCTGCTCCAGCACCGTCTTCAGCGGCAGCCCCGCGTGGTCCATCAGGAAGAGCTGCCGCTGGTAGTCCCCGAAGGACTCCCGGAACGTCAGCGTCTTCTCGATGACCTCCTGCGGGCTGCCCACGGTCAGCGGCGTCTGCTCGGTGAACTCCTCCAGCGACGGGCCGTGCCCGTAGACCGGCGCGTTGTCGAAGTACGGCCGGAACTCCCGTACCGCGTCCTGCGAGTTCTTCCGGATGAACGCCTGCCCGCCGAGCCCGACCATCGCCTGCTCCGGCGTGCCGTGCCCGTAGTGCGCGTACCGCTTCCTGTAGAGGCGGATCAGCTTCTGGTAGTGCTCCTTGGGCCAGAAGATGTTGTTCGCGAAGAAGCCGTCTCCGTAGTACGCGGCCTGCTCGGCGATCTCGGGCGAGCGGATCGAGCCGTGCCAGACGAACGGCGGTGTGCCGTCCAGCGGCCGGGGCGTGGCCGTGAAGCCCTGGAGGGGCGTACGGAACTTGCCCTCCCAGTCCACGACGTCCTCGCGCCACAACTGGTGCAGCAGCGCGTACTTCTCGATGGCGAGCGGGATGCCCTGCCGGATGTCCTCACCGAACCACGGATAGACGGGCCCGGTGTTGCCGCGCCCCATCATCAGGTCCACCCGGCCGTCGGCCAGGTGCTGGAGCATCGCGAAGTCCTCCGCGATCTTCACCGGGTCGTTGGTGGTGATGAGGGTGGTGGACGTGGAGAGGATCAGCCGCTCGGTGGTGGCCGCGATGTAGCCGAGCATGGTCGTCGGCGAGGAGGGGACGAAGGGCGGGTTGTGGTGCTCCCCCGTCGCGAAGACGTCGAGCCCGACCTCCTCCGCCTTCCGCGCGATGGTGACCATCGCCTTGATCCGCTCGTGCTCGCTCGGTGTCCGTCCGGTGGTCGGGTCGGGCGTGACGTCGCCGACCGTGAAGATCCCGAACTGCATCGTGCTCACCTCTCGCTGGTCGCTTGCCTGCTATCGGGCTTTTGGTTGAATCTTAAACCGATTCTGCACCCTACAACGGGGACCCCCCTCCCGCTATTCCATCCGTCCACCCGCGCGGCCGTCGTCCCTCCTGACGAGTGAACGCGACGACCGGAATGCACGCATCGCGACCACACACGGCGACGGCTCGCTACGCTCCGCACCCGGACCAGGAGAGGATCTCGCATGCTCAAGACGGTACGGACAGGGGTACGCGTGGCCGGTCGCCGCTCAGGGGCCGCGCTCGCGCTCGCCACAGGCCTGGCGCTGGTGAGCGGATGCACCCCGGGCAAGGACGCCGCGCCCGCCCGTACGGACGACAAACCGGCCATCACCACCGCCACCGCTCCCAGCCGCGCGCTCGTCGTGTGGACCGACACGATGTGCGCGACCACCGCGACCCTCGACGCGGCCCGGAAGCAGAGCGCGCGGAAGATCAAGGAACTCGCGCACCCCACGAACGACCCGGCGAGCGCCCACGCCCCCGCCGACACCTCCGCCCTCGCCTCCGACCCCGTCCCCGGCCCGGCCTACCGCCCCGACGCCGGATTCACCGCCGACAGCTACCTGAAGTGGGCCTCGTCCTCCGTGGAGGCCGTCGCGGCCGGTTACGCCGGACTGCGGCCGTCGGGAATCCCCGCCGCGGACCGGCTGCGCGCGCAACTGGCGGCGGGTGTCGGCGAGATCCGCCCCGAGGTGGCGCGGCTGTCCGACTTCTTCGCGCTGACGAGCCTCTCCCCGGCGGAGAAGACCGAGCGCGCGAAGCGGGTCGGCGGCCTGCTGGCGTCCTTGAAGCAGCCGCGCCCCGACCTGCCGGCCCTGGCCGACAAGAACCCGGACCTGGCGGCCGCGTACCACCTGGCGCCCCGCTGTGTCCCGTCGTCGGCACCGGGACGACCGGCCAGACCGGCCGACCCGTCCCGTACCCCCGCGACTCCTGCCACTCCCGCGACCCCCGCCACTCCCGCCCCCGTCAACTCCGGTGCCAAGCTTCCCCCACCGGCCGACGGCACCGACTTCGCCGCCTGCGCGGACGGAAAGTGCGAAATCCGGCTCACGACGGACCCGGCGGACATCAAGGTCGGTGACATGAAGCTGACCGCCTGGGTGAAGAACAGGGTGGTACGGCTCCACACCGCGTACCCGTCGGGCGGTTCGGGCTCGATGACCCTGGGGGAGGGCGGCAGGGGCACGTACGGCCGGGCGGGCGGCGAGACGGTCACGGTGACGGTGAAGCTGCTGCGCGTGGACGAGGCGAACGTGGCCATCACCACGACGCGTTCGTAGGACCCGGCCGGCCGGCCCGCCCGAAAACCGGTGGAGCGGCGCCGCCGCGCGCCGCTACCGTGCTGCCCGACCGAGTCGTCTGGGCAAGGACGTGCCGTTGTACACCAAGTGAGACCTCCCGAGCGCTGATTCGTCGCGCGTCGCGCCTGCGCGCCGCGCTGCTTTTTGCTGCGGATTTCTCACTGGAACCGGTGTACTTCTGTGCTCACCATCTGGGTGGTCATGCCCACCTGCCTGCCTGTTGTCCTCCGACGGTGCCACGCGTGCCCGTCCGAGCGCCTCCGGCCGAGCGGCAAGTTCCGCGTCAACGCCCACCACAAGCTCATCGATGCCTGGCTCCTCGCGCTCTGCACCGTGTGCGGGGAGACGGCGAAGCTCACGGTCCTGGAGCGGATGAACGTACGTTCCGTACGACCCGAGCTGCTGGCCCGACTGCACCACAACGACCGGGCCCTGACGGCCGAGTTGCTCCAGGATCCGGCTGTGCGACGCCGTAACCACATGGCTCTGGACTGGACCGATGCCTGGCGCCTGGACACAGGCGGCGGCCCGGCCCACCAGGACGACAAGTCCGAGGCGATCGAGGTCTCGGTCCGCTTCGCGGCCCGCGTCCCCGTCCGCCCGGCGCGACTGATCGCGGACGGCTTCGGCCTGCCACGAGCCGAAGTCGAGCGGCTGATCAGGGAGGGAAACCTGGTGTCGACGATCCGGCTGAGCGGCAAGCTCTCCGGCGACTTCACCTTCACGCTCAAGCGCTGAGCCCTCCCGGGACCGGGCCGGGGCCTGTCCGGCAACATTTGCTGGACAGGCCCCGGCTCACCGGAAGGTGAATTCCTCGTCAGCAATTCACGATCTAATACACGTCGAGGGAATCGGTCCTGTTGTTCCAGGTGTTGAATGTGGTGCCGGCGCAGTTCCAGGTGGAAAGGTCAGATATGTAAGAACCGGCGGGGAGCACGATCCAGCCGTCGCACTCGGAGTACAGATTTACGGAATAGCCGGAGTTGTTCCAGACGCTGGACACCTTGCCCTGTACGTTCGAGCCCACCGAGTAGAAGCCCGGCCCGCTCGCCGCAGACCAGGCCGCCCCCTCGTAGCCGGGGAAGTCCCAGAGACACACCCAGCCGCTCTTGCAGTCCGCCGGTGCGGCGGACGCGGTCCCGCTTGAGCCGATCACGAAAGTCGCGGCCATGGCGACGGAAAGCGCGGCGGCCGAGAGCACCTGTCGTATGCGCATCTGTGGCTCCATTTTCTCGTGAGAGAATGTGCGGTCTGCTCAATATCGACCACGCGAACCTAACATCGGCGGAACCAGGCGGCCCAGCGAATTTTCGGAGATCATCCTGACGGATTCCAGCCAATCGGAAATCCACTCATCGAATAGATGAGGGGAATTCCCTCCGCGTTGCATCCCCCAGCTCTCCGCCTTCATGTCCCGTTCATCACCAGGGCGACCACCGGAAGTCTCCAGCGGGCTCGGGAGCCCTCGACGGGGCTCTGCGGCTGGTCTGGATCGGCGGTATGCCACGCAGCTCAGTTCGCCTGACGGGCGGCGAGCGCGACGAGGTGTGTCCAGGCGGTGGGGGTGAGGAGGAGGGCCGGGCCGGTGGGGTTCTTGCTGTCGCGGACCGGGACGCGGTGGGTGGTACGGGCGTGGGCCGGCGCCCATTCCAGGCAACCGCCGCCGTTGCCGTTGCTGTAGGAGGACTTGACTCACTCGGCGTGGGCCAGGTCCGGAGCGGTCGTCATGGGGGCCTCCGTGGTGGGTCGTTCAGGCCAGAATCGGCTCGCGGTCCGTGCCGTCGAAGGGGGGATACGTGCCGGCGCTCGTGCGTGCCGCCTCGCCGATGTAGTGCGCCAGGGCCTCGCGGGACTGGGCGAGTCTCTCCATCTGGTCGTCCAGGCGTTCCAGCCTGGACCGCATCGCGGCCAGCAGGTCCGGGCACCCCGGCAGTTCCGGGGCCTCTCCCGTCGCGCACGGCAGCAGGTACGCGATGTCCTCGGACGACAGGCCCGCGCCGAGCAGGTGCCGGATCTGCTTCACCCGTAGCACCGCGCTCTCGTCGTAGTCGCGGTAACCGTTCGCCCCACGGTCCGCCTCCAGCAACCCCTGCGCCCCGTAGTAGCGCAGCTGATGCGCGTTCACGCCCGTCCGCCGACTCAGTTCACCGATCCGCATCAGACCAACCTCGCTTGACCTTCACACCGGTATGAACGTTGACGATGCTGCCATGACCCACACCACAAGCGATACGCCCGCGACCGTCACCGTCATCGGATTAGGACTGATGGGCCAGGCCCTCGCCCGCGCCTTCCTGACAGCCGGTCACCCCACCACCGTGTGGAACCGTACGGCCGCCAAGGCCGGCCAACTTGTTTCCGAGGGGGCGGAGTTGGCTCCTACCGTCGGCGACGCGGTCCGCCCCGACTCCCTGACCGTCATCTGCCTGACCGACTACCACGCCGTACGCGAACTCCTCGGCACGCCCGACGTCGACCTGGACGGCACCACGCTCATCAACCTCACCTCGGGCGACTCCGCCCAGGCCCGCGAAACCGCCGCGTGGGCCGAACAGCGCGGCGCCCGTTACCTCGACGGCGCCATCATGGCAGTCCCACCCGCGATCGGAACCCCCGACGCGGTGATCCTCCACAGCGGACCCCAGTCGGATTTCGACACCCACAAGCCGACGCTCGACGCGCTCGGCGCCCCCACCTACCTGGGCGAGGACCAGGGGTTGGCATCGCTGTACGACGTGGCCGGCCTCGCCATGATGTGGAGCGTCCTCAACGCCTGGCTCCAGGGCACCGCCCTGCTCAGGACGGTCGGCGTGGACGCGGCGACCTACGCTCCGTTCGCGCGGCAGATGGCCGCCGGCGTCGCCGACTGGCTGCCCGGGTACGCCGAGCAGGTCGACGCCGGGTCCTTCCCCGCCGAGGTGTCGGCTCTGGAGACCGACGTGCGGGCGATGACGCACCTGATCGAGGCCTGCGAGACGGCGGGCGTCAACGCCGAACTGCCCCGGCTGTTCAAGGCGATCGCTGACCGGGCGATCGCCGCCGGACATGGTGGTGAGCAGTACGCCGTACTCATCGAGGAGTTCGGCCGGCCCGCGTAGCGCTTGACCTGGTCAGTCTGCCTGACGTGCGGCGAACGCGACGAAGGTCGCCCAAGCGGTGGGGGTCAGGAGAAGGGCGGGACCGGAGGGGTCCTTGCTGTCCCGGACCGGGACGACGGTGGAGGAGGTGTGACCCGGCGCCCACTCCACGCAACCGCCGCCGTTGCCGTTGCTGTAGGTGGACTTGACCCACTCAGCGCGGGTCAGGTCCAGGGTGGTCCTCATGAGGAAGTGCCTCCATGGCTGCTCGGATGAATGCCGCCGATTCCTTCGGTGACAGGGCACACGCCCTTAGCAGATCGTAGGCCCGCTGACGGGACTTGACGACATTCTTTTCCTCAAGCAGCGTGCCGGTCGAAATGCTTTCCTCGTAGGCGACTTGGGTGCCGTTGCTGAGCGTCAGCAACGCGAGGGACCCACTGGCCAGAGCGTGTCCCCCGTGTTCGAAGGGGAGAACTTGCACCATGCTGGTCGGAGTGAGCGTCAGGTCAAGCAGCCGGGCCAGCTGGTCGCGCATGGTGGCCGGACCGCCGTACGCGCGTCGTAACACTGCCTCGTCGAGGATCAGGTACAGGTCGGGCGAGGGGTCGGCTCGAAGCAGGGCCTGTCGGCTCATGCGCGCCGTGACCAGTTCCTCGATCTCGTCCTGTGTGGCCCTGGGGTTGTGGATCTGGAACAGGGCGCGGGCGTACGCCTCGGTCTGCACCAGGCCCGGGACGAGCGAGCCCGCGAACTCCTGAATGAGCTGCGCCTGCGCCTCCAGATCCATCCGTCGGCGGTACTGATCCGGGTGGATCTCGTGGCGCGCCAAGCCGTACAGCTTCACGAACAGCCCGTCCGTACCGAACGCCGCGTCCAGGCGTTCCGCGAGGTCCGGGGGGATCATCGCGTCCGCCGTTTCGTACCGCGCCAGGGAACTCTTCGCGTACCTCACCACACCCGCCAGGCTTTCCAGGCTCATGCCGGCCTGTTCGCGCAGTCGCCGCATCTCCGACCCGAACAGATGGCGGGCGGAACGGTCGGGTGTCAGTTCTCGTGCTCGTGGTGCCATGCCAGGAACTCCTTATCCCCGTGGCCGGGTTGGGAGGGAAATGGCTTCTGATATTACGCAGAGTTGCCGATGCTTGTTGCACAGACGGTGACATTGCGATGACGGAAGGCGCATCCCCACCATGTGCGAGCGAGCCGCCGGAACGGCGGACGGTACGGCGGAACTGGAGGCCACGGTCCACGGCGGCGGCTTCTGGCGGCTCGTGCCCGAGCGGATTCCCCGGATGTACGACCCCGTGACGGAAGAACTCCTGGAACGTGTGCTGGACGGATTGAGGCGAGTGGCGGAATGACACAGAGCAAAGCGCGGCATCTGCTGGCGAGGCTGACGGAGGAGTTCGGCACGGACGGCGTCCTGGTCGTACGGAAGCCCGAGACCGGCGCCGCCGGCGGCGACGCCGATCTCGTACCGGGCGCGGCCCTGCGCTGGCCCAAGTGCGAGTGCGGCCAGAAACTCTGCCCCGACTACGAGCCCCCGGGGCCGGGGCACCGGATCGGATGATCTTCCGCTGTATGCGCCGTACGTGATCGGCCGTGTGCATAACGTGCTTGTCGGACGGGGTCGAAGGACCCCGCGGAAGGAAGGCACATCGATGGCGAAGTCGAAGGTCTCTCTCGACATCACGGCGGCGGCGAGGAGCAGTTGGGTCCGCTGGCTGCCCAACGCGCTGCCCGCCGCGGGCTACATCACGCTGGCGAACTCCGCCGGGAAGGACGTCAAGGTTTCGAAGATCACCAGTCCCGACTACAAGCGCGTGACGATCTACCGGACCGTCACCGACGCGGACAGCTCGAAGATGGTCAAGCTCGACGGGGTCACCTTGCCCGCCAAGAGCGAGTTCCCGTTCGTACCGGGCAGCCACCACATCATGCTGGAGAGCCCGACCCGTCTGATCACGCCGGGCGACAACGCCCGCGTCATCTTCTTCCTGGACAACGGCACGATCTTCAAGACGCGGCTTCCTGTCCGTACGTCGCCCGAGCTGTACTGACCCCGCCGACGCTTCCAGGAGATCTCGACATGACCGCGTACCACCTCGACCTCGGCGACAACAACGCCGAGGTGCTCGACTCCGTCACCAAGCTCACCCTCACCGGCAGCGAACTCGACTTCGAGTCCTTCCTCGCTTCCGATGCCCGGGTCCCCGTGCCCCTGTGGGGCAATGTGGTCCTGACGCGCGGGGACGTACGCCACCCGGCGACGACAACCTGGGTCGAGGACGTCGAGAACACCGACACCCACCAGGACGTCATCCTCATCGCGGGCGACCCGGCCGCCCCCACCTCCCGGCGGGTCCGCCTCACCGACGCCTGGGCCAGCGCCAGTTACCACCTGGACGAGGACGACGACCCCGACGCCTTCGTCATCAGCTTCGCCGACATCACCATCGAGAAGTAGCCGGGCCACCCCCGCCGGACCGGAGGAGCAACCGGCCGACCGACCGGCTGCTCCTCCGCCCCGCCCCCCGGCGTCAGCCGATCGCCTGCCGCCCCTGCCACGGCACGTTGGCGCCGATCACCTCGGTGCCGCTGCCGGTGAGGACCGCCCGGCCGCCGAGGTGAATCCGTACAGAACCGTCGGCGCGCAGACCCCACTGGTCGGGGATGTTGTCGTCGTTGGTGTCGGGGGTGCCCATGATCTGGGGGACGGCGGAGCTGAACCAGCCGGACGCCGCGTACTCGGTGTCGGCTCCGCCCTGCGAATTGGCGGCCGTGGCCAGGGAGTTGAGGTCCACCCCGCCCGCCGCCCGCTTGATGCCGGTGCGGAGCAGGAGCCGTCCCGACTCGTCCGTACGGTAGAGCAGGTCGGTGACGCCGTCGCCGGTGATGTCCAGGACGGTGACGATGTCGCGTGTCGTCCAGGGGGTGGCGGAGAGCCTGGTGGCCTGTTCGACGGTCGCGCCGCTGTAGCCGGTCAGCGCCCAGAGGGCGTCGCCGATGGTGACGAAGAAGTCGGTCTTGCCGTCACCCGTGGCGTCGCCGGCCGAGACGATCTGGGTGAAGGTGGCGGGGTCGGGGGCGCCGGGCGGGAGGAGGATCTCGCGGCGCTTGTCGGTGTTCACGGCGCCGTAGCCGTCGCCGGGGTAGACCCACAGCTTGCCCTCGACGCGTACGACGAGGTCCTGGAACCCGTCGCCTCCGTAGATGTCACCGTTGTGCGTGATCAGCGCCTTGTTGAAGTGGGTGGTCGGCGCGGGCACCTGGGTGGGGAGTTTGTCGCCGTTCGGATCCTTGTCGGGATTGGCGCGGTAGGCGCCCGGCATGGAGTAGTCCAGGTCTCCCGTGCCCTTGACGAGGTCGTTGGTCGCCTGGGACGGGTAGATGAAGAGGCGGCCGTCCTGCGCGACGGTGAAGAGGTCGGGCAGCTCGTCGCCGGAGAACTACGACCGGGCCGCGTACCTCGTGTCGATCGAGTACGGGATGCGTACCGCCGACCTGACCAAGCCGTCGGCCACCGTCGAGTTCCAGGTCGCGCAGCGCTGCCTCGCGACGGGAACCGCCTGCGATTCCGCGAACTTCGCCAGGACCGACGACCCCGGCGCGTACCGCCCCTGGTGGGACACCCCGGGCAACCTCAACTGCAAGTCCACCTCCAAGCTGTGCCCGCCCTTCCCCTCCTTCTGGACGCAGCTCCGCCTGGACTCGGTGACGACGAAGGCCGCTCGGCCGGGGCAGACCGGGCTGGGCAAGGTGGACACGTACAGCCTCAACCAGTCCTTCCCGGCCGACTGGTACGACACCTCGCCGAGCCTGTGGCTCAACTCCGTGACCCGTACCGGCTTCGCGCCGGGCGACACCCAGGGGACCCTCCAGTCGGCGGCCGGCGTCAGCTTCTCCCACTACACGGTGGGCAGCAAATCGCCGCTGAGAGCGCGGCTGAAGGACCGTCAGCTGCCCAACCTCGTGCCCTCGGGGGCGAGTGACAAGCGTCCCGGCTTCACCCGGCCGCGGATCGGCGTCGTCTCCACCGAGAACGGCGGTGACATCGAGGTGGAGTACACCGGCGGCTGCGCCACCGAACCCTCCACCGACAAGGAGAAGGCCAACGGCACCTGCTATCCGGTGCGTTGGTCGCCGGACGGGGAGGAGAAGAAGCCGGCCAAGGCATGGTTCAACAAGTACGTCGTGGACTCGGTCACCGAGACGGACAAGGTCACGACCCACAGCGTGCCGGTGGTGACGTCGTACAAGTACACCTCGCCGGCCTGGGACAAGAGCGACGACGAGTTCAGCCGCCCGTCGCTGCGTACGTACAGCGTCTGGCGCGGCTACCGGCAGGTCGCCACCACCAAGGGCGGGTCCACCGCGAAGAACGAGGACCCGGACCCGGCGTCGTACTCCGTCACCCGGTACTTCCAGGGCACGGGCGGCGCCGTCAAGGACTCCACGGGTGCGGTGGTGCTGGTCGCGGACGACGCGTCGCAGTTCGCGGGGATGGCGGCGGAGACCCTCACGTACAAGGAGGCCGGCGGCCGTCTGCTCAAGCGGGCCCTGACCTTCCCCGAGTCCAAGCGGACCGCTTCCCGCAGCCGGGAGGCCGAGGACGGCACGGATCTGGACCCGCTGCTCGCGCAGCGCACGTGGGTGGGGCGCGCGGACGCCATCCAGACGGTCGGCAGCAGCTGGCAGGCGGTACGGACCGCGACGAGCGTGGAGGACACGTACGGGCTGCCCACCCAGGTGCAGATGTCGGTCGTCAAGCCCAACGGCACCGGCGAGAGCGTGAGCAACCAGGTCTGCGTGCGGACGTCGTACGTCCACAACACGACCGCGTGGATCATCGGGAAGACCAAGGAGGCGCGCTCGACGGCGACTCCGTGCTCCGCGTTCGACACGGCGGACCCGGCGACCCAACTGCTCAGCTCCGTACGGACCTCGTACGACTACCAGGCGTACGGCGAGGCACCGGTCAAGGGTCTGGAGACCCTGGTCGCTGACATCAACGGCGCGGGCACGTCCCACTCCGTGACGACCAGCAGCGTCTACGACGACCTGGGCCGGATCAGGACGGTCACCCGGCCCAAGACCGGCACGAGCGAGACGGTCTACACCCCGGCCGGCGGCGGGCCCGTCACCGCGGTCAAGACCATCAACACGAAGCAGTACGCGGCCACCACGACCTATGACCCGGGCCGCGCCCTGCCGTTGACCGCCACGGACGCCAACGGCCGCGTCACCCGGAACGAGTACGACGCGCTCGGCCGGCTGGTCAAGGGCTGGTCCCCCTCCCGCTCGTCGGGCGGGAAGTCCCCGGACACGGAGATCGTCTACCAGACGGCCGTCGCGACACCCGCCGAGACCAAGCCGGCCGCTGTCACGGTCAAGTCCCTGAAGGACGACGGGGGTTACGCGAATCAGGTCACGATCTACGACGGGCTGTCGCGTCAGGTGCAGACGCAGAGCGAGGCGCACGGCGCGGGCCGGATCATCACTGACACCAAGTACAACGACCACGGCCTGGTGAAGGAGCAGACCAGCGGCTATCTGGCGAAGGGCGAACCGGAGACGAAGCTGTTCGCCCGGATCTCGGAGAGCCTGGTCCCGAGCAAGACGCGGACGCAGTACGACGGCCAGGAGCGCGTGGTCCGCGCGATGCGGTACCACGGGGCCGCGTACCAGAACGAGATCAGCAGTACGTACGACGACACGACGGTGACCGTCGATCCCCCGGGCTCGACCTCCGCGACCACGAAGAGCGCGACCGACGCGCTCGGCCGGACCACGTCGGTCACGCACTACACCACCGCCGCCGGGGCGAAGGGCGCCGGGCGGACGACCGACTACACGTACGACGCGCGGGGCAATCGCACCAAGGTCACCGATCCGGCCGGCGACATCTGGTCGTACGGATACGACGTGCGGGGCCGTCTGACGAAGTCGACGGATCCGGACACGGGCGACTCCTTCACGGAGTACGACGACGCCGACCGCCCGGTGAAGACCACCGACACGCTCGGGAAGTCCGTCTTCACCGAGTACGACGAGCTGGACCGGCCCGTCGCGGTCCGCGAGGGATCGGTCGACGCGGAGCCGGTCAAGAGATTCACGTACGACATGGCGGGCGCGCTCGGCCTGCCCGTGGCCTCGACCCGTCGGGACGAGTCGGGCGGTGAGTGGATCAGCCGTGTGACCGGGTACGACACGGACTATCAGGTCACCGGGAGCGAGACGGTCGTACCCGCCAACGCGATGACGGCGGGGCTGTCCGGGACGTACGCGTACTCCTACGCCTACACGCCGACCGGAAAGCCGCTGTCGGTCACGCTGCCGGCGAAGGGCGGACTGGCGGCGGAGAAGGTCGTCACGCGCTACAACTCCGACGGTCTGGCGGAGTCCACGTCCGGGGCCAACTGGTACACGTCGGACGTCACTTACTCCCCGTACGGCGAGCCGCTGCGCTCGGTGAGCGGTTCGCAGCCGTCGCGGGTCTGGACGACCAACTTCGTCGACCAGCACTCGGGGAGCCTCCAGCGCACGCTCACCAACACGGAGACGGCGGGCAATACGCCGATCGCCGACAGCACGTACGCGTACGACGTGTCGGGCATGGTCACCGCCAACGCGCGGAAGCTGACGGACGGTACGACGACCTCCTGGGACAACCAGTGCTACACGTACGACGCGCTGGGTGAACTGGTCCACGCCTGGACGTCCAACATCACCCCGAACGGCTCCGGCACGGGCTGCCGTTCGTCGGGCAACGCCAACTGGGGGCCCCGGTCCGACGGCGCCCCGAGCAGCGGCCCGGTCGCGGACGCGGCGTCGACGGCGTCCGACGCGACCAGTCCGAGCGCGGCACTGACGTCGTCACTGGCGGCGGCGGCTCCGTCGGCGGGCACGGTGTCCACGACGGCGACGAGCGCGACGGCGTACCGCCAGTCGTTCACTTTCGACTGGCTGGGCAACCGTGCCACCCTGACCGAGCACAACACCGCTGACGCGACGAAGAACGTCACCCTCAAGTACGGCTACGGCCGTGAGGTGGCGGGCAAGGGCGTGGTCCAGCCGCACACCCTGTCGGCGATCACGTCGACGACGGCGGGCCAGGGCAGCACGTACACGAACAACGACATCGGCAACACGACGGACCGGGACCTCCCGGGCACCACGCAGGACCTGGCGTGGAACACGGAGAACAAGCTCCGCACGATCACGGTCAACGGCGTGAAGACGACGTACGTCTACGACGCCGAGGGCAACCGCATCCTGGAGAACTCGCCCGCGGGCTCGACCCTGTACCTGGGCGAGACGGAACTGACGACGGACTCCACGGGCAAGATCACCCGCTCCTCCCGCTCGTACGGCCAGGCGGGCGCGCCCACGGTGGTCCGCACGACGGTGAACGGCGCGACCACGGGCCACAAGCTCAACGCCCTGATCACCGACCAACTGGGCACGGCGAACACGTCGGTGGAGCTGTCCGGCACCCAGCCGATCACGCGCCGCGCGTACAAGCCCTACGGCGAGACCCGCGGCCCGAAGCCCACGACGTGGCCGAACAAGCGCAGCTACCTGGGCGTCGGAATCGACGACGCGACGACGGGCCTGACCCACATAGGCGCCCGAGAATACGACCAGGCGGCGGGCCGCTTCCTGTCGGCGGACCCGATCATCGACATCGCGGACCCGCTCCAGATGAACGGGTATGCGTACAGCAACAACAGCCCGATCAGCAAGAGCGACCCGACCGGCCTGCAACTCCAGGCCGGAGACGGCTCACGCCACCGGGGCATTCCCGAGGACGAAGAGGCAAGCAAGGGACACGGAGAAAAGCCGGTCCCGCAGACCGCGCCGCCGCCGGTCACGTACACCATTACTTCCACCGTCACGGTGACCAAGCCCGCCCCTTGCGACTGGAAGTGCAAGGCGATGGGCTGGATGAAGAAACACGTCACCGTCATCAGCATCGTCACCGAAGTCGTGGTCGGTGTGGCCTGCGGAGCCGTGGCAGTCGGCGCCGGGGCGGCCACCGCGGGAATGGGCGCGGTAGCGGTGGGGGCGGCGTGCGGGGCAATCGCGGGGGCGGCGGCCGGAGCTGTCACCAACGCCCTTACCGACGGCGCTGATCACAGCCTGGGCGGATATGCCGCGGCAGTCGGCATCGGAGCCGCGGTCGGAGCCGCCGGATCGGTCATCGGCGGAGCCGTCGTCAAGGGCTTGGCGAAGGGCGCCAAGGCGGTCGGCTCGAAGCTGCTGGGGAAGGCAGGCGGTACTAAGGCAGGTGGGGCCGGGGGCCCGAAGTGCTTCCTTGCCGGCACCCTGGTTCTCCTCGCCGACGGCAGCTCCAAGAAGATCGAAGACATCGAGGTAGGCGACAAGGTCCTCGCCACCAACCCGGTGACGGGCGAGACAAGCGCGCAGCCCGTCACTGAACTCCTTCCGTCGGAGGGCAAGAAGGAGCTCAACGAGCTCACCATTGCGACGGCCGACGGCAAGAAAAAGATCACAGCCACGGCGGAGCACCCCTTCTGGGTCCCCAAGGAAAACGCCTGGGTCAACGCGGCGGACCTGAAGCCGGGCACCACGCTCAGCACTGCCAACGGCACCAAGGCCAAGATCGCGGCCAACCGCCCGTACACGGACCACGTCCGAACGTACAACTTCTCGGTCGCAAAACTGCACACGTATTATGTGCTGGCAGGCACGGCACCGGTGCTTGTTCATAACACCTGTGTGGACAGTGTTGTACTGGGGGTTGGGAAGCGCTCGGATGCTCTGGCGGCCTCGCGGCGAGCTGCTGGAGATTCAAATGCTCACACTTTTAACGACAGTAATTATGGAGACGTTGCCGAGAATGGCCTTCCTGGGTGGATCAATGGCGTTCAGAAGGCTGTAGGTGATTCAGGCACCCGCCTCACGGTGACGCTCGACGGTCTACCCGGAGCGACTCCTGAGGAAGCATTCGCGACAGCCTATGTTCGAGGAGTTCAGGGTGGCATGAGAATGGCGACAGTGTCAGGATACGGAACGTCCTGGGAAATGAGCGTGATCGGCAGAAATGTAATGTTGGGTAATCGAAGCTGGGAGTCGATCAACTGGTACTGGAACGGCTTGCCAGCGACGCTGCACGCGCCTGAATTTGGTGCCATACGCAAGGCTGCGGGGATTCAATGAATCTGCTGTATGAATCCGATAGGGATTTTGAGGTGTGGAGCTTCAGTGCATCGCATCGTCAGTTGATCCTGCGCAGCAATCCAGATCGTATTGCGCGAACAGCGACGCGGGTCGAGATCTACTTCGGGCATGTTGAATTCATGTCAATTAGATCAGCGTATCGAGGTGTTGCGATCGCGGAAGCCGACCTGGAGGAGGCTTCGAGTGTGGCGGAAAAGCTCCCGTCCGGCCTGAGGGGCGGTGGGGCCTACCTGATTGAAGGAGATCTGCGGAGTTTCGTCATTTCGGCAAGGCCGGCATGGCGTGAAGCCGAGTGCGATTTCGATTCTCCATCGCTCTTCGAATTCCGCACGTAGTCGGACCCGCTGGTTGCGCCTTTCGGCTGTTGAAGCCCGCTCCGCACTTCATTGACGTGGTGCGGGCTCGGCTAGCCTCCTGGGCTGGGCGAACGGTGTCAGGTGTGTGTGGGGGGTTTGCGTTCGATTAGTTCGTAGAGTTGGGCGTCTGGGGCGCGGAAGTGTAGGTAGCGTTCTTGGGCGTTTTCGGCGATGGGGCCTACCGTGGCGCCTGAGGTGCGGAGGGTTTTTGCGGCCTCGTTTAGGTTGTCTACCAGGAAGCCGATCGAGCGGGGGGTGTCGCCCATGCTCGCGGGGGATGCCACCGCGAAGGTTGAGCCGTCGGGGAGGGTGAAGAGGTCTGCCTCTACGCCTTCGACTTGGGTGGTTTCCAGGGAGAGGGTGTTGCGTAGGAAGTCCGTCATTTCCTCGCGGTTGGAGGTGGACGAACCCGCGAATACCAGGCCTAGGATGCGCATGTTGGTCATCCTGCCGTATGGGGGTGCGCGGGGGGTGTGGGGGTGCGGGGTGCGAGGTTTGGGGTGCATAGCGCGTTGGTGATGGTGCCGGGGTGGGTGTGGGGGCGTTTGTTCGGGAAATTCGCTACCTGGCGGCCCGAGCGGCGTGGTACACAACCGCGTGCAATACATCTTGGAGTTTCCCGAGGTCCTGCGGCTGATCGAAGACCGGTCGGACGCGTTCCGCGCCGCGATCGCGTCCGCCCCTGACCTCGACGTCCGGGTCCCGACCTGCCCGGACTGGACGCTGCGCGAACTGGCGCAGCACCTCGGTGACGGGCGCCGCCGCCAGGCCGTCGTCGTCGCGGCGGGCCCGGGCGCCGAGCCCCCGGCGAGGACGGACCCGAAGGGCGCCCCGACCGCGCCCCGCGACCGCGAGGCCTTGGACGCCTGGCTCGCCGAGTCGACCGGGCTCATGCTCGACGCGATGCGCGAGGCCGGCCCGGACCGGGGCTGCTGGACCTGGTGGGGGCGCTCGCAGGCCCCGGAGACCACCGGGGCCGTGGCCCGGCACCAGATCCAGGAGTTCGCCGTCCACACGTACGACGCCCAGCTCACCCAGGGCGCCGCACAGCCGCTGCCGACGGACGTCGCGGTCGAGGGCGTCGACGAGTTCCTGACGACTGTCTCGGCGACGACCGTCCCCTGGCCGTTCACGCCGGCCACCATCGACCTGCACGCCACCGAGGGCCGCTCCTGGCGCCTGACTCTCAACGCCGACGGCGTCCGCTGCGACGACCTCGCTGCCGACGCGGAGCCGGGCGACATGGCCATGCGAGGTGCGGCGAGCGAACTGATCCTCTACTTCTACGACCGCGTTCCGCTCGACGGCCTGGAGACCACCGGCGACACCGAGCCGATGGAGCAGCTCGCGGACTGGGACCCGAACGCGTAGAACGCGCACCGGTGAGTTGTTTTGGGCCCGCTCAGTGAGGCCTGTGGTCCGAGGGCCTGGCGGGGGTGGGGGACTCGTGGCGGGTTGTTTTGGAGCGGACTTCTGGGTCCCAGAGGTTTCTTGCGTACGGGAATGAAGTGTTGCGGGTCTTGTGTTGGCCGTTCAGGCGTCTGATCACGAAGATCCCGCCCAGGAGGAGTGCCGTGGTCACCAGTGCCACCGCTACCGAGATCCATGTGCTGTCCATCTGGGTCCCACCTCTGTGACGTCCCCCTCTTCACCGTACTCCGGTGTCCGGCTCCTCGGGTTTTGGGGAAAGCCGGGCTTGAGCGGTGTTCCCGTGATCGTGTGTGTCCTGCGACGATGGACGTGGCGGTGGACAATCGCGTACGCCTCGTACAGCGGATGTCCAGCGGGCTGACGTACATCCGGGGCAGGAGGGCACGTGCCAGAGGTGTTCATTCGGCGCCTGAGCCGGTGGCAGGCGGAACAGCAGCGTGAGGACGTCGCGGATGTGTACGTCGAGGCGTACCACCGCGTGCACGGCGAGGAGTTTCACGACCGGCAGGAGTTCCTGCGGGCCTTCGCCGAGGATGTGCAGCGGACCGGGTTCGACATGGTGGTCGCGAGCGGTGGGGGCAAGCCGACCGCGCACGCGTACGGGTTCCTGCTCGACCGGGCCGGGGAGTGGTGGCGTGGTCTCGATGTGGATGTGCCGTGGGACATCGAGGAACTGACCGTGTCCGGGCAGGTGTTCGCCCTCGCGGAGTTGATGGTCCTTCCCGCGTACCGGCGGGGTGGGGTGGCCACGAGGATGGTTGAGCAACTTCTTCTTCGTACGGACGCGGCGCTGGTGACTCTCCGGGTCGACCCGGCAAACGAGGCCGCCGTCGGGGCGTTGAGGTCCTGGGGGTGGACGCGGCTCGGGGCCGCTACTCCGCCTGCGGCGGCAGTGGTTCCTTCGGTGGGTGTGGGTGTGGGGGCTGTTACTGATGTTTGGTGTCGTGCTTTGACTCCGTGAGGGCGGGTGGGGCGGGGGTGCGGTGGATTGCCGCGTGGCCGACGGGGCGTTAGGTTAGGCTCGCCTAAGTTCTGTTGGTTCGTCGTACCCCGGAGCCGTACCAATGACAGTGCCCCACCCCACCGCTCCGTCCGAGACACCCGAGGGTGGGATTCTGCGGCGGCAGCGTGAGCGGGAGTCCTCGGCGCGTACGTACGCCCGGTCCTTTCCTGTCGTCCCCGTCCGCGCCCACGGTATGACCGTGGAAGGTGCGGACGGGCGGCGGTACCTCGACTGCCTTTCCGGAGCCGGGACGTTGGCGCTCGGGCACAACCATCCCGTCGTACGGGAGGCCCTGCGGCGCACGATCGACAGCGGGGCGCCGTTACACGTACTCGATCTGGCGACCCCTGAGAAGGACGACTTCACCGACGCGCTCTTCGCCACCCTGCCCAAGGGCTTCGCCGACCGGGCGCGGATCCACTTCTGCGGTCCCGCCGGTACGGACGCCGTCGAGGCGGCGCTGAAACTGACGCAGACCGCGACCGGGCGGCGCGGGGTGCTGGCGTTCACCGGGGCGTACCACGGGATGACGGCGGGGGCGCTGGCCGCGAGCGGGACCGTCGCGGTGAAGGAGCGGGTGGCGGCGGGGGGTGCGGGTGAGGTGACGCGGCTGCCGTATCCGTACCCGTACCGCTGTCCGTTCGGGGTGGGGGGCGAGGGGGGTACGGATCTGGCCGTCACGTACACGAAACGGCTCCTCGACGATCCGTCCGGGGGTGTCGTGCCGCCCGCCGCGATGATCCTGGAGGCGGTGCAGGGCGAGGGGGGCGCGGTGGTCGCGCCGGACCGGTGGCTGCGGGCGATGCGGCGGATCACGAGCGAGCGGGGGATTCCGCTGATCGTGGACGAGGTGCAGACGGGGGTGGGGCGGACGGGGGCCTTCTGGGCGGTCGAGCACAGCGGGGTCGTACCGGACGTGATGGTCATGTCGAAGGCGATCGGCGGGAGTCTGCCGCTGGCGGTGATCGTGTACGACGAGCGGTACGACGGCTGGTTGCCGGGCGCGCACACGGGCACGTTCCGGGGGAACACGCTGGCGATGGCGGCGGGCGCGGCGACGCTGCGGTACGTGGCCAGGGAGGGCCTGGTCGCGCGCGCGGCGACGGTGGGGGCGTGGATGACGGCCCGGCTGGAGGAACTGCGGGCGGCGCTGCCGGTGATCGGTGACGTGCGGGGGCGGGGGCTGATGATCGGCGTCGAACTGGTGCACCCGGAGGGCCCGTTGGACGCGTGCGGCGCGTATCCGGCGAACCCGGACCTGGCGCGGCGGGTGCGTGCGGCGTGCCTGGAGCGGGGGGTGATCGTGGAGCTGGGTGGTCGATACGACGCCACGTTGCGGTTGTTGCCGCCGCTGACGATCACGGACGGGGAGGCGGAGGCGGTGCTGGAGCGGGTGGGGGACGCGATTGCGACGGAGTCGCGGGGGCGGGGTTCCGGCCGGGATTCGGGTGGACGCCCGGGTCCTGGTGCCGGCCCGGTTCCGGGCCCGGGTGCTGTGCGTCCGGGGGCCGGTTCGGGGGCCGGCGTCGGGCCGGGTTCGGGGTCGGGCGTCGGCCCGGGTTCGGTCGTGGTGCCCGAACCGGGTTCGTCGGACGGCTCGCGGGTTGTCCGTCGTGCGGTGGCTTCTCCCAGGGCCGGTGACGGTACGTCGGCACAGCGGGCGGGTGCGAGCGGAACTGCCGACATCCCGGAACCGGTTGGACCTACGACCCACGGATTCGGATATCTGACGCCGGGCCGGGGCGCGGCGGCGCGGGTCCCCGACGGTGGGACGGTGCCCGGAGGCGAGGTGACTTCCGGTACGGGCGTCAGGACGTCGCCGGACCCGGGCCGGGCAGCCCGGTCGGACGTCCAGGCGGAGGCGGCCGACGAGGCGACGCCCGGCGAGGGTGCCCCGCTGCGGGGGCGGTTGCCTTGAGCGCTGATCTTTCCGGTGGGGTCGGTGGGGCCGCCGCCTTGGAGCCCCTGCTGGCCGCCGTGCTCGCGGCCCTCGCGGAAGGGGCCGAGTTGCGGGGCGGACCCCTTCCGGCCGGGTTGCCGCAGGACATCGCCGCCGTGGTGGCGGAGGGGTTCGGTGCTTCCCCGGACGGAGACCCCAGCGCTCTTGGCCGGTTCAGCCGGCTGCTCGCCGCCGGGAGTGCTGATCCCGCCCACCCCGCCTGCGCCGCGCATCTGCACTGTCCGCCTCTCGCCGTCGCCGTTGCCGCCGATCTCGCCGTGTCGGCGCTCAATCCGTCCCAGGACTCCTGGGACCAGGCCCCCGCCGCCACCGTCCTGGAGACCCTGCTGCTGCGGGAGTTGGGGCAGATGGTCGGGTACGACCCCGAGCACGCGGCCGGGGTGCTCACCTCCGGGGGGACCGAGTCCAATCTCATGGGGCTGATGCTCGCCCGCGACCGGGTGCTCGGTGCCGTGAACGGGCGGCGCGTCGAGATGAGCGGGGTTTCCGGGGGCCCCCGGGCCCGGATTCTCGCCTCCGCCGCCGCGCACTTCTCCGTTCAGCGCGCCGCCGCTCTTCTCGGGCTCGGGGAGGACGCGGTGATCCCCGTGCCGGTGGACCGTAACCTCCGTATGAGGGAAAGGGAGTTGGCCGGGCTCCTCGAAACGTGCCGGCGCCGTGGGCAGGTGCCCGTCGCCGTCGTGGCCACCGCCGGGACCACCGACACCGGCGCCGTCGACCCGCTGCGCGCCTGTGCCGAGTTGGCCGCCGCGCACGGGGCCTGGCTGCATGTGGACGCCGCGTACGGTGGTGGCGCCCTGCTCTCCGACCGGCTCGCGCCGCTCCTGGACGGGATCGGCGCGGCCGACTCCGTATCCCTCGACTGGCACAAGCTCGGGTGGCAGCCGGCCGCCGCCGGTGTGTTCCTGGTGCGGGAGTCGGAGACGTACGCCTCGCTGGCCCGGCGTGCCGTCTACCTGAACCCGGCCGACGACGAAGAGGCGGGCTATCCGAGCCTGTTGGGGCTTTCGCTGCGTACGACACGGCGTGCCGACGCCTTCAAGATCGCCGTTACGCTGCGGACGCTCGGGCGGGCGGGGCTGGGGCGGCTCGTCGACGCGTGCCACGATCTCGCGGTGGCGGGGGCGCGTACCGTACGGGAGCATCCCCGCCTGGAGTTGCACGCCGCACCGGTGCTCACTGTTTTTCTGTTCCGGTACATGGGGGAAGGGGCCGAGGGTGGCGATCCCGCTGTTCTCGATCGTGTCAACGCCTCCCTGCGGCGGCGGCTCCTCCGCGAAGGCCGCGCCGTCGTCGGCCGTACCGAACTCCCCGGCGAGGGCCCTGGCCGCGTCCGGCTCAAGCTCACCCTGCTCAACCCCCACACCACTCCGGCCGAGGTGGAGCGTCTGCTGCACGCGGTGGTCGCCGCCGGCCGGGCCGAGGAGGACCTGCTGTGACCCCTCAGACGGACGCGCCCGCCGCCCCGGAGATACGTGAACTCCCGGACGTCCACGACCTCCTGGGCGTCGGTATCGGCCCTTTCAACCTCTCGCTCGCCGCGCTCTGCGACGGTGTGCCCGGCCTGCGCACCCTGTTCCTCGACGCCAAGCCGGACTTCTCCTGGCACCCGGGGCTGCTTCTCGACGGGACCACCCTTCAAGTCCCCTTCCTGGCGGACCTGGTGACGATGGCCGATCCCACCAGCCCCTGGTCGTATCTGAATTACCTGCGGGAGCACGACCGGATGTTCCCGTTCTTCTTCTCGGAACGGTTCCACATACCGCGCAGGGAGTACGACCACTACTGCCGCTGGGTCGCCGGGCGGCTGCCCTCCTGCCGATTCGACGCACGGGTAACGGAGTTGGCGTGGGACGAGGGCGCCGAGGCGTTCGCCGTCACGTACCGCTCGGCGGCGGGGGCCTCGACGCGGGTCCTGGCGCGGCAGGTCGTGCTGGGCGTCGGCACGCAGCCCGTCGTGCCCGAGCCGCTGCTTCCTCTGCTCACCGGCGCGTCCGGGCACCGGGGCCGGGTCCTGCACAGCGCGGACTACCGGACGCACCAGGCCGAGTTGGCCGGTCTGGACGACGTCACGGTGATCGGGGCCGGGCAGTCGGGGGCGGAGGTGGTGCTGGATCTGCTGCGCCGGCAGCCCGTCGGCGAAGGGGTGGGCGGCGGGGCGGCGGGGCCGTACGTCCGCTGGCTCGCCAGGACCCCCGCCTTCGCGCCCATGGAGTACTCCAAGATCGGCCTGGAGCACTTCACCCCCGACTACATCCGCTACTTCCGCGGGCTCCCGGAGCGGCGGCGCGAGCAACTCGTACGGGAACAGTGGCAGTTGTACAAGGGCGTGAGTGAGGAGACGCTGGCCGCGATCCACGACGAGCTGTACGAACGGACGGTGGGGGGTACGGAACCGCGTACCGCCCTGCACCCCGGCGTGGCGGTCGTCGCGGCGGAGCCCGTGCCGGACGGGGGCGGATACCGGCTCACCTGCCTGCACACGGAGCGGGACGAGCGGTTCGAGGTCCGTACGTCGGCGATCGTGTCGGCCACGGGGTACGCGGCGGTCCGCCCCGCCTTCCTGGAGCCCCTGTCGAAGCTCGTGGACTGGGACGGCAAGGGCCGCTACCGCATCGACGCGGACTACCGGGTGACCCTCGCGCCCCATGTGTCCGGCGGTCTGTACGTCCAGAACGCCGAGCTGCACACGCACGGCGTGAGCGCCCCCGACCTGACGCTGGGCGCGTGGCGGGCGGCGACCATCCTCAACGCCGTCGCCGGGCGAACGGTGTTGAGGCTCCCGGAGCGCGCGGCGTGGACGACGTTCGGGGTGCCGGGTGAGGTGGGAGGCTAGGCGTCGCTCGGGGCTCAGCGCTGTGCGGAGACGTACGTCTTCTCGATGGTGTCGAGGATCTTGTCCGCGCCCGTGTAGCCGATGCCGAGCATCCACAGGTTGTCGTCCACCGCGAACGCGTGGCCCTTCTTCACGGCGGTGAGGTTCTTCCACAGGGGGCCCGCGGTGGTCGAGGTCTCCTTGGCCTTGGCCGGGTCGCCGTACGTGGAGTGGTAGAGGACGTCCGCGTCGGCCTTGTCGATCCGTTCGGGGCTGACGTCCAGCGAGAAGCCGGCCGTGTCCTGGTTGGCCGGGCGGCCCACGCCGAGGTCCTTGAAGAGGGAGCCCACGAAGGTGTCGTTGAGGTAGAGGCGGGTGTCGGCGCCCTCCACGAACCGTACGAAGCCGACCTTCGTCTCCTTCGCCTTCGCGGGGCCGCCCAGTGCGGTGGTGAGCCGGGCCACATGCGCGTCGTAGGCGGCGGCGACCTTGTCGGCCTCGGGCTTCTTGCCCACGGCCTCGGCGTGCAGCGCGAAGTTCTGGCGCCAACTGGGACCTGTGGTCTCGGAGAAGACGGTGGGGGCGATCGCGGACAGCGCGCTGTAGTTCTTCTCGTCGCGGACCTTGCTGCTCAGGATCAGGTCCGGCTTGAGCGCGGCGATCGCTTCCAGGTTCGGCTCGCCGATCAGGCCGACGGGCTTGACGCCCTTGAGGCGGTCGGCGGGCAGGTAGGCGGAGAGGGGCGCGTCGGCGGCAACGGTGGTGGCGCCGACGGGAGTTGTGCCGAGGGTGACGACGGAGTCCAGCGCGTCGGTGTCCAGGACGACGATCCGCCGGGGGGTGTGGGGGACCTTCACGTCGCCCATGACCGTGGCGACGGTGTGCGTCGCCGCGGGCGGTGCCCCGTCTCCGCCGGACGACCCGGACGCCCCGTCCGTACCGGACGCCCCGTTTCCGGCGCCGTCGCCGCCGCACGCGGTGAGTGTCAGCAGGAAGGCGGCGGCGGTGGCGACGGCCGTGAGCCGGCGGGTGAGGGGTGTGGACGCGGTGGGGGCCTCCTCGGCGGTGCTCCGGTGTCGGTCCGGGACGTGGCGTGGGTTAGGTGAGCCTAACCATGAGGAGGGGGGTGGGGCCAGATCGCGTCAGGATGATGCGGTCCAGGGTGGGTGACCTGCGTCCAGGTGGCCCACCTTCAGGTGGCTCGCTTTCAGATGACCGGCGGTCAGGTGACCGGCGTTCAGATGACCGGCGGGCGGCCCAGCGCCGTCATGCGGCGTACCGTGCTCCAGCGCATCGGGCGCCGCGTGCCGCACGCCGTTCTCACGCCCTCGGCGAAGCCGCCGAACCAGGCGCGCAGCCCCGTCATGGAGCGGGTACGGGCCACCGTCAGCAGGATCCACGTGCCCAGGTAGAGCGGGACGAGCGGAGCGGGCAGGTTGCGGCGGGCCAGCCAGACGCGGTTGCGGGCGGTCATCCGGTAGTACTCGGCGTGCCGGGCGGGGGACGTACGCGGATGCTGGAGCACCAGGCCGGGCTCGTACCGGATCTTCCAGCCCGCGTCGAGCGCGCGCCACGCGAGGTCGGTCTCCTCGTGCGTGAAGAAGAACGCGTCCGGCCAGCCGCCCGTCTCCGCCAGCATCGGCATGGAGAGCGCGTGGCCGCCGCCGAGGAAGGTGGTCACCTCGCCCGCCCGCATCGGGTCGTCGGCACGCAGGCGCGGCACGTGGCGCCGCTGGGTGAAGCCGGTCTCGTCCGCGATACGGAAGCTGACGATGCCCAGCTCCGGATCGGCCTCGTACAGATCGGCCACGCGGGTGATGACGTCCGCCTCGATGAGGAGCCCGTCGTCGTCCAGGTCCACCAGGACGTCGACGTCACCGCACTCGCGGAGTTTTTCCATGGCGACGTTGCGTCCGCCGGAGACGCCGAGGTTCTCGGGGAGGTCGATGCCGATGACTCCGTCGGGCAGTTGGGGGAGAGGCGAACCGTTGCCGACGACCACGGTCCGGGTGGCCGGTTCGCGCTGCTTGGCCACGGAGTCCAGCAGGGCCCGCAGCTCTACGGGCCGGGTCCCCATGGTCAGCACGGCCACACCCACACGTGGTCGGGACATGTCCGGATCACCCCAGCTCTCGTTGACGTCAGGAGATCGATGGTATCCGGCCCCCGACATCCGGGGGCCACTGGAAGGTACCCCTCCGGATGCCGGGGGTTCATCTTGGCGCTCCGGTTGACGTCCCGGTTGACGTTTTCGCTGACGATCCGGGGTGGGCGGTACGAGGGCGGAAGGGCAGGAGCGGCGAGCGGAACGGGGCGCCGGGTCGGTTTTTGGCGTCCCGTTGGTACCCTTCGCCCCAATAGTGCCAATTGTTATACCGGAATCGTCGGTTCACTGTGGCATACTGCTCAGTATGGTGCTGGGGAGTCTCAGGAGCAGGGCGTGAGTGAGCCGCGGTCGGCGCCGACCATCGGACAGCTTGTCCTCAGCCGACGGCTCCAGGCACTCCGGGAGCGGGCCGGGATCAGCCGTGACGAGGCCGGCAGGATGCTGCGGGTGACCGCCGCGACCGTACGGCGGATGGAAATGGCCGAGGTCGGGCTCAAGATTCCTTACGTACAGCTCCTGTTGCCCGCGTACGGCGTCCCCGAGGACGAGGCCGCCACCTTTCTGCATCTCGCCGACGAGGCCAGCAAGCCCGGCTGGTGGCAGCGGTTCCACGACATCCTGCCCGACTGGTTCGGCGGGTACGTCAGCCTCGAAGAGGCCGCGCGGACCATTCGGTCGTACGAACCGCACTTCGTGCCCGGCCTGCTCCAGACCGAGGACTACGCCCGGGCCGTCCTGACCGCCGGTGAGGTCGGCCGCGCGAGCCCCGGGCGCCTGGAGCGGCATGTCGCGCTGCGGATGCAACGCCAGGCGCTCCTCACCCGTACCGAACAACCCCCGGTCTACTGGGCGGTCCTGGACGAGACCGTGCTGCGCAGACCCGTCGGCTCGGCGGCCGTCATGCGGGCGCAGATCGACCGGCTGCTGGAGGCGACGGAACGCCCCAACGTCACACTCCAGATAGCCGAGTTCGCGGCCGGCCACCACCCGGGGACGTACAGCCCGTTCGTCCTTTTCCGGTTCGCCGTCCCCGAACTCCCCGACATGGTCTACATCGAGTACCTCACCGGCGCGCTCTACCTCGACAAACCCCCTGAGGTCGCCGCGCACATGGAGGCGATGGACCGCATGGTGGCGCAGGCGGAGTCCGCGCGCCGGACCCGGGACATCCTCGCCGCGTTCCGTAAGGACCTGTGACACGTCCCGGCCGTTTTCCCGTCGCGCCGTGGTGCGGTGGCGTCGCCGATCCTAGGATGCACCACATGCTCACCAAACAGCAGGCAGGCGAAGCCGTCAGGGCCGCGAAGGTGCTGACCGGAGTGACGTGGGCGCAGCTCGCGGAGGCCCTGGACGCGCCCCTGGCGTGGACGACCGCCGCGCTGCTCGGGCAGCACCCGATGAGCGCGGAGCAGGCCGAGACCGCCGCGGCGCTGCTCGAACTCGACAAGGACGCCGCTCTGGCGTTCCAACTCCAGCCCACCCGTGGCGCGTTGGACTCCGCCGTCCCCGTCGATCCCACGATCTACCGGCTCTACGAGGTGATCCAGGTCTACGGGCCCGCCATCAAGGAGCTGATCCACGAGCAGTGCGGCGACGGCATCATGAGCGCGATCAACTTCCGCCTCGACGTGCGGCGGGTCCCCGACCCGGCCGGGGACCGCGTGGTCATCACGCTCGACGGGAAGTACCTGCCGTACCAGTGGTAGGGACAGGCGGGAGCGGGGGCAGGGGCGGCCCGGCGTACGCTCCCAGCCACACACTGGTGATCGCGCTGACGTACCGCGCCCCGCAGTGGTCCGAGGGCACGACCAGCTGACTGCCCTCGGCGTCCAGGCCGCGCCCGTCCATCGAGGTGGCCAGCAGGATCGGTACGTTGCCGAAGTCGGCGTCGACCTCCGCCCAGGAGAGCACGGTGTGGTGGCCGTCCCCGCCGTTGACGGCGAGCAGGTAGCGCGTACGGTCCTTGCGGCGCCGGGCCTCGAAGTCCGGGCTCGCGGCGGCGATCACGTCCCGGAGCAGCGCGCCCTCGAAGGTGTGGTGCCGGGGGCCGTCGGTGGTGCAGTGGAAGACCACGTCGGCGCGGTGTGAGGCCCACCGTTCGCGCAGGTCCGTGACGGTCAGTGACACGGTACGGGCGACCTCTCCCCGGAGCAGGAAGGGGGCGGCGGGGAGCGGGGTGCGGGGCGGGGTGCTCGCGGTGCGCTGCTGTGTTCGTGTGCTGACTCGGCTCATCAGATTCCCCCTCGGGAGGTCCGTGTGCGCGGGGTTGCTGCATCGGGGTGATGCCCGGCCGCCGTCCGGGGGAATCTCGGGAGTGAACCTCGGATGCGAGCCAAGACCCTGTCTTTACCTCGCTGGTGGGAGGTGAGGTCCCATCAGGGCCGCGCAGAAGTGATCTCGGCGCCGAACAGGACGTATGGAGAGGGCTGTTGGCGATTACCCTTGATGACGGCGGTAGTTGGGGGTCCGATGCCCGATTGGTGAACCGCGTCCCGTCCCGAATGTCACGGGGCGTCGACAGGCGCGTCCTCAGTCCAGGACCGCTCTTACGCACCGCGGTGGCGCACGACAGAGTGGTGATCACCGAGGGGGACGCGCCCCGATCCGCGGACACAGTCCGCGGAGCCAACACCCCAGACACACATGGAGTTCGTCATCATGGCTCGTACCCACCTGCGCAAGGCCGTTCTCGCCGCCGTCGCCCTCGTCGCCGCCACCACACTGCTGACGGCCTGCGACGGCGACGACCTGGCCGCGGCCCCGGCGGCGTCCGACAAGGCCACCGCCGCGCCCGCGAAGGAGACGCCGGCCGCGGACAAGGGTACGGATGAGGGCGACACCGGGGCCGACAAGGGTACGGACGAAGGGGACACCGGGGCCGACAAGGGTACGGACGAGGGCGACACCGGGGCCGACAAGGGCGTCGACGACGAGGACACGGGAGTCTCCGACGGCAAGGGCGTCTCCGGCACCTGGTTCGGGAACGTCACGTACATCGCGCCCAGCAAGTACGCCGTCGGCGACATGAAGGGTACGGAGCAGATGTTCTGGGTCGCCGTCGACACGGACATCCAGGGCGCGGGCGACATATGCGGTGACGAGAACGGCCAGGCGGCCACGCCGTGCACCGAGGAGGAGCTGGAGGCGGCGGCCAAGAAGGGCGTCTCCGCCGAGGTGAAGATCCAGGACGGCGTCGCGGTCCGTATCGTCGAGGACCACTGAACCGACCGCCGGTGACCGAAGGGCCGCGGTAGCCCGGCCGGAGGACTCCGGCCGGGCCGCACCATGCCTTCCTGAAAGCGTACTTGCACTTTGCCCGGGTCGGGCAGTGACCGCGTCGGCCACCACATACGCTGACCTGTCACGAGTGAGAGGGAGGTGCGCCAGTTGGCCGCTGTTCCGACCATGCGCCGCCGCATGCTGGGTGCTGAGCTTCGCAAGATCAGGGAACGCTGTGGGCTGAAGGCGGAGGACGCCGCGGCGGAGTTGTCCTGGCACCCGTCCAAGATCAGCCGCATCGAGACGGGCCGCAGCGGGTTGCGGGTGCATGAAGTGGGCGCCCTGCTGGACCTGTACAAGGTCCGCGACGAGGAGACCCGTACCGGCCTCGAAGCGCTGGCGAGAGAGGGCAAGCGGCGCGTCTGGTGGCAGCCGTACAACGACGTCCTCACGCCGCGCTATCTCGACTACATCAACTTCGAGGCGGAGGCGTCGGCGGCCCGCAGCTTCGAAACCACCCTGGTTCCGGGCCTGTTGCAGACGCCCGACTACGCGCGCACGGTGATCAGGTCCCTCAAGCCGGAGCGCAAGGCCGACGAGGTGAACGCGCTGGTGGAGGTACGGCTGGCGCGGCAGAACGCCGCGCTGAACCGGGAGGACCCGCTCCAGCTCTGGGCCATCCTCGACGAGTCCGTACTGCACCGGCCGGTGGGCGGCGCGCCGACCGCGGTCAAGCAGTTCAAGCGGCTCCTGGACGCGACCGAGCTGCCCAACGTCACGTTGCAGATCCTGCCGTTCGCCGCCGGGGCGCACGCCGGGATGCTGGGTCCGTTCGTGATCCTTGAGTTCCCCGTCCAGGCTGACCTTGATGTCGTGTATTCGGAAGGCCTTGCGAGTAGCGTTTACCTCGAACGTGACGCCGACCGGACCGCTTACGGCCGAACTTTCGACCGGTTGCGTGCGGCCGCCCTGGACGTAGAACCTTCGCGTGACATGCTCGCGCGCCGAATGAGGGAACAGACGTGAAGCACTGCATCGAGCCCGGCGTGGACCTCGGCCACGCGACCTGGCGGAAGAGCAGTTTCAGCGGCGATCAGGGCAACTGTGTGGAGGTGGCGGACGGGGTCTCCGGCCGCTGTGCCGAGGCGGCCGACGGGGTCTCCGGGCGCGTGCGGGACGCTCCGGTGACGCTCGTGCGTGACAGCAAGGCCCCGGCGGGGCCCCGGCTGGCCTTCGGCGCGGGCGCGTGGGCGTCGTTCCTGATGGCGGTTTAGGCCGTTCAGGCGTTTTTGGTACGGGCGGCGGGTCCGGGGCCGGGGCTGTGCGCGGGCCCCGTTCCGTTTCCCCCTCAGGCGGCGGCGGTGGGGCGCGGCAGCGCCTGGGTGGCCGCCGTCGGCAGCCAGGCCTCGGCCTGGGGTACGGCCACCTGCTGTCGGCGTACTCCTGGCGCGTGGGCGCGGGCCATCGCGGCCGGCTCACGCATGATCTCGTCCACCTGGGTCGTGAATCAGCCCCGCGCGCGCGGAACAGCTCAGGCGCCGCGGCCACGTCGCTGCCGACGGGGGCGGGGAGGGGTGCGGTTGGGGCTCCGGGTGATGTCTGACATGTCCAGTAATACGTCTTGATCAAGTACCCGTTGTCGGGACCCTGTTCGTGTTGTGTCCTCAGGACGTAACCGGGTGAGCCCGCCCCAAAGCCACCTCGTACTCCCCCATGAAAGCTTCGGACGAGCCGGAGCCGATCATCACGGGAGACAGAAGATGTTCCGGAAGCGCATGGGATTGATCGCCGCCACCGTCGCCGCGGGCGCGATGCTGCTGACCGCCTGCAACGGCGATGACACGGCGGTGGGTTCCGCCGCGTCGGGCGCGGCCGACGTCGCGTCGGGGGCGGCGGACGCCGGGTCCCGGGCCGCCGACGCGGCGAAGGCCGCGCTCAGCAGTCTCGACTTCCGCGGTGGTACGGCGAAGCAGAACAACGCCCCTGCCAACACAGGGGACTTCGCGAACCCGGCGGGCAAGCCCACCACCCCGGCCGGCGCCAAGTGGGTCCAGCTCTCGGCCACGAAGGCGGGCGGCCTCGACCCCGTCGTCGCCAACGGCGCCGGCTTCACCCTCTACCGTTTCGACAAGGACACGGCCCACCCGTCGCAGTCCAACTGCAACGACGCGTGCGCCGTCACCTGGCCGCCGGTGATCGTCGACCCGCACGGGAAGATCTTCATCGACGGCATCAAGAAGAAGGACGTCGGTGTCGTCAAGCGCGCCGACGGCTCTCTCCAGGTGACCCTGGGCGGCTGGCCCGTCTACCGGTTCTCCAAGGACCTCAAGCCCGGTGACACCAACGGCCAGGGCGTGGGCGGTACGTGGTTCGGCGTGACGCCGGACGGTCAGAAGGCGGGCGGCGGCGTCGTTCCCGTTCCCAGCGTCTCCAGCGGCGCCCCGGCGGCCGAGCCGGCCTCCAACGCCGTGCTCTTCGACGACAGGAACTTCGCCGACAACGGCTCCCAGGGGCTGTCCGGCAAGGGCTGCCAGAACGTCAGCCGGGACAACATCGCCTCCTCCATCCAGGCCGAGGGCTCGCTGAAGATCTGGACCGGGGCCGACTGCACCGGTAAGTCGAAGGTCATCGACGGCAACGTCGCCGACCTCGCCGGGATCGGATTCGACAACGATGTCTCGTCGGTGTTCTTCGGCTGAGACAGCGCTTCGGGTACGAAGGACGAACGACGAAGGACGAACGACGAAGGACGAACGACGAACGACGAACGACGAACGACGAATGAAGGGCCGGGCCTCTCCCTCTGTGGGATGGGGCCCGGCCCTCGTTACGGCCGTGTGTGGGTTGTTCCGTACGAGAGCTGCTGGATCTGGGCGTCGTACGGGCCGTACGTCCAGCCCGTACGCGTCGCCTGGCCTGAGAAGCGGTTGAGTGCGGGTTACACCGACCGGAACTCTCGTGGAAGATGTCAACCGTGACGGAAGAGGCGCAAGTGGGTGATGCCGGCCGACTTCCGCCACCTGGCGGGCTGCCGCCACAGGAACGTCGGAGAAGGCATGGAACTTAACGTCCTGGGACTCACGGACGAAACAGAGCACGTCTACAAGGTGTTGGTCGGACTGCCGAGGGCCACCGCCTCCGAGGTCGCCGAGGCGTGCGGCCGGCCCGCGTCCGCCGTCGGGAAGCTGCTGTCCGGGCTGGTCAGGGACGGCCTCGCGACCCGCTCGGCGGGACGGCCGCCGCGCTTCACCGCCGTATCGCCGGATGTTGCCGTCACGGCGCTGATCCAGGAGCGCGAACACCGGCTCGACGAGGCTCGGTCGTTGGTGGAACGGCTCACCCAGACGCACCGGGAGGCGGCGAGGATCAGCCATCCGGACATGGCGGTGGAGCTGCTCTCGGACCGCGACGACATCAGCGCGGCGGTCCGCCGGCTGACGGCGGCGGCGCGGCGCGAGATCCGGGCGTTCGACCGCCCGCCGTACGTGGACCGCCCCGGCAGCAACCTCGACGCCCAGGTCCAGCGCCAACGGACCGGTGTGGTGCACCGGGTGATCTACGACCGCGAGGCGGTGGCGTGGCCGGGGCGGCTGGACAACGACATCGTGCCGAGCATCCGTACGGGCGAACAGGCGCGGGTACGCAACGAGTTGCCGCTGAAACTGGTGCTGAGCGACGACCGGGCGGCGATCATTCCGTTCAGCCTGGCGCCGGGTGGCCAGTCGGTGGCGTACCTGATCCACCCGTCACCGATGCTGGTGGCGCTGTCGTCGCTGTTCGAGGCCCAGTGGGACCGGGCGCTCCCGCTGCTGGCGACGGATTCCTCGCATCCGGGGGGCGTGACGGTGCCGGGCGGGGGGCCGGTGCCGGGGGTCGGCCGGGTCGCTGGTGGCCCTGCCGGGACGGGTGGCGGGGCCGGGGCCGGCCCCGTCCCCGGCGGTGATCCTGGGCCCGGAGATGGTCCCGGCCCCGGCGGCGGCCCCGGGTCCGGCGGTGGTGCGGTTTCCTCTGGCGTCCCCGGGTACGGGGGTGGCCCCGGGTACGGCTCCGACGAGGGGCCACCGCCCCCAGGCCCGGAGACCCGCGCCCTGCTGGCGCTGCTGGCGGCGGGACTGACGGACGCGGCGATCGCCCGCGCGCAGGGCTGGAGCGAACGCACGACCCAGCGCCGCATCCACCGCCTGATGGCGGAGCTGGACGCCACCACCCGCTTCCAGGCCAGCCTGACGGCGGCGCGTCGGGGGTGGCTGTGACGGGGGCGGATGGGCGCCGGGCCGCCGGGCCGCCGGGTCGCTGAGCTGCCCGGCCGCTCGACCGAAGGGCCGCCGGTGCGGGTGGCGCCCCTGCGCCTGGCCCCTGCGGGGTTCGGTGCGGGGCCGCCCGCAGGGCCCCGGACCGGGCGACTGCTGTTGACCGTGTGTCACCGGGCCGTGGGGATCTGGCGCGGGCGGCCCCCGTGGGTGGCCCCGCACGACACGGCCCGGTACGGACGGCCCGGTACGGACGGTCCGCAACGGGCGCCCCTACCGGGCCGTGTCGTTGCGTGGAGGTCACGTCGCCGCGCTTGCCGCCGAGACCGCCGGGGCTCGCAGCGCCCTGCGGGCCGTGGTCAGGCCCGTGATGAGGGTGGATGCCGTCGCCGCCGCCACGACCAGGAGCCAGACGCCCGGGCCCGGTTCCGGGAGGAGGGAGTCCGTGCGGACCGCCGTGAAGGCGAGGAGGCCGGTGAGGCCTGCCGCCGTACCGAAGAAGACTCCCGTCACCGTCAGGACCAGGCCCTCCAGGCCGACCGTCCTCAGCACCTGGCCCGGGGTCGCGCCGGCCAGACGCTGGCGGCCGAACTCGGCGCGGCGGTACGACGTCTCCGCGTACAGCGTGTTGATGATCATGATGCAGGCGAAGACCACGACGATGCCGACGACCACGAGGTTCACCGTCTCCACGTTCTTGTCCTCGACGGACCTGGTGAGGCCCGACGCCCGGATCGCGTCCGTCTGGACCGCCTGCATGTAGAGCGCCGCCGTCGCCGTACCGGTGAACAGCACCAGCGGCATGAGCAGACCCGACAACTGCGCCGCGCGGTGGCGCATGGTGTGTACGGTCAGGTAGCCGCTCGCCCCCGCGAGCGCCGTGATCGGCCGCTCGAACATCTTCAACAGGCCCCGCAGCAGCGCCGGCGAGAAGATCGCGAAGCCGACGGACAGCAGGATCGCGCCGTAACCGGGCGCGGCCATCAGGGCCGGGGCCGTGGCCTCCATCGTGAAGGTCGCCGCGATCGCCGCCGTACCGCCCACCAGCGCCGCGACACCCGCCGCCTTTTTGATCCGGCCACGGCCCACACCGGCCCCCGCCGCCGCCCTCGTCGCCCGGCGCACCGCGAGGAACGCCGCGCTCACCGACGCCAGCAGCGTCACCGCGACGCCCATCCCCAGCGCCACCGGGCCGAAGGTGAAGTCCACCCCGTCGGCGACCTGGCCGCTGTCCTGGAACAGCCCGAGCAGCACCCGTCCGCCGAGCATCGCGGGCCCCACCGCCAGCAGTGCCGCGACCAGGCCCACCAGGACGGCCTCGCCGACGACCATCCGCTTGATCTGGGCCGGGGTCGCGCCGGTGTTGCGCAGCAGGGTGATCTCGGCACTCCGCTGCCGTACGTTCACGGTCAGCGCGGACGCCACCGCGAAGAACACCAGCAGCGCGCCGTACCCGCCGACGACGTTCGACGACACCCGCAGGGTCTCGGCGCTGACGTCGTCGACGCCAGGGGCACCGGCGGTGTCCTGGAGCGAGCCGAACGTCATGACGATCGCCGCGCCCAGGAAGGCGGACAGGAGGGTGGCGAGGAGCCGGCCCGGCCGCTGCCGGACGGATCGCAGAGCGAGAGCGAACATGGCTCAGACCTCCAGGGTGAGGTGGTGGCCATGGCCCTCGCGGTGGTTCCGGCCGTGGCCCTCGCCGTGGTTCCGGTCGTGGTCGTGGCTCTGGTCCGCGACGTCGCCCAGGTGCGCGAGCCGTTCGGCGACCGCGTCCACCGTGGGCGCGGTCAGCTGCCCGGCCAGCCGGCCGTCCGCCAGGAACTGGACGGAGTCCGCGTACGACGCGGCGACCGGATCGTGCGTCACCATCACCACCGTCCGCCCGTGGATCCGTACCGCGTCCCGCAGCAGGCCCAGCACGTCCCGCGCGCTCCGGGTGTCCAGCGCGCCGGTCGGCTCGTCGGCGAAGATCACGCTGGGCTCGGTGACGAGCGCCCGCGCGATGGCGACCCGTTGCCGCTGCCCGCCGGACAGCTGGTCGGGGCGGTGGCCGAGACGGTCGCCGAGGCCGACCAGGGTGAGGATCTCCCTGGTCCGTACGGGGTCGGCGCGGCGGCCGGCGAGGCGCAGCGGCAGGGTGGTGTTCTGCTCCACGGTCAGGGTGTCCAGCAGGTTGTACTGCTGGAACACGAAGCCGATCCGCCGCCTGCGGAACTTCGTCAGCGCCGCCTCTCCGCCGCCCGTCATCTCCTCGCCGTCCACCATGACCAGGCCCCGGTCCGGGCGGTCGAGCCCGGCCGCGCACTGGAGCAGCGTGGACTTGCCGGAGCCGGACGGCCCCATGACGGCGGTGAAACTTCCGGCCGGCAGGCTCAGGGTGACCTGGTGGAGCGCGGTGACGGCGCTCTCGGCCTCGCCGTACACCTTGGTGACGCCGACGAGGCGGAGCGCCTCGGGGTTCCGGGCGGGGTGGGGCCGGCCCATACGGTCTTGGCGTTTGCCCCTGCCGCTACGTGTAGCTGTGCCGCCGCCCGTATCTGTACCCGTACCCGTACCCGTGCCCTTGCTCGTCCCCGTACGACGGAACATGGCCGTCCCTCCCTCTCGGACGCCCGCTGCGTCCCTGCCCACGACGCTACGGACGGTGAGCGCCAGGCACACGGGGCGTGGTGCCCGGACCAGAGGTGGTGCTGGGTGCACCTTCGGACCCCCGGGGAGCGTCAGGTCCGAGGAAGTGCTGGCATCGTTGGAGTCGTGGAAGCAGGGGGAACGTCATCGGAGCTGGAAGCCTCGGCGCGGAGCGTGCACGGCCTGCACGGCGTGCAGAGCGGACTTACGGCTCTGGGTGAGGTGGCCTGCCGGTATCGGGCGGATGAGATACGTCCGGAGGACCTGCCGATGATCGCCGCCGAGGCGCTCGTGGCCGGGGTGGACACCCCGGCGCTGTGCGACCTGGCCGGCTGGCCTCGCGGCGCGAATACGCGTGACCTCCGCGAGGCGTTTGAGCGAGCGCTCGCCGAGGCCGGGATCGACTTGCCCGATCCGGGGCTGGCGCGGCGCCACGCCCTTCGGCGACTGGCGGCGCGGCTCGTCGGCGGAGAAGTCGCTCCCGCCGACGTGGCGACGGACGAGTGGGCGGCGGCGGACGGCCGGGGGGCGACGGACATCGAAAACGCCGGGACCGCCGAGGAGCGGGCCTTTGTCTCGCTGATCCCGCAATGCGCCTGCTGCACCGGGTACACGGTGGGGCTCGACCGGCGGACGTGGGACGCCGAACTGCGCCTCGCCGCGCTCGCCCTGACCTCGTCCGCGCCGATCGGCCCCGGCTGCTGACTCCGCCGTTACGGTGTGCTCCCCTCGCCGCCCGGTTCCGTACCCCCGGCGGGCTCTGCGGTGGTGTCGCCGGTCCCCGTACCCCCGACCCCGCCCTCCAAGTGCGGCAGGTGGTGGCCCAGCCGCTCCCGCTTCGTCCGCAGGTAGAAGATGTTCTCCTCCTGAGGGGTGATCAGCAGGGGCACCTCCTCCGTCACCTTCACGCCGTGTCGCTGGAGCGCCTCCCGCTTGAGCGGGTTGTTCGACATCAGCCGTACCGACCGGACGCCCAGGTCGTGCAGGATCTCCGCCGCCACCTGGTAGTCGCGGGCGTCCGCCGGGAGGCCGAGGGCCAGGTTCGCCTCGACCGTGTCCAGGCCCTCCGCTTGCAGCTTCATCGCCTGGAGCTTGGCCAGCAGGCCGATTCCCCGGCCCTCGTGGCCCCGGAGATAGACAAGAATCCCCCGCCCCTCCCGCACGATGGTGCTCAGCGCCGCCGACAGCTGGCCGCCGCAGTCGCAATGCCTGGAGCCGAAGGAATCTCCGGTCAGACACTCCGAATGCAGCCGGACAAGGGCCCCTTCTCCCGTGACATCGCCGTACACCAGGGCCATTTGTTCGTCCGTGCCATTGCCGTCCCGGTAGCCGACAGCGAGGAAATCGCCGTACGCGGTGGCCAGGCGGAGATCCACCACCCGTTCCGCGACCGGGGGGCCACTGCCGTCGGACGTACCATCAATTTCCCTCATGGCCATATCTTATCGGCCGGATCGCGGAAGGAGAACGAGAAAACGACGTAACCTGGGCCTCCTCGAACGTATGAAACGACAGGAAACGAAAGGCCCAGAGATGAGCGGTCCTGCCGTACCACCACCGGCCTCCGGCCTGTTGCCGGCGGACACCACCGAGGACGTGGGGCAGCGGCGGCCCCAGGTCGCCGTCCTGCCGATCGGCAGCTTCGAGCAACACGGCGCGTACCTCCCGCTGGTGACGGACACCGTCGTGGCCTGCGCCGTTGCCGCCGAGATCGCCGCCGCCCATCCGGTCCTGCGCCTGCCTCCGCTGACGATCTCCTGCTCGCACGAGCACGCGGACTGGCCGGGGACGGTCAGCATTTCCGCCGCGACCCTCTACGCCGTGGTCTCGGACATCGCGGCCTCGCTACGCCGTTCCGGTATCCACGCGCTCATTCTGGTGAACGGGCACGGGGGAAACTACGTGCTGCGGAACGTGGTTCAGGAGTCGGCCGGCAGCGGTACCCGCATGGCGCTATTTCCCGGCTCGTCCGACTGGGACGCGGCGCGGGAGAGGGCGGGGGTGCGGACCTCGTCGTACAGCGATATGCACGCGGGTGAAGTGGAGACGTCGATCCTGCTGCACGCCCGTCCGGAACTGGTCCGTTCCGGTTATGAAACCGCCGATTTCGCCGCCGATGAACGGAAGCATTTGCTCACTCTGGGTATGCGTCCCTATACGGAGTCCGGGGTGGTCGGCCGGCCGTCCTTGGCCTCCGCCGAGAAGGGAAAGGAATTGCTCGCCGGACTTGTTGATTCCTTCGCTGAATATCTTGCGCTGATGACGGTGGAGAGTGTGCCCGCCGCGGCCGTACGGGTGACGCCGTGACGGGCGCGTCCGACGCGCTCGGCGCGGCCGAGGTGTGGGAGCGGCTGCTCGGCATCCGGTCCGAGGCGGATGCCGTGGCCGCCGGGCTGCTCCGTACGGGGGAGTGGGGTCCACCCGACGCGCGGCTGCTCGTCGACCGCTATCTGCCGCTCTGCCTCGCCGGGCCGTACGTCACCTTCGCGCAGCTGGGCCAGAGCCTGGACGGCTTCATCGCCACCCGGACCGGCGACGCGGACTATGTCACCGGCGAGGAGGACCGCGATCATCTGCACCGCCTCCGGGCGCTCGCGGACGCGGTGGTCGTCGGGGCCGGCACCGCCGTGTCCGACGATCCCCAACTCACCGTCCGTACCTGCCCCGGGACCAACCCGGTGCGAGTGGTGATCGATCCGCGGGGCCGCGTACCACTGGACTGCCGTGTGTTCACCGACGGATCAGCCCCGGCCCTGTGGGTGGTGGGCCCGCGCCGCGAGGACGGGCAGGCCGTTCCCCGCCGGGTGGGGGACGGGGTCGAGGTGCTGACCCTGCCGGACCGCGAGGCGTTCGCGCCCCGCGCCCTGGTGCGGACGCTCGCCCGGCGCGGCCTGGGCCGGGTGCTGGTCGAGGGCGGGGGTGTCACCGTGTCGCGCTTCCTGCACGAACGGGCGCTGCACCGGTTGTACGTCACCGTCGCACCGGTCCTGCTCGGCGACGGCGTCCCGGGCATCCGCTTCGACGGCCCGGATGTGATGCGGGACGCTCTGCGGCCTCCGGTCCGGCGCTCCGCCGTCGGCGAGGACACGCTCTTCGAGCTGGACCTCGGGGCGTCGGTCCTGGAGGTGGATCTCGCCGGGTCCGTTGTCGAGCGCGGCCTCACCCCGTCGGCGCCGGGCCGCCCACTGGACGGCGAGGACCACGATCCCCGGCAGGCTCGCGGCGAAGGCGAGGACTCCGTACACGACCGCGACGGTCAGACCCAGTGACGCGCCCAGGCCCGCCGCGCCGAACGCCCACGCGGTGACACCCTCGCGGGGGCCCCAGCCGGCGATGTTCAGCGGCAGTCCCATGGCGAGCAGCGCGAGCAGCATCAGGGGCAGCAGCTCGGACGCCGGCGCGGTGGCTCCCGCGACCCGCGCGGCCAGGACGAACATCGCGAGGTGCCCCGCCAGTACGGCGACGGACGACAGCAGGACGCCGGGCCAGGTCGCGCGGGAGAGCAACGCGCGGCGTGCTTCGGTCATTTCGGCGCGGAGGGTGCGGCGCCAGCGGGGGGTGGCCCGGCCCTTGCGGAGCCGTACGAGCTGTACGAATACCACCGCCGCCAGGCCGCAGACAGCCGCCGCCGCGATGGTCACCCCCGCCGCCGACGTCGTGACGGCGTGGTGGAGGGCGCGGCCGGCCTCCGCGAGCGCCGGGGTGGGCCGTACCGCCAGGACCGCCACCGCGACGGTGGCCAGCACCGCCTGGCCCGCGGTCCGTTCGAGCACCACCGCGCGGACGCCGCGCCCGACGTCGCCGACGTCCTGTCCGTGCCGTACCGCGCGGTGCACGTCGCCGAGGACGCCGCCGGGCAGGGCGGCGTTCAGGAACAGGGCGCGGTAGTACGAGGCGACGGCGCCGCCCAGCGGCAGCTCGACGTCCAGCGCGCGGGACACCAGACGCCAGCGCCAGGCGCTCAACACGGTGGTGAGCAGGCCGAGTCCGAGGGCGGCGAGCAGGATGGGGGCGTCGATGCCGCGCAGTCCGTCGAGGAACGCGCCGTTGCCGAGCCGCCACAGCAGCACGGTGAGGAGGCAGGCGCCGGCGAGGGTGCCGAGGTGGGTGCGTACGGCGCGGGACAGGCGGGACGTGCGGGGCGTGCGGGACATGGCGGGCTGAGTCGCGGGCTGAGTCGCCGTCGGTGTCACGGGCCGTATCGCGGGTTGTGTCACGGGGCGTGTCACGAGGTCTCCCCGGTGGACCGGGGAAGCGCGAGGAGGTCGTGGTGGTGCACCACCACGCGCAGTTCGCGGGCCGCGCACTCGGCGAGGCGGCGGCGCAGGTACGCGTGGGCGCGGGGCGCGAGGTCCGGGCGCTGTTCGCGGGCGGCGCCGACCCAGCCGCGCAGCCATTGCGCGGTCAGTACGGACTCGGCGGCGGCGAGCCGCCAGGGCGCGGTGTACGTGAACACCGTCGCGTCGTGGCGGGCGAAGGCCTCCTCCGTGACGGTGACCGCGTCGGGGCCGAGCAGCCGGCGGCCGTGTTCGGTACGGCGCTGGTGGGCGTCGAACGACGCGGCGATCGTGGCGTCGAGGGGGTCGGGCGGGGCGATCTCGACGAGCCCGGCGACGGACAGCGCGAACAGCGCGGCGCAGCCGGCCTGGGTGCAGGCGGTGGCGAGGGCGTCCACTTCGTCACGGGTGAGGAGGTCGAGCAGGGCGGAGGCGGTGACCAGCGAGGTGCCCGCGAGGTCGGCGGCGGTGAGTCCGGCGATGTCGCCCTGTTCGGTCGCGACGGTGACGGGGCTGCCGTCGGCGGACTGGGTGGGCATGTGGGCGACGGCGAGGTCGAGGAGGGCGGGGTCCTTGTCGTGGAGGATCCAGTGCTGGGGGCCGTCGAGGCGGGGGGCGAGCCAGCGGCCCATGGAGCCGGTGCCGCAGCCGAGGTCGCGGATGATCAGGGGGGTGTTCTGGGCGGGGCGCTGGGCGTGGGGCTTGTCGGGGTGCTTGGCGAGGTGACGAAGGTGGCGGAGGAGGGGTTCCAGGGACTCCGTGGCGCGGGCGGCGGCGTCGGCGCCTTCCCGTAGCTCCAGCCACTCGGGGGTGTAGCGCGGCTCTTCGCTCGTGTCGGTGGTGTTCACGCGGTCCTCCGAGGTTCGTGGGGGAGTCGTTCCAGCACCTCGGCCAGACTCCGTGCGGTGGTGTCCCAACCGGCCAGGGTGGTACGCCGCTGGTACGCGGCGTCCTTCGACCGGCGCCGCTCACCGGGCTCGGCGAGCCAGGCGCGGAGCGCTGCGGTGAGGGCGGCGGGGTCGTCGGGTGGTACGAGGACGCCCGGCAGGGTGCCGTCGGGCGCGCGCCCCAGGGCCTCGGGGACGCCGCCGACGGCGGTCGCGAGGACGGGGATACCACGGGCGAGCGCCTCGGTCACGGCCATGCCGTACGTCTCCGCGTGGGAGGCGAGGACGAGGAGGTCGGCCGCCGCGTAGGTCGCGGCGAGGGCCGGCCCGACGCGGGGACCGGCGAGCCGGATCCGCGCCCCGAGCCCCGCCGCGTCGATCCGCTCGCGGACCTGGGCGACGTAACCGGGATCCTGCCCGAGCCCCCCGACCAGGACACACCGCCAGTCGAACGCGGCGACCTCGATGAGGGCGTCGACCAGGCGGAGTTGGCCTTTGCGGGGGCTGACGGTGGCGACGCAGAGGAGGAGGGGGGCGGGGGCGGACGGGTCGGCATTCGTGGCCGTGACCGTGGCCGTGGCGGATGCGGATGCGGACGGGGCGTCAGAGGTGGCGGCGGGTGCGGTGTCCGCGACCCGGGCGGAGGGGTCGGCATGTGGGGCCGGGCCTGACGGGGCGTTCGAAGCCGTGGCGGCCGTGGCGGCCGTGGCGTCCGACGGGGCGGCCCGGCCCGAGCCGGGGGTGGTCACCGGGGGCGCACCGGGATTCGCGCGCCGGTCGGTGCCCGAGCCGGGGTCCGTGCTTCGGTCGGGCCCTGGGCCGGTAGCCGGGCTCCGATCCGTACCCGGACCGGGGTCCGTACCCGCGTCCGGCACCGGACTCAGGGCCGCACCGGCGTCCGTGCCTGGAGCCGTGTTCCGATCCGTGTCCAGGCCGGGGGTCGTGCCGCGGTCCGTGCCCGGAACCGTATTCGTACCTGTGGTCGGGGTTGAGGCCCTGCCTGAGCCCGTCCTCCGGTCTGTGCCCAGGTCGGGGTGTGTACCCGCGTCCGCGCCCAGGTCGGTGGTGGGGTTCGTATCCCGGCCGAGGTTCGGGCCCGGGACCGTGCTGGCGTCCGTGCCGGGGTCCCTGTTCCGGTCGGTGCCCAGCCCGGAGATCGGGTCCGGGGCAGCGTCTCCGGCCGCACCGGCCTCCGCACCCAGAGCCGTGCCCGGGTCCGTGCCTCGGTCCGTCCCCGTACCCGGGGTCGTACCCCTGTCCGTCCTTCGGGCCGGACTCAGGGCCGCACCGGCGTCCGTACCCAGTGCCGGGTTCGGGGCCGCACCCGGGGTCGGGGTCGTACCCGCCGCCCCGCTCCGGTCCGAGCCCCGGGACAGTGGTGCCCTGTCCGCGCCGGGTGGGGCCACGTGGACGCGGGACGGGGGCAGGTCGTGGTGGGTGATCAGGCGGGTTGCCGCCCAGGTGCTGGTCGCGATCACCGCCGATACCGCGTGCAGTGTCCGGCGCTCGGCGGCGTCCAGTTCCGCCGCGCGTTCGGGGGTGAGGCCCGTCTCGTCCGCCAGGGGGAGGTGCACCAGCACCGCCAGGCGCAGGCGGGCGGCCTCCGGGACGACGACGTCCGGGGCGGCGCAGGCGACCAGGCCGTCCAGGAGGACCACGCTGCCGTCCGCCGACTCCGCCAGGATCCGGGCCAGTTCGGCGCGTGCCTCGGGGCCCGGGTCGGGCCAGGTGCCGGGGACGGCGTGTTCGTGGACCGGCCAGCCGGCGCGGGGCAGTTCGCCGCACACCCGGCGGTCGTACCGGTTCCCGCCGCTCGGCGCCGCCGGATCGTCGACGCCACCGGGCATCACCACCCGCACGGAGCGTGCGGGCGCCACGGTGGCGCCGGCGGGGTTCACAGCGCCCGCTCGTAGCTCGCCCAGGCGATGTGGGACTCGTGCAGGGTGACGGAGACGGCCGTCAGACCGCGCGCGCCCTCGCCCAGGAGCCCGGCGTGCACCCGGTCGGCGAGGCGGTCGGCGATGACCTTCGCCAGGAACTCCGTCGATGTGTTGACGCCGGCGAACTCGGGCAGGTCGTCCAGGTTCCGGTAGGTGAACTCGCCCACCACGGCGCCCAGTTCCTTGGTCGCCAGGCCGATGTCCACGACGATGTTGTCCGCGTCCAGCTCGGCGCGCCGGAAGGTGGCGTCCACGAGGAACGTCGCTCCGTGCAGGCGCTGCGCGGGCCCGAAGACCTCCCCGTGGAAGCTGTGGGCGATCATGAGGTGCTCGCGGACGGTGACGCTGAACAACGGATGACCCTCCAGGTCCTACGTACTCCTGTCAGGGTTTCTGCCAGGGCTGTTCGTCTGCTGGTACGGCGATTAGTACGGTGAACGCCCGCCGCGTGTTCAACCCGCACGCGTTTCAGCTCCCGGCGGGCTCCGCCACGGGACCGTACAGGACGCGGTGGCACAGTCCTGGCACCTCGCCCCCGGCGATTCCGGCGAGTACGCGCGGCAGCTCCTCGAAGGCGCATTCGCCGGTGACCAGCGCGTCGAAGGCCGGGTCGGCGAGCAGGTCGAGCGCGAGCCCCAGCCGGTCGGCGAAGGTCCGCCGCGAGCGCCGGGCCGCCGAGACCATGCCCACCTGGCTGCTGCGCAGGACGAGCCGGCCGGAGTGGAACGCCTCGCCCAGCGGCACGCTGATCCGCCGGTCGCCGTACCAGCTCAGCTCCAGCACCGTGCCCTCCGGAGCGAGGAGTTCCAGCGAGCGCGCGAGCCCCGCCTCGGTGGCGCTGGCGTGGACGACCAGGTCGCGGTCGCCCAGCGCGTCCGCGGGGAGCGCGAAGTCCACGCCCAGCGCGTGGGCGACGGCGGCGCGGCTTGGGTCGGCGTCGACCAACTGGACGCGTACGGCCGGGTATCGGGCAAGGACGGCGGCGACGGACGCGCCGACCATGCCCGCCCCGACCACCGCGATCCGGTCACCGAGCAGGGGCGCGGCGTCCCAGACGGCGTTCACCGCGGTCTCCACCGTCCCGGCCAGGATCGCCCGCGCGGCGGGGACGTCGTCCGGGACGGGGGTGACCGCGCTCGCCGGGACGACGTAGCGGGTCTGGTGCGGGTAGAGGCAGAAGACCGTACGGCCGACCAGGCGCGCGGGGCCCTCCTCGACGAGGCCGACGTTGAGGTAGCCGTACTTGACGGGTCCCGGGAAGTCGCCGTCCTGGAACGGCGCGCGCATCGCGGCGTGCTGACTCTCCGGCACGCCCCCGCGGAAGACCGTGGACTCCGTACCCCTGCTCACGCCGGAGCAGAGCGTGCGCACCACGACGTCGTCGTCGCCCGGTTCCGGCAGGACGACATCCCTGATCTCACCGTGTCCGGGGGCGCGGAGCCAGAATGCGCGGGCGTCGCGCTCCATGTGGTGTCCTCCTGGACCTGAACGCTCGGGGAGCGGTTTGCGTAGTGCTGGTTACGAGGCCGCGATCACCGTACGCGGCACGCATCGAGTCGGCCACACAGCCGGGGTGAACGGTGGACATGTACAACACGCACATACCGCTCCAGCGCGCTGGGCTCCCTGGGGTCGCTGGTCCGCCTGGTCTGCCCGGTCTGTCTGCGCTACCTGGTCTGTCTGCGCTACCTGGGCTTCCGGGGATTGCTGACCCCTCAGGGGTCGCGGGGCTCGCGGCGGCCGGCGGAGTCGCCGGGGCCGCCGGGTTGCCGGGGGCCGGTGCGGTCGCCAGGGCCGCCGGGTTGCCGGGGGCCGCTGGGATGCCCAGGGTGGTGGGGCTCCCCGAGGCGGCCAGGACGCTCGGGATACCGAGGGCCTTGGGTACGGCGGGGGCGGGGGGTACGGCGGGTACGGCCGTGACGTCCCGGGCTCCGCACGCTCCGCGAGCCCCCCGCGCGCCGCGTGCGCGTCGTGCGCGTCGTGCGCCGGGCATACCTCGCGCGGCACGCACGCCGCGTACCCCGCGCGTGGTGCACGCGCCCACCGCGCCGCGCACTCCCCGTCTGTCGCGCCTGTCGCACGCTCCGCACGTGTCGCTGTCCCACCAGGCCAAGCTGGTACGGCGCGAGACGGCCGCCGGACTCGCCGCGCAGGCGCTCCTTTTGCTGCTGCTCAGCGAGGCGATCGGGCTGGGCCCCGCCGGATGGCTGACGGGGGCGGCGGTCGCCATCGCCACCTGGGCCGTACTCACCCGCGCCCTGAGCCGGTCCTGGTCACGCCCCTTCGGCCCGGCGAACCGCGTCACCCTCGCACGGGCGACCCTCGTCGGCGGAGTCGCGGCGCTGGTCGCCGACTCCTACGAGAGCCCGCCGCCCCTCACGGCCCTGGTCGCGCTCGCCACGGTGGCGCTGATCCTCGACGCGGTCGACGGCCAGGTCGCGCGCCGCACCGGCACGGCGTCCAAGCTCGGGGCACGTTTCGACATGGAGGTCGACGCGTTCCTCATCCTCGTGCTGAGCGTCTTCGTCGCGACGTCGCTGGGCGCGTGGGTGCTGCTGATCGGTGTGATGAGGTACGGCTTCGTCGCGGCGGCCCGCTTCCTGCCGTGGCTGAACGGCTCCCTCCCCCCGAGCACGGCCCGCAAGACGGTCGCGGCGCTCCAAGGAGTCATCCTCCTCACGACGGCGTCAGGCCTCCTCCCGTACGTCCCCGCACTCGTCGCGGTGATCGCCGCGCTGACCCTGCTGACCTGGTCGTTCACCCGAGACATCATCTGGCTCCACCGCACCGGGCAGGGGAAGACGCCCCTGGGCACGGGCCCGGCCGCGCCGCCGAGGAACGCCTGAGGTCCGCTGACCGGCGAGAAGTGGCCAGTACGACTCTGAGTCAGCGCTCCGAGGACGCTTGCCGACGCGAGAGGGGAAGCTGCTTCCAAGCCCTGTTTCCGCAGGCTGAGTGCAGCACACTCGGCGGGCTCCGGCTCGGCGGGGCGGCAGAGCCGGCGACCCTGCCCGGCATGTCGAGAACGACCGGCAGTTCCGTAGCAGCCGGGAGCCCGCAGTTCCTGGGGCCGGCGTGCACCTGGGGGTGACGGCCGTCGCGGTGGGTCGTTGAGCAGCCACGACCGACCGCCGCGCGCTGACCGCGCTCGCTCTCACCCTCTCCGCTCTCTCCGGCGCGATCATCACGGCGGCACCGGCCACCGCGGGCGGGATCGGTGACCTCCGTCACCCGACTTCGGCACTGACTGTGCCGGGAGGCCGCCGGGGCCGTTTCCGGCCGGGTCGTGGCTGTCCTCACCAGGGACCACGACGACGGCGAGTCCGCCCGGACCAGTTACGCGGCGGTCGTCGCCTTCACCACACGCGAGGGAACGGTCGTCACCGCCCGGTTCCGCGCCGCCCCCCAGACGCTCCGACGTCTGGGACCTGGCCTTCGTCGTCGGGTGGCTCCCGCTCGGCGCGGCGGCGGCCGTGACGGGCGTGGTCCTGCTCTGATGGGTGCCTATGTGACGCGTGGAGGTGGCCATGAGCACAGCACGGGAGCTGCTGATCGTCGCGATGGACATGACGTCCGTCCGTACGGTGGAGCGGGGCGCCCTGTCGCTCGCCCTCGCGGGAGCCGAGGCGATCGACCTCCTGGCGGTGGGGGCGATCACCCTGGAGGGGGACCGCATCGTCCCGTCCGACGGGTCGGGGACGGACGGGGTGTCCAGCGATCCCCTGGCGGGCGAGGCCTTGTCGTCGTTCGTACGGCAGGCGCCGTACGAGTCCGTGGGCAACTGGCTCTGGCGCCGGGGCCGGAACCTGTCCGCCATGTATACGGCCGCGTTGGAGGCGGATGGGCAGCTCGTCCGCCAACACCATCGCCGCTGGGGGGTGTTCCGGTCCAGCGAACTCGTCCTGGTCGACTCACCCGCCCGCCGCCTGGCGGCCGACCGCTGGACGGCCGACGAGCCGGTCCTGGCCGCGCTCGCCACGGCCGTCGGCATCCGCGACAAGCGGACGACGGACTCCCCGGCCGTGACCGACGAGGGGGTGGTGGCCGTACTGACCGCCGTCGACGACGCGTTGAGCGAACTGACGGCGGAATCGGAACGCCGCGCCCACAAACTGGACGACGCGGCCATCACCAACGTACGGCGCGGATACTGACGGCGGAGTTGGAGTTGCGGTTGGAGTCGGTGTCGGCTTCCCTCCCGTACTGGCCTCGTCCGGCCCCTTGTCCGTCCGTGGTTGCGATCGGCAATATCCGTCACGGTCCAGGGGCTCCCGGACGTCTCAGACGCCCGTGCGGCCGTCGACACGCTCACGTACCAGATCGGCGTGGCCGCAGTGGCGCGCGTATTCCGTGATCATGTGGGTGTAGATCCAGCGCAGCGTGACCTGGCCGCCCATGAAAGGGCTGGTGTCGTCCAGTGCGCGGTCCGCGCAGTTCTTCCGCGCGTGGTCCATCTCCGCATGCCAGGCGGACAGCGCCTTGTCGAAGGTGATGTCCTCGGTGAGGTCGAAACCGCCGTCCGTCGCGTCGATGTCGGCGCCGGGGGCATAGATCGGCGGCGCGTCCTCCTGGGCCAGCACGCGCCGGAACCAGTTCCGCTCGACCTCCGCCGCGTGCTGGATCAGCCCCAGCAGCGTGAGGGACGACGGCGCGGCGGAGGCCTCGCGGAGTTGGTGCTCGTCCAGGCCGTCGCACTTCTGGGCCAGGGTCGTGCGGTAGAAGTCGAGCCAGCTCTCCAGCGAGGTCCGCTCGTCGGCGTCCAGAGGGGGCATGGCGCGGGGGGTGCCCGGCACGGCTGGGGTGGGGGACGAAGTGCTCATGTCCGTCATCGTGGCACGGGGGTCTGACAACGGCTCGCGGGAACGGGCGGGAACGGGCTCGTCAAAGCGGCGGATCTCGAACAGAATGGCGCCTCGGAGCAACTCTGGAGCCACTCTCGGTGTTGCTCGACGGACACGACGAGCGACGGACGAGCGACGCACTAGCGACAGACGAGCGGCGAACGAACGGCGAACGACAGGGGCGGCGGGGGCGCGGCATGGCACGGGACTACGACAGCCAGCTTCTGGAGTCGGTGGCGGTACGCCGGCGCAGGATGCGGGACGCCCTGCTGTTCGGCGCCCAACGCGTGCGCCGCACGGCGGACGAGCGGCTCGGGAAGGTCTTCGCGGGCATCGCCATCGCGGCCGTCCTGTGCGCGGGGTGTGTCGGCTGGTCCTTCCTCCAGGCCACCCTGGCGAAGCAGAAGGCCGAGCAGGAGAAGCAACAACAGGGTCAGGAGCAGCGGTACGACCGACCGGCTGCCGATCCGGCCACACCGTAGAGATGCCGAAGAAGGGGGAGGGCGCGGAGTGTATGCGGAATGTGGTGCCCGGAAAGGCGTGAACCTCTCCGTCAATTGCTCGCGACGGGGCGGTTTTTCACGTGCCTGATATCCCGAAAGCGCCCGACAACCCGATGATAGGTTCCGGCACGTGGTGACCACAGCGGCAACTTCGCGGGCGCAACTGAGCCGGGTGACCCTGGTCGGTGAGCGGCGCCGGGCCGACATCGTCCTGCCCTCCGACACCCCCATCGGGCAACTGCTGCCGGACATACTCCAGTTGCTGGACGACCGGGCCGCATCGCGTCCGATGACCCGGCAGTTGATCACGTCCGACGGTTCCGCGCTGCCGCACGACAGCACGCTCGCGTCGGCCGGCATAGCCGACGGCGCGGTCCTGCGGCTTGTACGGGCCCACTCCGCGCCGCCCGCCCCGGTCGTGCACGACGTCACCGACCAGGTGGCCGACGACCTCGACCTCCAGGCGTGGCGCTGGCGTCCCGCCGCGCGCCGGGCCAGCGCGGGGGTGGCGACCGTCGCGTTCGCCGTGGTCGCCGCGCTGCTCGCCCGGGGTGAGTTCGCGCTCGACGCCCTGGCCGGGGTCCTGGTGGCCGTCACGCTGGTCCTCCTGGTGGCCGGCGCGCTCGCCGCCAGGATCGGGGAGGGCAACCGGGGGCTCGCGACCGCGCTCCTGCTCGCCTCCGGTGCGCTCGGCGTCCTCACCGCGTGGACCGCCGCCGACGCGTACGACTGGCCGGGCACCGCGCGCCTCGCCGCCGTCGCGGGCGCGCTGACCCTGACGCTCGTACTCCTCGGCCTCTTCTCGCCGTTGGGCCGCGGCGGGCTCATCGGCGCCGCCGCGACGGCCGCGATCACCGTGGTGTGGGAGGCCGTCGCCGCCGCCCAGGACAACCCGGCGCGGCTCGGCGCGGTCATGGCCGTCTTCTCCGTGGTGCTGCTCGGCCTGCTGCCGCGCCTCGCGTTGATGGCGTCGGGGCTCACGGCGCTCGACGACCGCCGCTCGGGCGGCGTTTCCGTCAGCCGCCACCAGGTGGGCAACGCGCTCGCGGCCACCCACCGGGGTCTCGCCCTCGCGACGACGGCCACGGCGGTGTCGGCGGCCGGCGCGGGCTGGCTGCTCACCCTGGCGGACGAACCGACCGTATGGACCGTGACGCTGCCGTCCCTCGTCGCCGTGGTGCTGCTGTCCAGGGCGCGGGCTTTTCCGCTGGTCGCGGAGGTCGTGGCGCTGCTGGCCGCCGCCGCGGTCCTCGTCGTACGTCTCGTGATGCTGTGGATGGAACACGCCGGGGGCGCGGGGCCACTCGCGCTGCTGTGCGCGGCGGCGGTGCTGCCGCTCCTCGTCCTGGCGGTGCAGCCGCCGGAGCATGTACGGGTCCGGCTGCGGCGCATGGCCGATCTGGTCGAGTCCATCGGGGTGGTGGGGCTGTTCCCGCTCGCGATCGGGGTGTTCGGGGTGTACGGACAGCTGATCGACAAGTTCTGAGTGGGGCAAGCGAGTTCGGTACGGCGGGTTCGGTACCGGGGCGTTCGGTACGGCGGGTTCGGTACCGCAGAAGCGTCGGGGCGGAAGCGGAAAGGGAGGGCGTACGGACATGGCGGACAGGGACAACTGGCAGGGGGACGTACTGCGCGACCTGCGGGGCGGTGCCTCGCAGCGTACGCAGGGGGCTCAGGGAGCACAGAGTCCCGACGGGCAGGCGTCGCAGCCGCAGGCGTCACCAGCACCGGCGTCACCAGCACCGGCGTCACCAGCACCGGCGCCGCCAGCGCAGGCGCCACCGGTCCCGGCCGCCCAGGCTCAGGCGCTCGAAAGCCCCCCGCAACAGGCCGCACCGGTCGTACCGACCGCCCCGATCCCCCGCCCCGATCGGCCCACCCGCCCCCGCCCCACCCCCGACTCCCGCCCCGTCGTGGACCCCGGCCTCGCCGCCGCCGTACGCAAGCCGCGGCACGGCGAGTCCCTCGCCGCCCGTGGCGTACGAGCCGCGCGCCGCGCCGTCTCCTCCTCCGTCGCCCGCGAGGTCGCCGACGCCACCCGCGCCGCCGAGATACTCCAGCAGCCCGTGACCACCGGCCGGCAGATCGCCGTCACCTCCATCCGGGGCGGCGCGGGCAAGTCGACCGTCGCCGCGCTGCTCGGCACGACGTACGCCCACTACCGCCAGGACCCCGTCCTCGTGGTCGAGGCCGATCCGGCACTCGGCTCGCTCCCGCTGCGGCTCGGCGCCACATCGCTGCGCTGGACCACCGGCGACGTCGCGCAGATCGTGGAGCCGCAGATGTCGCTGCTCGACATCACCGGCTATCTCGTCCAACTCCCGGACAACGCGTGGCTGTTGCCCGGCAGCCAGGGCCAGATCGGCGCGATGCTGGACACCGTCACGTACGAGCGGACGATGGTCGCGCTGCGCCGCTACTTCGGTGTCGCGGTCGTCGACTGCGAGACCCTGCCGGCCGAGGTCGCGCGCGCCGCGCTCTCCGCCGCCCAGGCCCGCGTCCTCGCCTCCCCCGCCACGCTGGAGGGCATCACCAGTACGTACGCGGTGCTCCAGTGGATGCGGGGGCTGCCCCGCCAGGTGATCGCCGGCACGGTCGTCGTGCTCACCGAACTCGTCCCGCACGCCGGGCTCGACCTCGGGGAGGCCGCGCAGAAGCTCCGGTCCACCGGGGCGAGCGTCCAAGTCCTGCCGTACGACCGGCACTTGGCGGCCGGCGGCCCGATCCGTACCGACCTGCTCGCGCACCCGACCAGGGAAGCCGTCACCCGCCTCGCCGCGGAGGTCTTCCAGCTCTCGCAGAAACGCCACTGACCACGATGAGCACGCGACTGATCCACCGCCCCGCCAGGACCACCCGCCCCCCGGCCGCCTCCGAGGCGCGCGTCATCGAGGCCCCGCCCAACCTCCCCGAGGGCAAGGCGGGCAACATCGCGATGTCGCTGCTGCCCGTCGCCGGTGTCATGTCGTCCGTCGTGATGATGACGGTCGTACGGAACAGCCAGTTCGCCGCGCTCGGCGCGCTCATCCTCGTTGTCACCGTCATCGGTACCGTCGCGCTCCTCTTCTCGCAGCGCGGCAAGGCCCAGCGCACCCGCCGTACCCAACGCGAGGCCTACCTGGCCTACTTGGAGGACCTGCGCGAGGAACTCTCCGCCGAGGAACGCGAACGGCGCGAGCGCGCCGACGTCCTGAACCCGCCGCCGCACGCGCTGTACGACATCGTGCGCGGCCCGGCCCGCCTGTGGGAACGGCGCAGGGTCGACGGCGACTTCCTGCGCGTGCGCGTCGGCACCGGCGAGATGCCCGTACGTGATCTGAAGGTCGCCCAGCAGGGTTCTTCGGTCCTCACCCCGCCCGACCGCTTCATGCTCAACGAGGCGTCGTCGCTGATGGCCCGCTTCCGCACGGGCACCGAACTCCCGCTCACCGTACCGCTCGACCGCGTCGGCAACGTGAGTGTGATCGGCCCCCGCGAGGACTGCCTGCGCGTCGCCCGCGCCCTGCTCGTCCAGGCCGCCGCCCTGCACGCCCCCGACGACGTGGCGATCGCGATCGCCGCCCCCGGCGACCGGCTCGCAGACTGGGAGTGGGCCAAGTGGATGCCGCACGTGCTGGACACCGAGCAGTTCGACGGCCCCGTCGCCGCCCGCCGTATCGCCCCCTCCGCACCCCAACTCGCCCGCCAGTTGGGCCCCGAGCTGCGCCGCCGGGCCTCGTACGCCGCCGAGGTGCGCCGCGGTCTGTCCGGCAAGGACGCCCTGTCGATGACGTCCCGGCTGCTCGTCGTCACCGACGGGCACGGTGAGGACGCCGTCGACCTGCCGCTGCCCGACGACGCCGTCGGCCTGCGCGAGATGGGCGTCACCGTCCTGCACCTGCTCGACCAGCGGATCCAGGAGCCGGGACACGTCGGTGTACGGATCAGCGTGGACGGCGACCAGGTGGTCATCGAGGATCTCCGCGCCGAGGAACCGGTCAGCGCCCACGGCACGGTGGACGAGGTCAGCGTCCCGTTCGCCGAAGGCCTGGCCCGGATGCTGGCGCCGCTGCGGCTGTCCGCCGAGTCGCTGGTCGACGCGCCCCTCGCCGGGCCCGTCGACTTCGCCGACCTGCTCGGCATCGACGACGTGGCGCGGCTCGACCTCGCCCGCCTGTGGGCGCCGCGAGGCGAACGCGCCTTCCTGCGCGTGCCGATCGGCGTCAGCGACTCCCACGAGCCGGTGCTCCTGGACCTCAAGGAGTCCTCCGAACTGGGCATGGGCCCGCACGGGTTGTGCGTCGGCGCCACCGGCTCCGGCAAGTCGGAACTCCTACGTACGCTCGTCCTCGCGCTGGTCGCCACGCACCCGCCGGAGGATCTCGCCCTGGTCCTGGTCGACTACAAGGGCGGTGCGACCTTCGCCCCGTTCGCCGAACTGCCCCACGTCGCGGGGGTCATCACCAACCTGGAGAACCAGGCCGGCCTGGTCGAGCGCGTCCACGCCTCGCTGGCGGGCGAGGTCAAGCGCCGCCAGCAGGTGCTCAAGGACGCGGGGAACATCGCCGACATCGGGGACTACGCGGCGCTGCGCGCCGAGCGGCGGCCCGAACTGGAGCCGCTGCCGCACCTGTTCGTCGTCATCGACGAGTTCGGTGAACTCCTCACCGCCAAGCCCGACTTCATCGACCTGTTCCTGTCCATCGGCCGCATCGGCCGTTCCATCGGGGTGCATCTGCTGCTCTCCAGCCAGCGCATCGAGGGCGGCCGGCTCAAGGGCCTGGACACGTACCTCTCGTACCGCCTGGGCCTGCGTACCTTCTCCGCCGACGAGTCCCGTACGGTCCTGGACACGACGGACGCCTTCCACCTGCCGCCGCTGCCCGGCTTCGGCTACCTCAAGGTCGACACCAGCCACTACGAGCGCTTCAAGGCGAGTTACGTCTCCGGCGCGTACCGCGGACCGGTGCGCCGCGCGGAGGACGAGGACACGGGGCCGCTGGCGCTGGAGTACGAGGCGTTCAACACCCTGGCGGCGAACGAGGGTTCGGGCAGGCAGGAGCCGTCGGCGCGGCGGCGCGAGACGGGGCCGACCGAGATGGGCGTCATCGTCGGCCAGCTCAACGACGCGGCGGGTCCGGTGCGCCGCATCTGGCTGCCGCCCCTGCCGGACGCGCTCACGCTGGACCAGGTGGCGGGGCCGCTGGACGTGGGGCCGCGCGGGATGCAACTGGCGTACGAGCAGGGGGACGTGGACCGTCCGAAGGGCAGAAACAGCCGGGGCCGGAGCCCGCTCCGGATCCCCCTCGGTCTCCTCGACGACCCGACCAAGCAGTGGCAGGGCCGGTGGTACCTGGACCTCACGGTCGCGGGCGGCCACGCCGCCGTCATCGGCGGCCCCCAGTCCGGCAAGACGACCCTCCTGCGCACCCTCGTCCTCGCCCTCGCCCTGACCCACACCCCCCAGGAAGTCGGCGTGTACGGCCTGGACTTGGTGGGCGGTGGCCTCCAGGCGCTGTCAGGACTGCCGCACGTCGGCGGCATCGCGGGCCGCGCCGACCGCGAGCGGGCGGCCCGTACGGTCGAAGAGGTACGGAACATGCTCGCCGCCCGCGAGGACCTCTTCCGCGAGCACGGCATCGACTCCGTCGAGCAGCTCCGTACCCTCCACGCGGCGGGCCGGCTGCCCGGCCTCGCCTCCGCCGAGATCGTGCTCGTCATCGACGGATTCGGCGCGCTGCGCGACGACTTCGAGGACCTGGACGACGCCGTCGTGGACATCCTCAAGCGCGGGGGCGGGTACGGCATCCACGTCGTCGCGGGCATGCTGCGCTGGAACGACGTCCGCATCGCCACGCAGTCGAACTTCGGCACGCGCGTCGAGCTGCGCCTCAACGACCCGACCGACTCCAGCGTCGACCGCAAGCTCGCCGAGACGCTGTCGCCGGACGAGCCGGGCCGGGTCCTCACGGACGCCAAGCTGTTCGCGCAGGTCGCGCTGCCGCGTACGGACGGAGTGGCGGACGTCGCGGACCTGGGCGCCGTACTGGAACGCACCGCCCGTTCCGTCCGGGCGACGTGGAGCGGTGACGTCGCCCAGCCCGTACGGATCCTGCCGCACGTCCTGGAGCCGCACCTCCTGCCGGGTCCCGTCGCCGAACCGCGCCGCGTGCCGATCGGGCTGGACCAGGCGGCGCTCGCGCCCGTCCTGCTCGACCTGTTCGGGCACGACCAGCACCTGCTGGTGCTGGGGGACAGCGAGTGCGGCAAGACGAACCTGCTGAAGACCGTCGCCGCCGGCCTCATCGAGCGGTACGGCGAGGACGACCTGGTCTTCGCGGTGATGGACCCGCGGCGGAGTCTGCGCGGCGCGATCCCGGAGGAGTTCAACGGCGGGTACGCGTACAACACCAAGATGTGCACGGGCCTTTCGCACGGGATCGCCACCGAACTGGCCAAGCGGCTGCCGGACGACGGCGCGCGGCTGGAGGACCTGGAGCCGGGCAGCTGGGGCAGCGGCCCCCGCATCGTGGTGCTCGTCGACGACTACGACGTGCTGACCACGGCGGGCCAGTCGCCGCTCGCCGCGTTCCTGCCGTACATCCCGTCGGCGGTCGACATCGGGCTCCACTTCGTCCTGACGCGCCGGGTCGCGGGCGCGTCGCGGGGGATGTACGAGCCGTTGGTGCAGGGGCTGCGGGAGTCGGGGGCGTCGGCGGTGCTGATGGCGGGGGACCGGAGCGAGGGGCAGCTGTTCCCGGGCGTGTACGCGCGGCAACAGCCGGCCGGGCGTGGGGTGTTCATCCGCAGGGGGCAGGCGAACCGGCTGATCCAGACGGTGTACGGGGCTGCCGACTGACCCCCTCGGACCCCGGCGGACTGAAGCCCTGCGACCCCCACCTCACCGACAACGCGAAGGACGGACGACCCCATGACCAAGGACGTCATCGCCCTGACCCCCCGCATGCCCGATCCGTTGAGTGTGCTGGCGGGCCTGCTGTCCGGCGGTCCCGACAAGCTGGTGGGTACGGAGCGTGACGGCGCCGTCGTACAACTCTGTGACGAGCGGGGCCGCCCGCTGGTCTCCGTCGAAGCGCCGCTGCTCGTGCAGGTCGCGGGCGAGGCCGAGCGGCTCCTCGGGGCCGTACCCCCGCCGCTCCCGTTCTGGTGGACGGAGGCGCGCGCCACCACCGGGGTGGCGGAGGCCGAACAGCTCGCCGGGACCTTCGCGGCGAGGCTGGCCTCGCTGGCCGGCGGCACCGCCTGGCCGAGGGCGGCGGCGCGGTCGCTGGCCGTGGTGAGGACCGACGGGGTGAGCGTCGCGCCCGCGCCGGCCGCCGCGCAGCCGGCGGTCGACGTCCTGACCGACAAGGTGGCCGTCGTCATCCAGGACCGTCCGGTGGTCGCCATGACAGCCTGGCTGTCCGACGCCTTCCGGGCCACCGCCCAGGCCGAGTTGGGACTCCAGATCGTCAGCCCGGCGGGGACCACGCTCTCCCCGGCCGTACGCGACAGCCTCGGCGGCTGGCCGTCGCGGTGGGTCGTACAGGACGAGCGGGACGGCTACTACGACGGCCTCTCGGGCGCCGTACTGCGCTGGCAGGAAGGGATGTTCGCGACGGTCGTGGCGGCGGACGCGACGCCGGACGACCCCCGTACGCCGGTGGCCGCCGCCTTCAAGGAGGTGGCGGACACGGGCGAGCGCCAACTGGCCGTCTCCTTCCGGGCGGTGCGTCCGGCGGACGACCGCCTCGTCCTGGGGGGCGCGCTGGAGTCGGTGTGGCGGGAGCTGACCGGCGGGCCCCCGGCGGGCTGGGGCACGGCGGAACCCGCCAACCTCCCCTGGTCGCCGACCCGTTTGACCGAGGTCGCCTTCGGGCGGTCACCCGAGCCGACGTGGGCCGTGGTGGTCGGCACCCCGGAGCGGCCCGGACTCGCGACCGTCCGGATCAGCCGTACGAAGGCCGGGGTCGAGGAGGACGTCAGGCTGGCGTTCGGCTACGGGGACGGTGAGGAACCGCCGTTGGACGCTCTGCGCCGGACGGCGGAGACGCTGGCCACACGCCACCACCTCCAGTCCATGCTTGTTCAACTCCGCAAAGCACGACGGGACCTGGGGGTGCCTCCGCGCTTCGAAGGGCCGGGTGTCCCGGTGGCGTTCGTGCTGGGCGCGGAGGAGGTCCGTACGATGCCCGGCGACCGCGCCCGGCACACGCCGCTGCCCGAACCGCCCGTACCCCTGGGCCCGAAGGCCCGTCCCGCGCTGTACTACCCAATGCCCGGCGACCCCTCCGACCTGGCGGGCTGGGCGGATTTCGAGCGCCTGATGCGGCACTTGAAGGGCCCTGAGGGCGCCGAGGGGGCGTGAGCGGTGTCATGTCATGTGTTGGTCACAGTCACCTGATAACTGATTGCGTTTGTGACGGCTGGGTTGATAGGGATGGAGGGACGTGCATTCGTTCGGAAGACCGGGGGGAGTCCGATGAAGTTCGACATGGGGACGCAGGTCCTGTCGACGCTGATGTCGCAGTCGCAGGGTTCGAGTACGGATCTGGGCGTCCTGATCAGGCAGTTGGTGCAGGCGGCGGAGCCGTTGGAGGGGAAGTTCAACGGCGCGGGCAAGGTGGCGTTCGACTCGTTCAAGTCGCGCTCGGACGAGATCACGGCGGCGCTGAACGGCGCGCTGGCGGCGATCCTGGGCGGTCAGTCGGGGATGGAGACGGCGTTCGGCTCGGGTGACCAGGAGCAGGGCGACAACGCGCAGTCGCAGATGTCGGCGGCGAACTTCGACGCGGCGCGCTTCTCGGGCCGCTGAGGGGCGTACGTACGCCGGTACCTCACCGGATTGAGCACATCTCATGGAGCACATCTCACGGGGAGAGTGATTGTGATGGCTGCTGGCAGTGACCGTCGTTCGTACGACACGGGCGCGTCCACGGAGGCGCAGGGCAACCTCCAGTCGGTGATCGGCCAGTTGGAGTCGGTGATCGCGGCGCGTGACGCGCAGGTGAAGGCGGCGATGTCGGACTTCACGGCGGACGGCGTGGCGGACGATTACCACGGCAAGGAGCTGCGCTGGAACAGCGCGTCCCAAGAGGTCAAGAACATCATCCAGTTGCTGAAGACGACGCTGGAGAAGAACGACGGGACCGCGCAGCAGACGCTGTCGCGGGCGAAGTCGGCGGTCGACAACATCGGCTGAGTCTTTTTGCCGGGTTGAGTTGAGGTCCGGTTCACGGGGGAGCGTGCGTCATGGCGTCGTGGGACATCAAACCGCAGGGTGTGCAGGGTCAGTTGAAGACCGTGGGCACGCACGCGGGCGAGTTGGAGAAGGCACTGACCGCGCTGGTGGCGGACATGGCGGAGGCCGCGCAGGCGGCGGGTACGGCGGTGCCGGGCTCCATGGTGCACAGCGGTGCGCCGTTGCAGGGTCCGGTGGCGGTCGGCCAGGCGCCGTTGCGGGCGAAGGCGACGGGTCCGGTGGCCGCCGCGCTGGGCGAGTATCTCGGCAGCCGCCAGCCGGACTTCAAGGCGATGGCCGAGCGGATCGAGGCGTCCGTCCTGGGAGCGGCGACGGCCACCAACGAGTACATCGAAGGTGACCTGGAGGCCGCGAAGCACGCCCAGGACGCGGCGAAGGCGGTTCAGCTCGAGGCGTTGAGGGAAGCGGCCGGGGGGCCCAAATGACCGGGGGACAGGCATGACCGGGGGGCAGGCATGAGTGGGGACGCGCCGGTCGACCCGGCGGAGATTCCGGTCTTCACCGGGAATCTGGAGCTGCTGGACGAGAAGGTGAAGGCGATCTCGGGCGCCGGCCCGAAGATCTCCACCGCCACGAGTGACGTGCACGCGAGCTTCGGCGGGCTGCGGGCGTTCTACCAGGCGCCCGAGGCGGAGCAGTTGTTCGCGGTGACGAAGCCGGTGGCGGACATCGGGCTCTCGCTCAGCTCCGACCTGTGTGTGATCGCGGGCGCGTTGGGGACGTACGCGAACGACGCGCGACCGCTCAAGGACAAGCTGGACGCGCTGCGGGCGGAGGCGACCGCCTTCCGGGCGAAGGTCGCGGACGACGACAAGTGGCGTGAGGACGGCGACCTGATCGAGGAGAACCTCGACCGGCGCAACGAGGTCGCCGAGGTGTGGACGGCGTTCCAGGAGGTGGAACGTGCGGCGTACGCGAAGATCGTGGCGCTGTTCTGCGGGACGCCTCTGAAGGTGAACGACGGCTCGAACCAACCGGGCATGTACGGCTACGACGCGGAGGCGTTGAAGCAGTCGAAGAGCCTGCCGTGGGGGGACGCGGTGGCGGAGTCGGTGCCGTGGTGGCAGGTGTGGGAGCACGCGTACGACTTCGGCAAGGGCATTGTCGTCGACGGCGTCTGGGGCACGATCAAGGGCCTGGGCACGCTGGTGGGTTTCAGCGGCTGGGACGCGGCGGGCCAGGCGTGGACGGGCCTGGGCAAGCTGGCGACGGGCGTGCTGATCACCGCCATCCCCGGTGTGGGGGCGGCCTATTGGGCGGCGCCGGCGGACAAACTCCCGTCCTGGCTGCGTGATTCGCGTACGGCGATGAAGGAGACGGGCAAGGCGCTGCTGGCCTGGGACCAGTGGAGCGAGAACCCGTCCCGGGCGGCCGGCGCGGTGACCTTCAACGTGGTGACGACGGTGTTCACCGGCGGTGCGGGTGGTGCGGCGGCGGGCGCGGGCAAGGCGGGCGCGGCGGCGAAGGTGCTGTCCGTGGCGGGCAAGGTGAGCCGGGCGATCGACCCGATGACGTACGTCTTCAAGGGCGCGGGTGCTGGCCTGTCGAAGATCGGCGACGTGATGGCGGGCCTCAAGGGCCTGGGCAACGTCAGCCTCCCGGCCTTCCCGGAGGGCACGATAGCCCTGCCGGAAGGCGCCGTGAAACTGCCCGACGGCACGATCCACCTCCCCGAGGGCACGACGCTTCCCGAGCGCGCGGTGAAACTCCCGGACGGCACGGTCCGCCTCCCGGAGGGCACCACCGCCCTCCCCCCGGGCACGGTCCGTCTCCCGGTGGAGGGGCCGCCCAGCTTCCTTGACCGTGCGGGCAACATCCTGAGGGAGGACGGCAGCGTCCTCCACCGCGCCGAGGACGCACGGGCCGAAAAGCCTCCCACGGCGGGCGCGGACACCCCACGGGTGGACACCCCGATCAGGGAACCGGCCCTGGTGGGCGCGGCCACCCGCACAGGCGACGACGTGATCCGCCTCGGCTCGGACCTCTCCGACCCGGCCCGCGTGGCGGACAACGTGGGCGACAACGCTCCCGTCCGCCCCGGTGACCACACCCCGGGCGGAGGCGCGAACAACCTCCCGGGCGGCCGTGCCGACGATTTGGCCCGCGGCCCCTCCGCCAGCCACGAACCACCCACCGGCGGTCACGCCGAGCGCCCGCCAGGCACGGGCCACGACACGACACCGGGCGGTTCGTCCCACTCGGACACTCCGGCGGGCAGGCACGGTGACAGCGGGGCGCACGGTCACGGAGACGCCGGCCCTGGCCACCCGGCGGGTGGTGGGGACGGGTCACTGCCTGACGGACCTGTCAACGGCATTGACGACTCCCTACTTCCCGGAGCGTCGGAGCCTCGGCCGGACGGTGCTCGCTACATTGAAGAGCCCGATCCCACACATCCTGCCGCAGCTCGGTTCTACGATGAGATCCGGGCCAACCCGGAAGCCCTGGACATCAGAAGTGTCTCGGAGAACACCGGTATCGACGTCGGCGTACTGGACCGCGTGCGAACCCACTTCTTCCTGACCGAGCACGTGCTGGGCGAGGCTCCCGGTGTCGCACGGCAGGGATACTTCACGCCCCGCAACGACATCGCGGAAATCTGGCAGGCGGCCGGTCGGCGCAGCCTGTCCCCTGACGAGGCGGTGAGGTTCGAGCGGTACATTGCTCACGAGTACGCGGAGAGTCGGCTCATGGATGCGGGCATACCGTACCTACGTGACGAACCGCATTTGTGGGAGGCTTACGACAACGGGATCGGGAACGAGTCAGGTTTCTTTCACTCCTGGCCCGATGATTGGGCTGACGCGGGTGCCCACGAGCTCGCGACAAGCGAGCGTAGAGGCGGGTTCTCTCATTGGGAAGGTCTGGGCCTCGACGTCCCGAAGATCGAGTTGGCTCCCGGTCTCTCCAACATTGATGAGGTGATGGCAGCCCTCTTCCAGGAGCTGCGATCGAAGGGAATTGAGCTGAAGTGACCGATCGGTTGGCGTCCATCATGTTGAATCGCCTTCGCGCGGTGGAATGGATCGGCGACTGGGACAATGCGTTCGGGCATGTCATGTCGCGCCGCGTTTTGATGCGCGAGTATCTGAGGCGGGCTGCGCTCTGGGCCAAGGCCTACTCTGTCGAGACTGCGTGGCCCTTCTTCGATGCCACGCAATATGTGGACCCTGGCTTCCAGCTTTCCCCGGGACTGTCCGCGCAGCTGGACGAATTGCTTCTTACCGTTCCCGGAGAATTCCTTCAGAGCACGTCAGCGGGTGCCGTACGGATGGCGGAACTCCAAGCACAGAAACCGGCCATGCTTCCTGCCCTCCCTGATCTCTACGAGCCGTTGGTCCTCTTCTACGAGAGGGGCGGGGAGTTCGTGCAGGACAATGGCGGCGGAATCGATCTGACCGGGGTGTCGTTCCGTCCCGGACGTTTGGAAGACAATCTCCACACCCCTCCGTTCAACGCGCTCAATGAGACTGTTCTCGACGCCTTGGACGCCAAGGGACGGATCTCCTTCTACTCCGGGGGTGAGGGGCCGTGGCCCCTCCTGAGGCGGCGTAAGTGGCGGGACGAACAGCACGATGAGGTCTTCAGCGAGGAGCTGCGCTGGGAGCCGACGGATCTGCTCCCAGCCACGGAAGAGGAAGTAAAGGGCGCAGGTTACGTTCGGATCGGCGATGTCGAGGCGGCCGAGCTCATCGGGACAGCTGTGGCGGACCACTCCCGGTAGCGGAGTGACGGTGCGGCATACGGGCGACTCGGAGAGAGCAAGGGGTCACGACCATGCCCCGCCATGACTTCCGTACGGACAATGCGGCCGAAGCGATGGCACCGGTCATCAAGCCGCCGTCAACGGTGCGGACCCGGAGATCGCGAGCAAGCGGACTCGCTCCGAGGGACGGTGACGTCCGCCCCCACGCGTCACGCTGTTGCCGCGAGGCGGGCCGCCTCGTTGGCGCAGCCCCAGGACAGGGTGACTCCTGAGCCGCCGTGGCCGTAGTTGTGGATCACGGGGGTGGTGGGGAGGAGGTGGGGGTCGTGTTCCAGGCGGGGGCCGGAGGGGCGGTGGGGGCGTAGGCCGACCGGGTGGGACAGGACGGGGGCGTCCGCCAGGCGGGGTTCGAGGGCCGTGCAGCGGGCCAGGATCGCCGATGCCGTGGCGGGGTCGGGGAAGAGGTCCCAGCGGTTCACGTCGAACGTGCCTCCCAGCACGACGTCCGTACGGCGTGGATGTATGTAGGTGTAGCCCTCCGGGTGGTCCTGCACGCGTAGGGACGTGCGCAGTCCCGGGTTGGACACCAGGACCAGTTGGCCCCGTATCGGAGTCATGGTGGGGTCGCCGCAGAGGGACCCCGCCCCCAGGCCCGCCGCGTTGACTATCAAGGGTGACCAAACGGCCGCCTCGGAAAGGTGGTTGAGTCTGCGGTGGTGGAGCAGTCCGCCCGCCGTCAGGAAGCGGGTTACCAGCCAGTCCAGGTAGACCGGCATGTCCACCGTCGGCGCGTCGAAGGACCAGCCCTCCGTCCAGGGGCCGTTCGCCTCGTTCGTACGGAGAGGGCGCAGGCCGGGGACGGCCGTCGCCCACCAGGGAAGTGCCGTGTCATGTGCTGAGGTGTACATCCGGCAGGGGCCGAGCGTGACCCCGGGTACCCCGTCGGCGGCCTGGCGGGCGAGTTCGGCGTAGGTGTCCGACGCCCGTACGGTGGTCTCGTGGTCGGCTCGTACACCCGTCGGGTACCAGACCGCGGCGGCCACCGACGACGTCCTGGCCGGAAGTGCCTCGTCGGTCACCACCAGCACGCTCGCACCGAGTTCGAGCAGCCGTATCGCCGTGGTGAGGCCGATGATCCCGCCCCCGACCACCACGACGTCCGCCTTCGTGGACCTCTCCGGTTTCACGGACTTCTCCGGTTTCATGGTCCGGTCCCTCCCGACTGCTTATTTCCGGCTCGGCCCGTCTGGCCTCCGGAGCGTTCTTCCAGGAGGCCAGGCAGGGCCGGACGGTGTCCAAGACGCTTTCTCGCGGCGGCGATACGGGGTGCCTATCGCGATACGGACCGCTTATGGGCCGGCCCGAAACGTGTCTTGGATGGGGGCCGGGGGCGGCCCCTACCATCGCCTCATGGACCTGCGACGACTGGGCTATTTCGCCGTGCTGGCGGAGGAGTTGAACTTCACCCGGGCCGCCCGGCGGCTCCACATCGCCCAGCCCGCCCTGAGCCAGCAGATCCAGGCACTGGAGCGGCAGGTCGGTGCCCGGCTGGTGGTCCGTGAGTCCAAGGGGTGCTCCCTGACGCCGGTGGGTGTGGTGGTCGCCGAGGAGGCGGGCCGCCTCCTGCGGCAGGCCGAGGCCGCCGAGCGGCGCATCCAGGCCGCGGTGCACGGCCGCGCCGGACGGCTGCGGCTCGCGTACACCCGTTCGGCGCGCGGCGGGGTGGTCGACGCGCTGGTCAGTGAGTTCCGCAGCCGGTACGGGGACATCGAGCTGAGCGTCCAGACCGGCTGGACCGCCCACAACGTCGCGGAACTGCGCGCGGGCCGGCTGGACGCCGCCTTCGTACGGCCGCCCCTCGACGAGGCCCCCGAGCTGCGCTACCTCGTACTGTCCGAGGAGGAACTCCTGCTGGCGCTGCCGGCCGGGCACCCGCTCGCCGGGTTACGTACCAGGATCACCCGCGAGCAGATCGCCGACGAACCGGTGATCCTCTTCCCCCGGGAGAACGGGCCCGGCATGTACGACCTGATCACCCGTCAAGTCTGGCCGGGCGGACCCCGTATCGTCCGGGAGGAACCCGACGACGAGCAGCTCCTGCTCGCGGTGGCCGCGGCGCACGGGATCTCGGCCGTTCCCGCGGGGCGCGCGCACGCGCTGCGGCTTCCCGGCGTACGGCTGCGCCACCTGAGCGCGCCCGTACCGACGGTCCCGCTGGCGCTGGCGTACCACCCGGGGGCCGACCTGCGGGTGGTGAATCTGCTGCTGCCGTTGGTGGGGGGTAGTGGGGCGGGCGGTCCAGTAACCGGTGGGGCGGCTGGTGGGGCGGACCGTGGGGCGGGCAGTCGGGAGGACGTCCCTGATCAGCCGTAGGCCGCAGGCCCCGGCCCCGGTGGATCACGCCGTTTCGCGGCTTTCGCTTCTTTCGCGCGCGGGGTAGTGCAGGCAGGACGTCACCACAAGCAGCGGCCACAGGGCCTGGGCCGCGGTCAGGACGCGTTCGGCGACGCCGGCCGCCCCGCCGCTCTGCAACTCGACCAGGAACCACGCCGCCCCGAGAACCATCAGCGCGCTCGCCACGATCGACGCCGGGAACTGGAGCGCCCACGGTCCCGTTCTGGAGCGATGGGCCGCCAGTACCGGCCACGCCGCCATGAGCGCGAATCCGATGGTGACCACCGTCCCGTGGCCGAAGTTGCCCCCGCGCACCGGCGCCGGGAAGACCGTCAGCGCGATCGCCGCCACGCCACCGCCCGCGAGCGCCAGCCGCCCGGGGAGCCTCGCGGCCTTGAGCCCGCGGGCGGTGGCCAGGTAGCAGGTGCCGAGGGTGACCAGCATGGCGTTCATCACCCAGTAGCCGGGCGCGCCGTAGGCCGCCAGGATGCTGATCGTCTGGGTGACGGGGTCGTAGCCGGGGCCCTGCAACACCTCCGCGGTCGCCCACCCACCGACCAGCAGGAGAGGAGCGGACCCGGACGAGAGCAAGGCCCACCAGGGAGCGAGTCGCATCAGATCAGCCTAAATGCCTCATTCCCTCCATCGCTCCCCACACGCGGACGACCGCTGCGTGAATCAGGGATGCCGGGCCGGGCTCCGCGAAGAGCGCCGCCGGTTCTGGTACGGGTCCGATGGCCGCCGGGCAGGTGCGGGCGGCCCCGTCGCCCGTACAGTCCACGTGACCAGTACCACCCACGCGGTCGTACGGTCCACGCGGTCGTACCGTCCGCAGCGGCCCGTACCCGCCCGGCGACCGGAGGAACCGTGCGGACAAGCAGGGAAGGCGCGACAGGTGACGGGCTCCCCCGGCTGCGCCTGGACGAACTGCTGGACGAACTCCAGGTCCGGATAGAAGCCGTACGCGGCACACGCGACCGGGTGCACCACCTCCTCGAAGCGGTCCTCTCGGTCGGCCGCGAGCTCGACCTGCCCCAAGTGCTGCGCGGCATAGTCGAAGCCGCGGTGGTCCTCGTCGACGCGGAGTACGGCGCCCTCGGGGTGATCGGCGGCGAGCAGCGGTTGTCGGAGTTCATCACGGTGGGCATCGACGGCGAACTGCGGTCGCGGATAGGTGAGTTGCCCAGCGGCCACGGCCTGCTCGGCGAGCTGATCCGCCACCCGCACCCGTTGCGCCTGGCCGAGTTGGGCGACCACGAGTCGTCCTACGGCTTTCCCGCCAACCACCCGCCGATGCACTCGTTCCTCGGCGTCCCCATCCGCGTACGGGACGAGGTGTTCGGGAATCTGTACCTGACGGAGAAGCGCAGCGCCCGCGCGTTCGACGCGGAGGACGAGTCGGTCCTGTCGACCCTGGCGGTCGCGGCCGGTGTGGCGATCGAGAACGCGCGCCTGTACGAGGAGGGCCGCAACCGGGAACAGTGGCTGACGGCCAGCGCCGAGGTCACCAAGAGCCTCCTCTCCGGGGCCCCGCGCGCCCAGGTGCTGGAGCTGATCGTCGAGCGGGCCGGACAGATACTCTCCGCGGACCTCGGCGTGGTCGCCGTGCCGCTGCCGGGCACCGGGGACCTGCGGACCGCCCTGGTGGTGGGGCAGCACGCCGAGGCCTACCGCGGACCCCCGGCGGGAGGCCAGGACGGTTTCATCAGCGCGGCGTTCACCGGTGCGGAGCCCGTGGTCAGTACGAACATCGCGGTGGACGAGCGGGTCGAGGGCCACAAGTCCCGTTGGGCGGGCCTGGGACCGGCCGTGGCGGTGCCGCTGGGTACCGGGGACCGGGTGCGCGGGGTGCTGCTGCTGGCCCGTACCGCGGGGCGCGAGCCCTTCGCGGCCACGCAGTCCGCACCGCTGCTCGGCTTCGCGGGACAGGCCGCGCTCGCCATGGAACTGGCCGAACGCCGCAGCGACGCCGAGCAGATCGCCCTGCTGGAGGACCGCGACCGTATCGCCCGCGACCTGCACGACCTGGCCATCCAGCGGCTGTTCGCCACCGGTATGACCTTGCAGAGCGCGCAGAAGTTCGACCAGCACCCGGGGGCGGCGGAGCGTATCGAGCGCGCGGTGAACGACCTCGACGACACCATCAAGATCATCCGGTCGACCATCTTCGGCCTGCGGGTCCACGAGGCGGGCCGCCCGGACGACGGCGTACGCGGCCGGGTGGCGGCGGCGGTCGAGGGGGCGGCCGCCGCGCTGGGGTTCAGCCCGGCGGTACGTGTCGAGGGCCTGGTCGACACCGAGGTCCCGCACCACGTCGCCGACCACCTGATCGCGGTGCTGGTGGAGGCACTCAGCAACACCGCGCGCCACGCGGCGGCGCGCACGGTGGACGTGCATGTCGCGGTGGGGGAGGGCCGGTTGACGCTGAGCGTGGCGGACAACGGGACCGGCATCGCGCCGGGGGCGGCGCGCAGCGGACTGAAGAACATCGCGCGGCGGGCGGAGGAGCTGGGCGGCACCTTCACCCACGAGACTCCGTCGGCGGGGGGCGCCCGGCTGGTGTGGCGGGTGCCGCTGCGGGAGGACGGGGCGACGGCGGGCTGAGGGGCCGGCCGTCTCTGTCGGGGCCCGGGGGCGTGGTCCGGCCGCCTTCGCCTGGGCCCGGAGACATGGCTCGGCCGCCCCTGTCGGGGGTCGGGGGCGTGTCCGTGAAGGACGGTCCGGCCGGGGGGAGGGCGAAGTGCCGCCCGGTCGGCGGCAGCCCGTGCCGGTGCAGTCCGCCGCTGGTCAGCAGCCGTACGATCCGGCGCCGCACGGTCTCCTCCGCGAGGGACAGGCGGCGGCCGATCTGCCGGTCGGTGAGCCCCTCCCCGATCAGGACCAGAAGGTGGCGCTCCCGGGCCGAGAGGCCTTCCGTACGGTGTCCCCGTCCTTGCCGTCCCTGTCCTCCTGGCCCTCTTCCTGCCTCGGCGGACAACCGGTCCAGCAGAAGGGCGACGGTCGCCGGACCCGGCATCGGCTCCTGCCCGGCCACCGCCCTTATCCCGAGGGCGAGTCGGGTCCCCTTGATCTGCCGGAGTACGGTGCCGGACGCGCCGGCCAGGACCGCGTGCAGGTGCGCGGTGCTGTCGTCGAACGACGCGAGGGTCAGGAGCGTGAGCGCGGGCATCGCGGAGCGCAGATCGCGGCACACGAGGATGTCGCCGGGCAGGCGGACGCCCACCACCGCCACGTCGGGACGCGCGACGGGACCCCGTACCAAGGCCTGTTCGACGGAGTCCGCCGTGCCGACCGTCACCATGTCCGGTTCGGCGTCGACCAGTTCACCGAGCCCCTGACGGACCGCCTCGTGGCCGTCGACGAGGAACACCCGTATCGGACGCCGCACCGGGAACACGCCGGCTCCGGTCATCGGGATTCCTCCGTTCCCCACCGGGCGGACACTGCGGGACGGTCGCGGGTCGCGGGTTATGGGTCACCGGTCACCGGTCAACGGGTCGCGGTCGCGTAGGGCACGCGGCTCCCGGGCGCCCTCGCGTTCCAGGATCCGGCGGGCGACCGGGTTCCCCCAGGGCCGGTGCGGCTACGCAGGGGGGCCGATCGGCCCCCACGGGACCGACCAGCCTTCGCGGCAGTGCCGTTCGGCCCTGCGGGGAGGGCCCGACGGGCCGCAGCGCCGCCACGGTCCGGCGCGGGAGGGTGAGGACACACACCGGAGCACGACCGGAAACACACCACACCGGTGCACGACCGGGCGGACCTTCGCACACGGCCCCGGTCGACCCCGTCGCCAGCCCCTGAAAGGGATGACAGACATGGCCGTTCACCAGAGCTCCCGTCACACCGGATTCCACCTCCCCTCGCTGAAGGGGACCCCGGACACCACCCTCACGGACGGCACCGCCCAACCCCTGGCCGCCGGGGGAACGCTCGCCCGGATCGCCGCTACCGCACGGGTCCTGCTCGGGTTCGTCTTCCTCTGGGCCTTCTTCGACAAGGTGTTCGGCTGGGGGTACGCCACTCCGGCCAAGGGCGCCTGGATCAACGGCGGTTCACCGACGAAGGGCTTCCTGAGCGGCGTCGCCGCAGGACCGCTGGAGTCGACGTTCCACTCCTGGGCCGGCGCGACCTGGGCCGACTGGTTCTTCATGCTCGGGCTCCTGGGCATCGGCCTCGCGCTCACCAGCGGCATCGCCCTGCGCCTCACCGCCGGCGCCGGCACGGTGATGATGGCGCTGATGTGGGCGGCCGAATGGCCCCCCGCCAAGACCCTGTCCGACGGCGCGCCGAGCATGTCCTCCAACCCGGTCGTCGACTACCACCTCGTGTACGCCGTCGTCATGATCGCCCTGGCTGTCGCCGCGGCGGGCCGTACATGGGGGTTCGGCCGGGTGTGGCAGAACCTCCCGGTCGTGCGGGACCACCGCTGGCTGGCCTGACCGCGTCAGCGGCCGACACACGAAGCCCCGGCCCGGCCCCCGCCCAGCCCGCTGCCCTGCGTTCCGTGCGCAGGGCAGCGGGCCTGTCGGGTGGTCGTCGGGATCGGCCCGGCGCACGCCTGCGACGAGGTGATCGGTTCGCCTTCGAGGCGGCCGGGCGCCGGGGCGTACCCCTGTACGTGCCGCACGCGTACGGCGCGGAGAGCGGGGCCGCGGTCGCCGAGGACGCCGGCCACCCGCTCCCCGCCATGGCCCGACCGGCCCTGGCGTCGCGGTCGGCCGGCGGGACACCATGGGCCCTACCGGGGAAGGTTCTCCCGAGACCGTGGAGGATCACCATGACCGACAGCCAGGACACCGGACCGCAGGGGCAACAGCCGATCCGGGTCTTCCTGCTCGACGACCACGAGGTGGTCCGGCGGGGGGTGCACGATCTCCTCGACGCCGAATCCGGCATCGAGGTCGTCGGCGAGGCGGGGACGGCCGAACAGGCCCTGGCGCGCGGGCCGGCGCTGCGTCCCGACGTCGCCGTGCTGGACGTACGGCTGCCCGACGGCGACGGCATCACGGTCTGCCGGGAGTTGCGGTCGAGAATGCCCCACCTCGCCTGTCTGATGCTGACGTCCTTCGACGACGACGACGCTCTTCTCGACGCGATCATGGCCGGGGCCTCGGGGTACGTCCTCAAGGAGATCAAGGGGGTCGACCTGGTCGCGGCGGTCCGTACCGTCGCCTCCGGCCAGTCGATGCTCGACCCGGCCACCACCAGCCGCCTGATGAGCAGCCTGCGCGGCGAGGAGAGCGCCCGGGGCGGTGGTTCAGGAGCCCTGGCGGGTCTTTCCGTACGCGAACGGGAGATCCTGGACCTGATCGGCGAAGGCCTCACCAACGCGGGGATCGGCAAGCGCCTTTTCCTGTCCGAGAAGACGGTGAAGAACAACATCTCCCGCCTTCTCGCCAAGCTCGGCGTGGAGCGCCGGATCCAGGCAGCCGTCCTGGCGACCCAGGCGGCCCAGGCGGCCCCGCAACCCCCCGCGCGCCGCGAACGCTGAGGGAATCAGCCCCTCCGCGCACGCAACACACCACCCCGCACGCAACACCCCTCAGGGGAGCGGTGTGTTCGGCGGACCGGTGGGAATCAGGAGCACCGGGCAGTGTGCGTGGTGCAGAAGCGCGTGCACGGTCGGTGTGTGCCGTGGGTGGCCCGGAACCCCGTGCCGCCGGTAGGCGATGATCACGACGTCGGCCCCGGCGGTGGCGGATATCAAGTCCCGGTCCGATACGGGGGAGTTCGCCTCGTCCTGCCGCTGGTGCTGCCGGCGCTGTTGCTGTTGCTGCCGCTGGTGCGCGGGCCCACGGTGATCGCCGCCGGCGGCCACGGCGGCCACTCCGCCTCCCGGCCCCGCGCCGGCCACCCTCGGGCGGTAGTGCGCGGTGTGCAGGAAGCGCAGCCGCGCGCCACGTCGTACGGACTCCTCGAAGGCGAAGCCGGCGGCTTCGGTGTCGGTGTCGCGCTCGACGGCCAGCAACACCTCACCCGTCTCGGCGTGGAGCGTGAGGTGCCCCGGGCCGACGATCAGCAACGGCCGGTGGCTCAGCTCGGCGACCTGGTGGGCCACCGAGCGCGACGCCAGCGAGGCGAAGCCGCCCAGGGCCCTCGTCCCGACGACCGTGAGGGCCGCGTGGGCGCCCCGGGCGACCAGGGCGGCGGCCGGTTCCGAGGCGACGGCCGAGAGACGGACGACCAGACCGGGATGACGCGCCCGCGACCGGGCGGCGGACGCGGCCAGCACCGGGCCGGCCACGTCCAGGTCCGGCACGGCGTACACGATCGCCAGGGCCACCGATCGGCGTACCGCCTCCGCTGCGGCCACGTCCTGCGCGCGGGTCGAGATGATCGACCCGTCGACGCCCACGACCACATGACGTCCAGACATGTTTCCCACTTCCCTCCACAGCGCCCCCGGTCGGGCGTCCTCCCACCCTGCGCCCCGGACGCCGGGGTCGGCAGGGGCCGGCCGGGCCCGGCGGCGGACCCGACCGGCCCCCGCTCCGGAGGCGTTACGAGGACACCGCGCCGGCGCGCGCCCCACCCGCCGCCCGGCGCGCCCCCTGCTCCCAGGGCCACCCCGCCCCCGCCCCGACTCCAGCAGCGGGATCAGGCGGAAGGCCGCGTCGCTGAGGCCGCCGAAGGTGTGGCGGTGGGGGGCCGGGGCGGTGTGGGCGACCGCGTACCCCGCCAGGTTCCAGGTGGAGACCGGGACGTGCTCGGGTACGGCGCCGAGCGGTTCGTGGCCCGGCGGGGTCCAGTGGGCCTGCTCGTCGGTGACGACCACCACCCGGTCGTGTTCCCGGTAGTGCCGGGTGACGGCCCCGGCCGTGTCCGTACCGCCGAGGCGGTGGAACCGCTTCAGCGCGCGGAGGACGGACTCGCCGGGGCGACCTCCACCGGCCGGCTGTCGGAGCCGAAATCGACCAGGTCGGCGCGCTCGGCCCGGACGGCCAGGGCGGTGCCGAAGATCGCGGCGGAGTCGGCCCGGTCGGGTCGGTCCGGGCGCCGGGCCGGTCGAACATCGAGCCCGAGCGGTCCGCCAGGACCGGCGTCCGGCCGGGCAGCGCGGGCACGTTGGCGAGCGAGTGGCCGAGGGCCGCCTCCACGGACTCTTCCCAGCGCGGCGAGGGCGCGGTGCGGTGGGCGGCCAGGTAGCGGAAGGGGAACTGCCGGGACCGCGCCACCTCGTCCGGGTCCGAGATGCGGCGCGCCACGTCGGCGGCGGCCTCGTCGCCGACCCCGGCGAGGTCGAAGTCACGGAGGTCGCGGACCAGCGCCGTCGGCCCCATTGAGGGGATCACCGCCTCCTACACCGCGGTGTCCAGCGGCCTCCGCGACCACCCCGCCAACGCCTCCCACGTCATCCCGGCCGCCGCCAGCAGCTCGCCCCCGCCCTCGCCGGTGACCAGCGCGTACCGGAACAGCTCCCCCTGCCACGGCCGGTCCGCCGCCCGTACCGGGACGTCCAGTACGCGAGCAACTCGCCCGGCTCGTCCGGGCGTTGGAGAACCGCGTCGAGGGCCTGCCGCGACAGCCCCGCCGCCCCCGCCTCCCGTGACCATGCCCGCTGACGGTTGAACCGGGTCAGGCGGAAGTCCCCCTGGTGGGCAGCGCGAACAGAACACACCGACACACCGCCGGACACGGCGGGTACGCGGCCGCACGCCCGGCGAGGACGTCAGTCCTCCGCCTCCCCCGCCCGTTGCAGGTCCGCGCGGCCCTCCGCCGCCGGGATGAAGCGCGTCATGCCGAACTGGCCCGTCCCGGAGGCGCCCGGTGCGGTGGTCGGCGTCGGCTCGGTGGTCCGGGGCGCGGTCGGCAGGACGTACGGGCGGCGCAGCACCTCGTCCAGGATGATCACGGTCTCCGTGGCACGTACCGCCGGGATGCTGGCGAGCTGCTCCGTGACCAGGCGGTGTACGGCGCTGACGTCCGGGACCCGGATCTGGATCATCGCATCGTGCTGACCTGTGGTGATGGCGCAGTACTCGACCTCCGGCATGGTCGCGAGCGTCGCGCGGAACTGCTTCCAGAGGTCCTGGCGGACGGTGACGAAGACCAGCGCGCAGATGTCGAGGCCGATACGGGACGGGTCGACCCGGGCGCTGAAGCCGCTGATGACGCCATCGGCGCGCAGGGCCTCGAAGCGGGTGTACGCGTTGGCGCGCGAGATGCCGACCCGCTCGGCGAGCGAGGCCACGGAGATCCGGCCCTGGCTCCGGAGGACGCCCAGGATCCTGAAATGCACCGAATCCAGGGCAAGACCGATGCCTATCCGTCCAGGGCTGCGTTCGCCGGAGGTTCCCGGGCTTGACAAATCTTCCACGGTCGTGCCTTTCGGAGCTTTTTTGTCTTGTTCTGGTCCCGTTGGCCGGAAGTGTTGGTTAGCTTCACCCCACCCTACGGTGAAACGTCCAGGGATCTCCCCCACCCGGTGGCCATCGACGCCCACCCGCCCTACCCCGCTCCTCCTCCCCGCCCCGCCTTCTCCCGCCCGTCCCCGCCCTCGGAGGCACCCATGTCCAGATCGCGTACCGGGTCGTACCCGGCGGCCGTCTCGCTCGTCACCCTGGCCGCCCTCGCCCTCAGCGCCTGCTCCGGCTCCGGCGGTACGTCCGGCTCCGGCTCCTCCGGCGGGAAGACGCTGGTCGTCGACACCTCGTTCAACCTGAAGACCGCCGACCCGGGCCGCGAGTTCGAGCCGACCGGCAGCATCGTGGACAAGGCGCTGTACGAGACGCTGCTGACCTTCAAGGGCGGTGACGTCACCAAGCCGCTGCCGGGGCTGGCGTCCTCGTACGAGGAGTCGCCGGACAGCAGGACGCTCACCCTGCACCTGCGCGCGGGGGCGAAGTTCTCCGACGGGAGCGCGGTCACGGCGGACGACGTGGTGTTCTCGCTGACCCGCGTGATCGGGCTCAAGGGCAACCCGTCGTTCCTGCTCGACGGGGTCACGGTCACCAAGAAGGACGCCTCGACGATCACCCTGACCTCGAAGAAGGCCAACCCTGCGCTGCCGAACATCCTGCCCAACCCCGCCCTCGGCATCCTCAACGCGAAGGCGGTCCAGGCCCAGGGCGGTACGGCGACGGCGGCGGACGCGGCGGAGAAGTACCTCAACAAGAGCTCCGCCGGCTCAGGCCCGTACACACTGACGTCCTTCAACGCGAACACGCAGGTCGTGCTGGCGAAGAACCCGAAGTACACGGGCGCGCAGAAACCAACGTACGACAAGATCGTCATACGTAACGTCCAGGCGCCTACCCAGAAACTCAACGTCCAGCGCGGCGACAGCCAGATCGCCCTGGACTTGAACTCCGACCAGGCGGCGGGGCTCGGCGGCGGGCTCAAGGTGCTCAGCGGGCCGTCCTCGGACGTGATCTTCCTTCTGCTGAACCTGGACCCGGGCGTGAGCGACGCCACCGCCGACGCGAAGTTCCGTGAGGCGGTGCGCAAGGGCATCGACTACAAGAGCCTGCTGACGCTCGGCGGCAGTGGTTCCGTCCAGCCCGGCGGGGTCATCCCGTCGACCTTCGTGGGCGCGCTGCCCGCCGGGCAGGCGCCGGCGCGGGACCTGGCCGGGGCCAAGGCGGCACTGGCCGCCAGCAAGATCAAGAACCCGTCGGTGAAGCTGAGTTACGCCAGCGACCTGACCCTGGACGGCCTGTCGTTCCAGTCCATGGCCGAGCGGGTCCAGGCGCAGCTCAAGGAGGTCGGCATCACGGTCACCCTGGCGCCGGCCCCGACCACCACCGAGCTGGACAACTACCGGAACGGCAAGGAGCAGCTCGGCCTCTGGTACTGGGGCCCGGACTACCCGGACCCCAGCGACTACCTGGCCTTCCTGCCCGGCGGTCTGGTGGGGCTGCGCGCCAATTACAAGGCGGGCGCCGACCCGGCGCTGACCGCCCTGGGCGAGAAGGCGGCGACGGCGACCGACACCGCCACCCGCCAGAAGCTGTACGAGCAGATCCAGACGGACCTCAACGACGGCGGGCCGTTCATCCCGCTGATGCAGCCCAGCCGGCACATCGTGGCGGCGTCGACGGTGTCCGGCCTGGCGTACAACCCCGTGTGGACGATCGATGTCGCTGAGCTCGGTGCCAAGTAAGGGACCGGCCGGGGGCGGCGGGCGCGCGAGCCGGGTGAGTCGCGTGAGTCGCGTGCGCGGAGGCAACGGCAAAGGCGGGCGGCTGCTCGCCCGCCACCCGCTCGCCCGCTTCCTCCTCCGCCGGACCGCGACCGCCGTCCTGCTGGCCTTCGGCGTGACGCTGGTCACATTCATCCTCACCAACCTGGTGCCGGGCGATCCGGCGGCGGCGGCCCTCGGGCAGCGGGCGGTCGGCGATCCGGCGATCGTCGCGCAGTTCCGGCACCACTACGGCCTCGACAAGCCGCTGCCGCTCCAGTACGTCACGTACCTCGGCCATCTGTTCCAGGGCGACCTGGGCGAGTCCCAGCAGAGCCACCAGTCGGTGCTGACGGACCTGAGCACCGCCGTGCCGGCGACCTTGGAGCTGGCCGGGGCCGCGATTGTCGTGTCGCTGGTCGTGGGGGTGGCGTTCGGGGTGATCGCGGCGCTGCGCCGGGACCGGTTCACCGACCAGCTCCTGCGGGTCGTGAGCCTGCTGGGGGTGTCGGTGCCGACGTTCTGGCTGGCGCTGCTGGCCTTCTACGTCTTCTTCTACCGGCTCGGCATCGCACCGGGCAGCGGCCGTATCGCTCCCGATCTGATCGCTCCACCGCACGTCACGGGCCTGTACACGGTCGACGCCGCGCTCGCCGGGCAGTGGCAGGTGTTCTGGAGCGCGGCGGGGCACCTGGTGCTCCCGGCGCTGGTGCTGACCGCGTACACCGTCGGCCTGCTGACCAGATTCACCCGCTCCGCCGTGCTCGAAGTGCTGGGGCAGGACTACATCAGGGCGGCGCGCGCGAAGGGACTGCCCGGGCGGACGGTGCTGTTCCAGTACGTGCTCCGGGCGGCGCTCGTCCCGGTGATCACGGTCGCGGGGCTGGCCTTCGGCGCGCTGCTGTCGGGCACCGTACTGGTCGAGTCGATCTTCGCCTGGCCGGGGCTGGGGGCGTACGCGTACCGCAGCGCGACGACGCTCGACCTGCCGGCCGTGATGGGTGTCGGGCTGGTCGTCGGCATCGTGTATCTGACCGTCAACCTCGCCGTGGACGTGCTGTACGGCGTGATCGATCCGAGGGTGAGGGTGCAGTGAACGGGAAGTGGTCGAGGGGGTCTGCCGCGACGGGCGGCCCCGGGCGGTTCAACCCGCTGCGGCGCCTGCCCCGCGCCTGGCGCAGGCCGCTCGCCGTCATCGGCGGTGTGGTCAGCGGCCTCTGGCTGGTGATCGTGCTGGCCGCGCCGCTGCTCGCCCCGCACGACCCGCTCGCGCAGGACCTGCCCCGGCTGGCCGGGCCGGGGGCCGGACACTGGTTCGGTACGGACGAGCTGGGCCGGGACGTACTGAGCCGCGTGCTCTACGGCGCCCGCGTCTCGATCCCCCTCGCGCTGCTGCTGGTCACCCTGTCGCTGCTGATCGGTGGCGTCCTCGGGGCCTGCGCCGGGTTCTTCGGGCGGTGGGTGGACGAGACCGTGATGCGGATCGCGGACCTGGTGTTCGCCTTCCCGACCGTCATCCTCGCGATGGTGGTCGCCGCCGCGCTCGGCGCCAGCCTCCAGAACGCGGTACTCGCCGTCCTCGTCGTCGCCTGGCCCTCGTACGCCCGGGTCACCCGCGGTCTGGTGATGGGCCTGCGCTCACGCGAATTCGTGCTCAGCGGGCGGCTGTTGGGCTTCTCCGCCTGGCGGTCCCTGCGCGTGGACGTCCTGCCCAACGTCCTCGGACCGCTGCTGGTGCTGGCCACCCTCGACATCGGTACGGCGACGCTGCTGCTGTCCGGGCTGTCCTTCCTCGGCCTGGGCGCGAAGCCGCCGACCGCCGAGTGGGGGGCGATGGTCGCGGCGGGGACGCAGCAGTTCGACAAGTGGTGGATCGGGGTCTTCCCCGGCCTGGCGATCCTGACCGTCGTCCTCGCCTTCAACTTCCTGGGCGACGCACTGCGGGACGCGCTCGACCCGGGTACGGCGCGCACGCTCGGCGCGGAGAAGGAGCGTGTGGCGTGAGTACGGACAACGCTGCGGGCAGCGCGCCCGCCGACGTACTGAAGATCACCGGCCTCACCGTCGACCTCCCCGCCGGGAACGGCCCCCGCCGCATCCTGCACGGCGTCGACCTCGCGCTGCGCCCCGGCCGCATCCACGGACTGGCCGGCGAGAGCGGTTCCGGCAAGACCATGACCGGCCTGGCCGTTCTCGGACTGCTGCCGAACGGCGCCCGTACCACCGGCAGCGTCCAGCTGGACGGCACCGATCTCCTGACCCTGCCGCCCCGCGGGCTGGGCGAACTGCGCGGCCGGGCGATGAGCATGGTGTTCCAGGACCCGTCCACCAGCCTGCACCCGATGCTCAGCATCGGACACCAGATGACCGACCACCTGCGCCACCACCTCAAGCTCGACAAGAAGGCGGCCCGCGCCAGGGCCGCCGACCTGCTGGGCCAGGTGCGTATCCCCAACCCGCAGGAAGCGTTGGGGAGTTACCCGCACCAGTTCTCCGGCGGGATGCGCCAGCGCATCGCCATCGCCATCGCGCTGGCCTGCGAACCCAAGGTGCTGATCGCCGACGAGCCGACCACCGCGCTCGACGTCACCGTGCAGGCCGGGGTGCTACGGCTCCTGCGCGGCCTGTGCGACGACCTCGGCCTCGCCGTACTCCTCGTCACCCACGACCTCGGTGTGATGTCGGCGATCGCCGACGAGGTCAGTGTGATGCGGTACGGGCGGGTTGTCGAGACCGGTCCGCGTGGCCGCGTCCTCACCGCACCGCGCCACGACTACACCCGTACGCTCCTGGACGCGCTCCCCGGAAGGAGCACCCCATGACCTCTCTCCCGACCCCGCACCTGACCCCGGTCCCGACCGCCGGCCCGGCGCCCCTCCTCAGCATCGACGACCTCGTCGTCCAGTACCGCCGCCCCGGCGCGGAGCCGACCCGGGCGGTCGCCGGGGTCAGCCTGGAGGTGCGGGCCGGTGAAGTCGTGGGGCTGGTGGGCGAGTCGGGGTGCGGCAAGTCCACCCTGGCCCGCGCGGTCTGCGGGCTCACAGCGGCCAAGGAGGGCACGATCGCGTTCGACGGAACACCGGTGACGCCACTCCGCGTGCGGCGTCGCGACCCCGAACTGACGCGCGTGCAAATGGTGTTCCAGGACCCGTACGGATCCCTCAACCCCCGCCGCCGGGTGGGTACGCAGATAGCCGACGGCATCCGTACGGCGGCCGGGCGCGGCGAGGGCCCCGACGGAGCGAGGCCGGAGGACTTCCTGACCCGGGTCGGCCTGTCGGCCGCCGACGCGGGGCGCTATCCGCAGGAGTTCTCCGGCGGCCAGCGGCAGCGCATCGCCATCGCCCGCGCGCTCGCGGCCCGCCCCCGGCTGCTGGTCGGCGACGAGCCGATCTCGGCGCTGGACGCCTCCGCGCAGTCCCAAGTGGCGGCGCTGATGCGGTCGTTGGCCGTGGAGTCGGGGGCGGGGCTGCTGTTCATCAGCCACGACCTGTCCGTCGTACGGCTGATCGCGGACCGCATCGCGGTGATGTACCTGGGGCGGATCGTGGAGACCGGCCCCACCGCCGAGGTCTGGGCGAACCCCCGGCACCCGTACACGCGGGCGCTGTTGGCGGCGATCCCCCAGCCCGACGGCGCGGGCAGGCTCCCCGCCGAACTCCCCGGCGACGTACCGGACCCGGCCGCGCCCCCGAGCGGCTGCCGCTTCCACCCCCGCTGCCCGCTCGCCTTCGAGGGCTGCGACCGCGAGGACCCGCGCCTGATCGCGGGGGTCGCGTGCCGCCTGTATCCGGCGGCCTGACCTCAGCCAAAAGCACTTCGCCGACCCAGTCCCCCCTCCCCGTTCCCCCCTCCCCGTTCCCCCTGCCACAGAAGGACTTCACCATGCCCGCCTCCGCGTCCCACCCCGAGCCGAGCGCACCCAGAAGCGCACGGCCCGGCGGCGCACCCCCGGACCTCGTGGCGGTGTGGGCGGTGATCACGGACATGTACGAGAGCTACACGGCGGGCGACCGCGCGCGTATCGACTCCTACCTGGACCCCGAGGCCACCATCTGGGACTCGGCGACATCCGAACTCCTCCTGGGAAAGGCGGAGTTGGACCGAGTCCGCGACACCCGGCCGACGTCCGACGAAGGCCCCGCCGAGTCCGGACTGACGGCGTACGGACAGGTGATCGACATCTTCGGAGACCTGGCGGTGGCCCGCTACTGGCTCCGGGTCGACTTCCACACGGCCCCCTCGGTACAGGCACGCAACACGGCGGTCCTGCGACGCACCCGCCCCGGGGGCCCGTGGCTGATCGTGCACCTGCACGAGGACATCGACGGCACGCCGTAGCGATCAGGGTGTGGGGGGTCGAGCGGGGCGTTTGGGGAGGACGAGAGGGGTGCCCGTGCGGGGGTGGGGGAGTACCTCTACCGGTTGGCGGTAGACGTGGGTCAGTAGGGCCTCCTCGAAGACCTGGTCCGGTGGGCCTTCGGCCGCTGTGCGGCCGTCCTGGAGTACGGCGGCGCGGTCCGCGTAGGCCGCTGCCAGGCCCAGGTCGTGGAGGACGATCACGACCGCGTCGCCGGCCGTCGCGCGGGTGCGGCAGATGCGTAGCACCAGCTCCTGGTGGCGCAGGTCGAGGGCCGCCGTCGGTTCGTCCAGGAGCAGGAGTGGGGTCCGCTGGGCCAGTACGCGGGCCAGCGCCACCCGTGCCCGTTCGCCGCCCGACAGTGTGGAGACGACACGGTCCGCGAACGGCGTCACCTCGGTCGCCGCCATCGCCTCCGCGACCACCGCGTCGTCCTCGTCCGCCCGCGCGGTGCCCGACCAGGGCGCCCGGCCCATCCGTACGACCTCCTCGACCGTGAACGGGAAGGCCAGCACAGCGGTTTGGGGGAGGACGGACCGGCGCAGGGCCAGTTCGGGGGCGGACCAGGCGCGGGCGTCGCGGCCACAGATCCGTACCTCACCCGCGGCGGGGGCGAGATCCGCCGCGAGCGCGGCCAACAGCGTTGACTTGCCCGCCCCGTTGGGACCGACCAGGGCCAGCACCTCGCCCGCGCGGGAGGTGAGGTCGATCCCGGTCAGTACGTCTCGGCTGCCCCGGCTCACCCGCAGGTTGCGAGTTTCGGCGACGGTGGCCCCCGTGTTGTTGCGGTCGGGGAGGACGCGCTCGCGGGTGGTGAACCCTGGGAACAGGTATCTCATGCCCAGCCTCCCTGCTTGCGGCGCGTCCGGCGCAGCAGCCAGAAGAAGAACGGGCTGCCGAAGAGCGCGGTCAGCACCCCGAGGGGGAGTTCGGCGGGTTCGGCGACGGTACGGGCCGTCAGGTCGCCCGCCAGCAGGACCACCGCCCCGCCCAGCGCGCTGCCCCCGATCAGGAAGCGGTGGCCGGGGCCCGCCGCCATGCGCAGCAGGTGCGGAACGACCAGGCCGACAAAGCCGATGATCCCGGACACCGAGACGGCCGCCGCCGTCAGCAGCGCGATGACCAGGACCAGGACCATCCGCAGCCGCTCGACGTCCACCCCCAGGTGGCGGGCGGGTCGTTCGCCGAGTGCGAGCAGGTCCAACTTGCGTGCGTACGAAGGGGCGGCGGCGAGACCGATGACCGCGCACGGCAACACGGCGAGGACCTTGGGCCAGGTGGCCTGGGCGAGCGAGCCGAGTTGCCAGAAGGTGATCTGGTTGATGGCGGCGGTGTCCGCGAAGAAGATGAACAGGCCGATCAGCGCGCCCGCGAAGGCGTTCACCGCGATGCCGGTGAGGATCAGTGTCACCACTTCGCTGCGCCCGTCCGACCGCGACAGCGCGTACACGAGCAGGACCGTCGCCAGGCCGGCGACGAAGGCTGCCACCGGGACCGTCCACGTGCCGAGGAAGTCCAGCCCGAGCGAGATGCAGCCGACCGCGCCGACCGCCGCGCCGGAGGAGATGCCGATGACGCCGGGCTCGGCGAGCGGGTTGCCGAAGACGCCCTGCATCAGCGCGCCCGCGCAGCCCAGCGACGCGCCCACGAGGAGGGCCAGGACGATGCGCGGGAAGCGGACGTTCCAGAGGACGGACTCGCCCACCCGGTCCAACTCCGCTCCTCCCAGGCCGATTCGGTGTCGGAGGGAGCCGATCACCTCGCCGGTGGAGAGGTCGTAGGCGCCGAGCCGGGCGGAGGTGAGGACGAGGAGGACGAGTACGGCTGCCAGGCCGGCGGTGAGGAGCCAGGCGGTGGTGGGGGTGTGGCGGGTGGGGAGAGGGGGAGGTGGCTCCTTGGGTGCGGTGGCCCGCTTCGTGGCCGGCATTGTCCCGCTGGGTCTGTCGAGTGTGGTCACTTCGCGGCGTCTTTCCCGTACAACTGCTCCACCAGCGACCGCAGCACCTGGTCGGTGCGCGGCCCGTAGTTGAGCAGGACGCCGTCGTCGATCGACACGATCCGGCGGTCCATCCCGGCGGGCGTCTGCGCCACGCCGGGCAGTTCGACCAGTCCGTCCACCCCGCCGACCGACTCAAGTCCCTTGCTCATGACGAGGATCGCGTCCGGCGCGGCCTGGGCCAGCGCCTCGGTGGTGATCGTGGTGAAGTCCTTCTCCAGCCCGCTGTCGGCCCCCGCGTCGAGCGCCCCGGCCGCCTCGATCAACGGGGTGGCTCCCGATCCCTTGCCGCCGATCAGATACACCGACGCGGAGCCGCGTACATAGAGGAACGCGACGCGCGGGCGGTCGTGCTTCGCGGGGATGTCCTTCTGTACGGCGGCGATCCGCTCCTCCGAGCGTGTGGTCAACTCCCGCCCGGCCGCGGCGACACCGAGGGTGTCGGCGACCGCCCCGATACGTGTGCCGACATCGGCCAGGCTCTTGGCGCCCTCGATCGTGACGAGCGGGATGCCCGCGTCGCGGATCTGGCCGATGGCCTCGGCGGGGCCGGTGGTGGTCTCGGCGAGGACGAGGTCGGGTCTGAGGGACAGCACACTCTCGGCGGACACGTCATGGCCACGGGTCACCACGGGCAGTTGGCCGGCCTGCTCGAAGGTGGCGGTGATGTCGCGGGCGACCACATGGTCGCCGAGCCCGAGTGTGAAGACGATCTCGCTGAGGCTGCCGGACAGCGGGACGATCCGGTCGGACTTCCGCACCGTGACCTTCCGGCCGTCGGCGGAGGTGACGGTGACGGGCAGGTCGGGGGCGGGGGTGTCCGGGAGCGGTTCGAGGCGGTCCGCGACGGCCGCGTTCTTTTCGGCCTGGTCAGCGGCCTGTTCGGGGGCTTGTTCGGCGGCCCGGGTCGAGCCCCCCGTACCCACGCCGTTGGCACGGCCACCGCCACCGCCACCGTCCCCGCCGCACGCGGTCGCGGTGAAGGCGAGGGTGAGTGTGAGCGCGGATACCACTGCACCGCCCACCAGTCGTGTGCGCACGAGCGGCACCGTCCTGTCGTCCCGTTGTCGTCTGTTCGGTGGGGGTTCCCATCGAGCCCTCGCGTATCTTAGGTTAGCCTTACCTAACCCGCTAGGGGCCCGGAGGGATTCCTCATGCCATCGTCCAGACGTACGCACGCCTTCGGCGTCGTACTCCTCGCACTCCTCACGGCCCTTTCCGCGGCCCTGCTCCCCGCCACCACCGCGCATGCCGCGAGCCGTACGGTGCAGGGCGGGCGGCTCGACTGGGGCATCAAGTCCTCCTTCCAGTCGTACGTCACCGGCCCGATCGCGCAGGGCAGTTACTCCCTCGGGGGTGGCGCGGCCACGGTCGGCGGCGGTCGGTTCCGCTTCCACTCGGCCACCGGGTCGTACGACTCCGACTCCGGCGCGTTCACCGCCGGCTTCTCGGGTTCGGTCCACTTCCTCGGACACCGGCAGAGCAACGGCACGTACCAGCTCGACATGACGATCAGCCGCCCGACCGTCCGGATCTCCGGCGGCGGGGGCATTTTGTACGTCGACATCGCGAGCAAGGCCAAGGGGAGCGGCACGGTCTCGACCTCCTCGCAGGTCGCCTTCGCCTCGCTGGCGCTCGGTGGGATCAACATGAGGGGCGGCGGGAACGTCGTACAACTCACCAACATCCCCGCCACACTGACCGCCCAGGGCGCGCGATCCTTCGCCGGCTACTACACGGCGGGCACCGCCCTCGACCCGGTCAGCCTGTCGGCGGATGTCAAGGCGCCGGCGGCGGGGGCGGCGCAGCCTTCTGGCAGCGAAAAGGCGGCCGGATCGGCGGCCGAGTCGAAGAATCCGCCGAAGAAGCCGACGAAGAAGCCGGCCGGAAAACCGGCGAAGAACGCCCCGGGCGCGATCGAGGACGGGGCCGTCGACTGGGGCGTACGCCGTACCTTCCGCGAGTACGTCACCGGCGAGATCGCCCACGGCGGGTGGAAGCTCTCCGGCGGCGCCCAGGACGGCGGGGCCCTCTTCCGCTTCCCCCGGGGAGAGGGGACGTACGACAAGAAGAAGCAGACCCTGGACGCCGACTTCGCGGGGACGATCCGCTTCACCGGCGCGCAGGGCCTCGACCTCGCCCTCGACGGTGTCGCTGTGCGCGTCGAGGACGGCGAGGGCACGCTGAGCGCGGATGTCACCGGCGGCGGTACGACCACGCCGGACGTTCCCCTGGTCACTTTCGCGGCGAAGCAACTCAAGGCCGGGAAAGGCCTGGTGACGCTCACCGAGGCGCCGGCGAAGCTCACGGCGGAGGGCGCGAGGGCCTTCAACTCCATGTACCGGGTGGGTACGGAGATGGACCCGGTCTCGCTCTCCGTCGCTCTGGATTCTGCCGCCGAGCTCCCGGCCCTGCCCGATCTGGGCAGCGGGGCGGATGCCACGCCTCGGCCGGAGATGAGCGGGAGCGGGAGTCCGGGGCCCGGGAAGAGCGCGAGGCCCGGGGCGGAGGCGACGGCGGACGCGTCGAACGTCCCCGTCCTGCCGCTCGGTATCGCGGCGGGTGTGCTGCTGGCGGCGGGGGCCGCCCTCGGGGTCGTACGAAGGCGGCGTGCGCGGCTGACCGACGAGGCGGGCTGACCGAGACCACACCGACTGAGACCACACCGACGGAGACCCCACCGGCCACGTCACACCGACCCCATCACCTCGGCCACGTCACACCGAATGACTCCCACCGAACGACTCGCACCGAACAAGACCAACTCACCCCCTGACATCACCACCACCTTCCCGAGGAGATCGCCTCCCATGGCCACCCGTAGACCCATCGCCTTCGCCGCCGCTGTCGCCACCGCTGTCACCCTCGGCGCCGCCGCCCTGCTGGCCACACCCGCGTCCGCCGCCGGCACACCGCTCGATGGTTACGAACTGACCTGGGGCATCAAGGCGTCGTACCGCGCGTACGTGACCGGTATGGCCGCCGGCACCTTCACCGCCGCGTCCGGCGCCACGCAGGCCGCCGACAACGGCGCCTTCACCTTCACCGGCGGCACCGGTACGTACGACTCCACCACCCACGCGGTCGCGCTCGGCTTCGACGGTGCGGTGACGGCCCGTTCCACGGCGCACGGCTTCGAAGTGACGCTGTCCGACGTCAAGTTCGACAGCGGTACGTCCGAGGTCACCGCCGACGTCACGCGGGCCGGCAAGACCGACGACGACGTGGCCCTCGCGAAGGTCACGGTCAACCGCGCCATGACCGACATGGCCACCACGCTCACCAAGGGCGCGGCCGACGCGCTCGGCAGCGGGAGTTACGAAGGCGCGGCGGGTGACCCGCTGACGGTGGTCGAGAAGGAGCCGGAGACTCCGACCCCGACGCCGACTCCGACCCCCACTCCCACGCCGACTCCCACGCCCACGCCCACCCCGACCCCGACTCCCACCCCCACGCCGACCCCCACCCCCACCCCCACGCCCACTCCCACCGAGGCGCCCGACCAGGGTGACATCGCCGACGGCCAACTCGGCTGGGGCGTAAAGGAATCCTTCCGCTCGTACGTCGTGGACGGGGCCGCGAAGGGCAGGATCAGCGCCGCCGACGGTGCCTCGCAGGCATCCGGCAACGGCGCCTTCACCTTCACGGACGGCACAGGCGAGTACGACCTCGACGCCGACACCCTGGCCGCCTCCTTCGCCGGCTCGGTCACGTTCAAGGGCCACGAGTCGGGCGGCGCGTACGGCCTCGACCTGACCCTGAGCGGCCTGCGGGTGGAAATCGACGGGGGAACCGGCACGCTCTCCGCCGACGTCGACAGCCTCGGCAAGACGTCCGAGGACGTGGTCCTCGCCGACCTCAAGGCCACCCCGTCCGCCCTGACGGCCACCGACGACGTGATCTCGCTCGACGACGTCGCGGCCACCCTCACCAGCGCCGGCGCGAAAGCCTTCGGCGGCTTCTACACCGCGGGTACGGCACTGGACCCGGTGGACCTGGACGTCACCCTCAGCGACGCGGCCGAGCTGCCCGGTGACCCGGGCGAATCGGGTACGGGCGGGTCGGGCACAGGCGGAAACTCCGACACCGGGGGAACCACGGGTACGACGGATACGACGGATACGACCGGAGGCACAACCGGCGGCACGACAGGAGCTACGACTGCCGGTGGCACCACGGGATCCACCCCCCTCGGCTCCGGCAACCTCGCCTCCACCGGCGCCGACATCCCGACCTGGTTCCTGGGCACGGCCTCCGCCCTGACCGTGGCGGCGGGCGCGGCCATGGTCGTCGTATCGTCCCGCCGCCGCTCGGCGACGGAGAGCCATCAGACGTACCAGGCGTAACAGCGTCCGCCGCACGCCGGTGCCGTACCACCCACGCGTGGTAGGGCACCGGCGTACGAGGGCTCACCGCTCCTCCTGCTCGGGCCCCGGCCGATTGCCAGCAGTCCTTCAGCTCGGGCAAAGCGTCCTGACAGGAACGTTCGCGAGGCTCTCCGTAGTCGACCGAGCAAGAGGAGCGGCACCATGAACGACGACAACGAGCAGAGCGGCCATTCGACGGACGAGTCGGGCCAGGTCACCACACCCGTGGCAGCGCGCGGGCCATGGGCACGGCGGCTGCTGTCGAAGAAGAGCGGCGGATTGGTCGTGGCCGCCGGACTGACCTGCGCGGTGGCGGGACTCACCGGAGCCGGTACGTCCTCGGCGGCGGGCTCCACGTCGTCACCCAGCGTAACGGCGAGCGAAACATCCGCCACATCCACCCCCACCCCCACCGCCACCCCCACGCCCAAGCCCAGCGGCCCCGCCGGCGGCGGACCCGTGGCCGACCCGGCCCCCGGGGGAGCGACCGGCATCGTCGACACCGTCTCCACGTCGGGCTTCACCTTCTCGACGGCGACGGGCGTGAAGGTGACCGTCGACAAGGGATCCACCACGACGTACGAGAAGGGCACCCACCGCACCTCCGCGCGCGCGGTGAGGAAGGGCACGAGCGTCCTCGTCCTGGGTACGGTCGACAGCGCGACCATCACGGCCACGAAGGTCGTCGTACAACCGGGCGGCGACGGCGGAGCCGCGGCGGCCAAGGCCGCGGGGGTGATCCCCTTCCAGAAGGGCACCCCGTCACCGGACAAGTCGGTCGGCCAGATCCCGGACTACACCGAGGGCGAGGGCACGATCGTCAGCGGCAAGGCGGCGGACAACGCCACGAAGGCCGCCCAGGCCGTCGTCCCCGGAGGCATCAACGACCGCGTGGTGAAGCTGAGCAACGGCGAGTACGAGGTCCACAACATCAGCGTCAACTGGCCGCACCACGTCTTCGTCAGCAAGGACTACAAGGTCCTCGGCTACGAATAAGCCGAACGGGCCGCCGCCAGGTACCCCCCACCACAGCGAGGGGGCCAGGAGACCTCTCAGTCTCCTGGCCCCCTCGCTGTGCTGGGGACTCCAACGGCTACAACCTGACCGCTAGGAAAGCGACTTGTAGCCGCTCCAGCCCGTCGCGATTTTCGTGCGCGCTCCGAACGAGCCCTTTCCGTCACCGTAGTTGCGCCACAGCACACCCGACGTGTCGCGGGAGACGAGATCGGCCTTGCCGTCGCGGTTGAGGTCGCCGGTGCCGACGATCACGTTGTACGAGCCGCCCCAGTTGGTGAAGACCTTGACGCGGGCCGCGAAGGTGCCGTTGCCCTTGCCCGCGTACCTGTAGAGGTTGTTGGACTTGTCCTGGGCGATCAGGTCGGCCTTGCCGTCGCCGTTGAGGTCGCCGGTGCCGACGATCTTCTTGTACGTCTTCCAGTTGTCGTAGAGCTTCACGCGGGCGGACAGCTTGCCCGCGCTGGTGCCCTTGTAGAGGTAGACCGTCCCGGAGGAGGTGTTGCGGGCGATCAGGTCGGGGAGGCCGTCGCCGCTGATGTCGCCGGGTGAGGTGAGGACGTCGTACTGCGTCCAGCCGCTCGTCCCGAGCGTCGTGTACGACGTCGTCGGCTTGACCACGGTGGTGCAGCCCGGCTTGTAGAGGCGCAGGGCCCCGCTGCTGAGGCGGACGAGGACGTCGTTGCACCGGTCGCCGCTCAGGTCACCGAACGGGATCGCCTTGATGGTGGTGGCCCACCCCGTGCCCGTGAGCTTGTCGCCGAACTTACCGGCTCCGGTTCCGAGTTGGTACGTCAGGCCGCCCGAGGAGTTGAGTGTGAGGACGTCTCCGACACCGTCCGGCTGGCCCTCGATGCTGTTGAAGTCGTGGCGCGTTGTCGCACCTCCGTACATCGATCCCGTGCCGGTGGCCACGGTGGCCGCCGACGTGGTGCCGAGGCCGGTCGCCTTGAGGGTCCAGGTGAAGCGCCCGTTGGGGAAGTAACTCCCGTTGGCCGCCTTGCCGTTCCAGGACGTCTCCAGCCACGCCGACGCGGCGCCGCCGGTGATCGTACGGGTGGCCTTGCCGCTCTCGCCGCTCCCGACCGAGGTGAAGGCCAGGGACCAGGAGGTGACCGGCCGGGACAGCAGCCAACTGCCGTTCCAGGTCTTGGAGTCGGTGTCCGTCGACTTCGCCCAGACGATGTCGTCGACCGTCGTGTTGTAGGTGGTCGGTACGGACGGGGTCACCCCGGTCGTGGCCACGTGCGTCTGCTCGTACGCGTCGAACCAGGCGACCAGGCCCGTGTATTCGTCCACCGTCCACCGGTGGCGCCGGTCGGTGGCCGGTCCTGAGCCCGCCCGGCCCGCCTGCGCCAGCCCGGAGGCGATCACGCGGGTGGCGCCGGTGGCCGCTTCGGTCAGGACGAGTTCGTCCGTGGTGTGGTTGTGCCGTACAGCGAATCCGTCGCCGAGCAGGACGTCACCCGGCTGGGTGGCGACCGACGTCCCGGCCTTGGTGTCGTACAGGCCCGCCGAGGTGGTCCCACAGGCCCAGTACACCCAGCGCCCCGCCGCCTGGAGCTCCGTCGGTACGCAGCCGGCGCCGGGCATCTTGACCGTGGTGAGCGTCTTCTTCTCGGTGAGGCTGTACGAGGTGATCGTGCCGGCGGCCGTGGTGGCGCTCCAGAGGGTGGAGCCGTTGAGGGCGGCGGCGCGGATCGTGCGCTTGAGCTGCTGACCCTGGCCGAACTCGCCGACGTACTGCATGGGTGTGGTGCCGCCGGAGTTGTAGACCGCGTAGTTGTCGGAGACGTCGACGATGACGCCGCCCCCGGTCTTGAACTCCAGGACACTGTCGGATGTCTGATCACCCATGGCGACGAGCTTGTCCGCTTTCTCCAGACCGCTCGCGTCGTCGCCGTCGACGTCGCTGAACGTGACGAGGTGGACGTCCTCGGGAAGGGAGCCGCTGTTGCCCCACAGCGGCGTGCAGTTGACGCCGGGGAACGGGCACGCCGGACTGATCGTGTCGCCCACCGTGGCCGGAGCGGCGGACAGTGTGGTGCTGCCGTTCGTGGTCAGTTTCCGGACCGAGGTGGTGGTGGCGCTGCGGCTGAGGTCGTCCTCCGCGACCCGCAGGCTGCCCCGGCTGAGCGCGACGCCGACCTTGGCGTTCTCCGTCGCCGGGACCGCGCGTACCTTCGTCAACTCCAGCGATCCGTCGGCCGCTTGGCCGACCCGCTGTATCCACCAGTCGGTGGGTCCGGTGCCGCCCGCGACCAAGGCGTTGCCGCCCGGGCCGCCGATCGCGTACTCGCCGGCGGAATCGAGAAGCGTGCGCGAAGATCCGTCGGTGAGGGACACCGCCGTGATCGCGCTGCCGGTCGTCGCGTTGGTGGGCACCAGCAGCCAGTCGTCGAGCAGGACCGGGTCGCCGGCGAGGGAGCCGAACTCCGGCACGTCGAAGACCTGTTCGTCGGCGGCGGGGTCGGTACGGGGCTTGAGGTGGAGGCTGCCGAAGTCGGTGTCGTACCAGCCGATCCACCTCTCGCTCTGAACGAACTCCACGGAGGACGAGTTGGTGGCGACACCGGTGAACGCCAGGGTGCTGACAGCCGACTTGAGGTCGATCGAGAGCAGGGCGGAGCGGTCCTTGACCAGCACTCCGGAGGCGTCCGCCGCCACGATCGCCTTGTCCGGGATGGTGAACGAGTCCCCGGTGACGAGCCGTTCGCGCCGCTCGCCGTCTACGGTGTCGATCAGTGTGCGGCCGGTGACGACGGTGTCACCCGCCAGCGCCCGGTAGTAGTAGTCGGACGTGACGGTCGACAGCGTGCGTGTCGCCGGGTCCCAGAGCGTGACGGACTTTGTCGCTCAGGGCCGACGGCAGGGCGACCACGTCGCTGTCCGCGCCGTACCAGGCCGTACGGCAGGCGGAGTCGACCTCCGTACAGCTCTGACCGGGGACGTAGACGCCGGTCGTGTTCTCGACGGTGACGGTCGCGCCGTGCGCGTAGTCCGTCCAGAGCAGTCCGTCGACCCCGCTCTGCCGGTGCAGGAACCCGGTCGTACCGGCGCTGAGCAGCCGGTCGACACGGGGGCGCTCCGAGTTCGGGTGGGTGAGCGTGATCTGTGTGGTGGCGGCGGCCGCGGTGGTGGCCCCGGCCGTGGCCCCCTGGGCGGAATCGGCGCCCCCGGAGGAAACGGTGACGGCCGCGGCCGCGATCGCGACCGCGAGCGAAGAGACGGCGGCGGTAAGACCGCCCCGTCTCAGGGCGTGTCTGCCCACGTGATGTCCCTCCTCGCGAGGGTCTTCGCCCTCGCACAAGTGAGCGGAGATTACCAGTGGGGTGGGGTGTGGGTTGGGTGTGGGGTGGGTGTGGGCCGGGGGACTCAGATGAGACCGGTTCGTATGGCGTACGAGACGGCGTGGGCGCGGTTGCGCAGGTGCAGCCGCTTCATCAGGCCGTACAGGATGTATTTGACGGTGCGTTCGGAGTACGAGAGTTTCGTCGCGATGTCGCACAGCTCCTCGCCCTCGGCGACGAGGCGCAATACGTCCACTTCACGGGGGCTGACCCCGGATGCCGTCAGACCTCGTGGGGACAGAACTTCCCTTTGGGTCCAGCGGACTTGCTCCATCAGCGTGCCCTGGAGCGTGGGCGGGAGGCTGCCGCCGCCCTCCGTGATGGTGAGCAGGGTCTGGATGAAGGTCGCCGGGCTGAAGGAGTCGCGCCACAGGACGGCCCTGACCCCGCGGTCGATCGCGGCCGAGACATCCGCCTGCCACTGCTTTCCCACGACCATGACGAAACGTGCTTCCGGCTTGTCGCAGAGGCTGCTCAGCAGGTCGAGGGAGGAGGCGGCGGCGACGTCCACGGCGACGACGATGACGTCGGCCTCCCGGATCTTGTCCGGTGGTACCTCACGGGTGCGGCGGTCGCTCTGAAGGTAGCTGACCAGCCCCGCGCGGACGATCGCGTCGGGTGAGTGGATCGCCACACGCACGGTCTCGGTGAGTACCTGTTGAGGCATGTGCCCTCTCCATCTGGGACTCAAGTGGTTCATGCGCTTCAGGAGGCCGATCGTGCCATGTGTGGTTGCGCGGATCTGATGCCGCGAGCCCCTGTTCCGTCAAGGGCAGGGAAATCTGTCACGAGAGGGGCGTCGGCGGCGGTGGCGGGCCGGCGCCGAGTACGGCCGTCACGACCTCCGTGCGCGAGCGCATGCCGGTACGGGCGAACAGCCGGGACAGACGGTTCGCGACCGCGTCCTCGCTCAGCCGCAGTACGGCGGCGATCCGGCGGTTGGTGAGGCCCTCGGCCAGCAGGGTGGCGAGCAGGTGGTCGTTCTCCGCCGTGGCCTGCTTGCGGCCGGGCACGGCCAGCCCGGTCTCGCGCATCGCGGTCCTGGTGTGGAAGCGCCACAGGGCGGCACCGGTCTCGCCGAACAGTTCGTACGCCTCGTGCAGCGGGGCCACCGGGCCCGTGTTCTCGTGCGCGGCGGCGGTGAGGGTCACCGCCGTCTCGAACAACTGACCACGTTCACGGGCCAGTTCGACGGCTTCGAGGAGACGACTGCGGGCGTCGTGGGGGTCGGGCCGCAGGACGCGGACGTACGTCAGCAGATACAGCAGCCGGGTCCGGCCGCTGCTCGTCTGTCCGCCGTCCGTCTGTCCGCTGTCCGTCCGTCCGGCGAGCCGCTCCAGCCGCGCCAGGCAGGCGAGCGCCTGACGGGTGCGCCCCGCCTCCGCGTGCACCTCGGCGAGGGAGGCCCACAACTCGTCGGTGCCGTAGACGGATCCGTGGGCGTCCGCCGCGCCGAGCCCGCGCCGCAGGACGTGCTCGGCGCGGGCGGGATCGCCGAGGGTGCGGAGGATTTCGGCGTCGGTGTGGTCCAGGACGTGTTCGAGGGGGCCGTGCGGGGGGTGGTGGGGCGGAGCGTCGGCGGGATCGTCCGACTGGTCGGCGGCCTGCTGGTCGATCTGCCCGCGTGTGCCGCCGATCTGCCCCCGTGTGCTGCTGATCAGGCGGCTCGCGCTGGTGATACGACCCCTCGCCAGGAGGACGGCGGCGGTGCGGGCGGGGAGCAGGTGGTGCCCGGGGACCACGTTCAGTACGCCGCCGTCGACCAGCGGACGGCGTGCCAGGGTGAGTGCCTCGTCCCACCGGCCCTGGAGGTGCAGCAGGAGGAACCGGCTTCCGGCGGGCAGCAGTTCGGGCGTCAGCTCCTGGTCGGCCAGCAGGGCCGTGGCCGCTCGCAGGTCGCCGGTGCCGAGCAGCACGTCGAGTTGGGCGATGACCATCGCGAACACCTTGCTGCGGGGCAGGTCCGATGCCTCGGTCTGGGTCAGTGCGCGGGTGAACCGTTCCGGTCGGCCCAGTACGAACTCCGCGACTCTGCCGAACAGTTCGAGCAACGCGCGGCTGTCGGGGGTCGCCCGCCACACCGGTTCGCTCCGGGAGAGCAGGGTCAGGGCCTCCCGCCACTTCTCCAACTGCCAGAGCGCCTGGATACGGCCCGACACGGTGGCTATCGCGGGCAGCGGCAGTGCGTCCCACCAGGACGCGTCCCCCATGCGGGACAGCGCCGGCCAGTCCTTGTCGGCGGCTGTCGCCGCCACCAGCAGGGTGGCCGCTTCGTAGAGGGCCAGTGGGCCGAGCCCTTCGGCCGGGGCGGACACGACCCATTCGGCCGCCCGCCGGGCCGTGGGGTAGTCACCGCTGCCGTGGGCGGCCTGCCCGTACCGCAGCACTGTCAGGCTGCGGGCGGTCGGCTCCTCGATGAGGCGTACGGCCCCCAGGTACCACCGGAGCATGCCCCGGCGGTCGAGGTCGGGGTAGAGGGCACGGGCGGCGGCTGTCAGCTCGGCGACGGCACGTTCGGGGTCGACCAGGTTCCCGGCTTCGGCGATCCGGTCGGGGAGGTAGGTGGTGGCGTCGGCCTCGGGGAGGAGGGTGGGGGAGGGCGCCGGTGCGGAAGCGGGTGCGGGTGCGGATGCGCGTACGGGTGCTGGTTCTGGTGCCTTCGGCGCGTGTGTCGGCGCGGGGGCTGAGACTGCTCTGCCCGCCACTGCTCCGCCTGCCCACAGCGCCTCCACCGCGACGGCGGACAGGCGGCCGCGCTCCAGAGGCCCCAGACGTTCCCGTACGGCGTGTGCCACGAGCGGCACGCGGAACGTCCACCCTCGGAGCGGGGCGCCGTCCTGTCCGGGCAGTTCGTCCAGGATGCCCTCGTCCACCAGAGAGCGGACGCTCCGGCCGACCGCCTCGGCGGACAGACCGGTGGCCGCTGCCAGCAACTCCGCCGCAGGCCGGCCGAGCGGCCACAGGACGCTCAGTCCGGCGGCCACGGTCCAACAGGGCTCGCCGAGCGACCGCAGGGCCACGACGTACCTGTTGTCGTCCGGCAGCACCGGCGCCGGCGTTCCGACACCGAGGAAGGCGTGCCCGTCGGCCATACGTATCGCACCCTGCCCCGCCCACGCGACGAGCAGGGCGTCGACGGCCCCGGGTATTCCACGACTCAGCCGGCGGACCCGCCGTACCAGAGCGGCATCGGGCACGGCCCGCAACCGCTGCGCGACGAGGGCGGTGATGTCCTCCGCACCGAGGCGCGGCAGAACGATGGTGTGGGCGACGGGGTTACGGGCCAGCTGTTGCATGGCCGGGTCGGGCGGGGTGGGGAGGCTGGCGGGGGAGGTTGGGCCGGCGGGCGGGACGTGGTCGGCGGGGGAGGCGGGGCCGGTCCGGGGGGACGCGGTGGTTCCGGGGTTCCCGAAGGCTCCGGTGGTTTCGGTGGACGTGGCGGACGCGGCAGACGCGGCGGTTCCGGTGGCGGCGGACGTGGTGGTCGCGAAGCTTGGGCCTGCCGGGAGGAAACCGGAGGCTCCGGCGGACGCGCCGGACCCGGTCCCGGGGTACGGGGCGGATCCGGTGGACGTGTGAGGCCCGGTGCCTGGTGTGGCCGGGGAAGAGGGTTCGACCGGCGAAGATCCGGACGCCCGGGAGTGCCTGCGGGTGTCGGCGGGCGCCGTGGGCCCGCCCGGCTGGGTGGTCGGGGAGGCCGGCCCGGCCGAGGAGGGGCCGGGAGGCGCGGGAGGTCTTGAGGATTCGGCGGACGTGAGGGCGCCCGCGTTCCCGGCGGCGCCCGCAGCCCCGGCGGCTTCGGCAGCCCCCACAGTCCCCGTATCCGCCCTGGCCGCCCTCGCGAACGCGTTGACCTCGGGCGTACCGTCCGGCCCCCCGTTGTGGACCGCCGTGACCACCAACCGGGCGCCGGACGACAGCCCGCCGAAGTCCAAATCACCGAGCAGCGCCAGGGATTCGGTGTCGGCGTGCTGCGCGTCCTCGACCATCACGACCGTGGGCGTCGGCTGCGCCAGAGCGGTGGCGAGCGCCTCCGCCATCGCCGTACCGTCGCCCTCTCGCACTGCGGACAGCGCCCCGGGCAACGTCTCTCCGGACGGCTTGTGGGCCGGTCGGCGTTTTGCGGCCGCCGCCCGGTGGTCCTCCAGCGCCATGACCATTCTCAGAGCGAGAAGCAGAGGACGCCCGCCGTCACCTGGAACGCACTCCACCGGCAGGACCGCGACCCCTTCGGCGCGCAGCCGCTCGCCGGCCTCCCGTACGAACGCGGTCCGCCCGACGCCCCGTTCCCCCCGGACCAGCACCAGGCGCGGTCCGTTCGGGTCGCGGAGGACGGCGTCGATCTCGGCCGACTCGGCCTCCCGGCCGAGCAGACGCTCGCCCGCCCCGTGGAAACGTACGGCCGAGCCGCCGAAGACCAACTCGGTGTCTGTCCGAGCAGCCACAGATTCCGCCATATCTTTCATGTCTTCGATCAGCATGCGTATTTGGTGGGCGGGGTGCCCGCTTCGGACCGCTCGGACCGCCCCGTCCCGGACCCACCCGGCGGATTACGGAACCGGCCCACCACACCCCACGGACCGACCCTGGTAGCACGCTTGCCATCATGTCCAACCTGACTCAAATGATGGTGGCTTGTTCGGGAGGTTCACGCAAACCCCACGTTCCGTCGAGCCGTTCGACGTGGCGAACCCGGACAAACGAGGAGTTGTCGTGCAGCAGTACCGTTCACCTCTTGTCGGTAGGCACGACGAAGTGGGTGACGTGGCGCGGGCGTTACGCGCCACCGGAGCCGCGGTACGGACCCTCCTGGTCAGCGGCGTGGCCGGCGCCGGCAAGACCGCGCTGCTGCACGAGGCGCGGCGGGCGGCGGCCAAGAAGGGGGCGAAGGTCCTGCGGCTCGGCTGGGAGGTCGCGGAGGAGCCGGCGGGTGCCGGTGCCCTCGCGGATGCGGTCTGTGGCGTACTCGCCAAGATCCACGACGGCCGGATCCTGGCACGCGTGACGGCGGTGCGGCGGGCGCAGGCGCAGGCGCAGTCACCGTCGCAGGCGGAGTCCCAGTCCCAGTCCCCATCCCGGTCGCGGGCCGTCGGCCGTGGCGGGGAGGTGGCGCTGCTCTCCGCCCTGGGCGAGGTGCTGGCGGACGCGGCTCGCCAGGTCCCGTTCGCCCTGGTCGTCGATGACGCCGACCGGATGCCGGATCCGACGGCTTCCGCTCTGGGGCTGCTGCTGCGCGCGTTCCGCCCGGCGGGTGTACCGGTGGTGTTGGCGGCCCGGCCGATGCTCCCGGGGCAGGTCGGTGGCGGTGGGCAGTTGCTCGCGGCGGCAGACCGGGTGGTCGAACTGCCTGCGCTGTCGTCGGCCGAGGTCGGCGAGCTCATCGTGCGGCGACTGGACCGCCCGGTCGAACCCGGCCTGGTGACGGCGGTGCTGCGTGCGCTGGGCCCGCTGGCGGGGAGTCCGGGGGCCGTTCTGTCGGTGCTCGCCTCGCTGGAGGAGTGCGGCGCCCTGCTCGAACTCGACGGTCAGATGTGCCTGACCGTTCCGGAGGACGAACTGCGACTCACCCCGGACGCGGCGGAGTTGGCCCGGCTCGGCTGGCCGCACGCGTCACCGGACGCCGAGACGTTCGAGACGGCCACCGCGCTCGCCCGCCTGGCCGGCCAGGCGGAACTGCGGCTTGACGACCTGCGCGGGGTGAGGCCGTTGAAGGGGGTGCGCGGAGCGGGGGCGCCGGAAGTCGAACGGGCCGAAGCCGAGCGGCACGAAGCCGGACTCCCAGAGGCCGGATTCCCCGGGGCCGGACTGCCCGAAGCCGGACTGCCCGAAATCTTCGGGCGGGTGGTGGACGGGCTGGTCAGGGACCGGGTGGTGACCGTCGACCGGGCGGGTCGCATCACGTTCGCCGTACCCGCGCTCGCCGTCGCGCTGCGGGCGCTGCCCGGGTGCCGCGATGTGCGGCCGCTGCACGCCACGATCACCCGAGTGGTGACCGACAGGCTCGGCGCGGTCGCGGCGGGCGCCGCGCACCCCCGGCTCGCCGACCACGTCGCGGCTGCGGGCTCGGCCCTCGATGCCGCGCTCGCGCTGCCGTTGCTCCTGTCCGCCGCCCGTACGCATGCGAAGTCCGACCCTTCGTGGGGGGCCCGCGCCTACCACTCGGCCTTGCGGCACCTGTCGCCGTACGACCCCAGAGCGACCGGCGTGCTGCGCGAATCCGTCGCACTGAGCCTGCGGAACGCCGACCACGTCGGCGTACTCGCCCTGGGCGAGCGGGTGTTGGCGTGCCTGGAGGAGTGGTACGGAGGGGACGGGAGGGACGGCGAGCGAGGCGGCGAGCACGGTGAGCACGGCGAGCACGGTGAGCCTCGCGTTGAGGACCGGGACCACCTCGAATGGGTCACCCGGGCATGCACCCTGTCGACACTCCACGAGCACCGTTCCCCGCAGACCGACGACGTCGACCCCCGATACGGCGTGGCTCTCGCACAGGTACCCGCCGCCGCCGCGCTGGCGGTGCTCGGCGGCGCGTACGGAATCGGCCCGATCACACCGATCACACCGATCACACCGAACATGCCGATCACGCCGACAACGCATCTGAACGGGGGACTGCCGGAGCCACCGGAACCCCTCGCCCAGTGCGCTTCAAGCCCAGGCCCCGACCCCCTCCCCTCCCTCGCCGAAGTGCGCCTCCTCGCCGCCGCCGTAGGCCCCCGCGCCGAGTTCGAACGTACCCGCCGGGCCCTCGCGCGGGACGCCCCGGACCACGCACTCAGCGCCGCCCCCCTCGACCAACTCCGCAACGCCGCCGCCTATGGAGACCTCGCCGGTGCTCTCGACGCCGTGCTCGGTGAGCGGTACGTCGACGCGGGGCAGAGCACCGCCGTCCAGTACCACGCCATGGTGCGCGACTACCTCACCGGCCGGTGGGACAGCGCGCTCTCGGCCGCCCGCCGCGTCGAGACGCGCGGCCGGGCCGACGGCGCGCCGGGCGTCGGACAGCCGGCCCGGGCGCTGGCGGCCGAAATCCAGCTCGTCCGGGGCAAGTTGGGCCGCGCCCGCGAGTGGCTCGACCTGATCCCGGACTCCGTCAGCCATCCGCTGGTGGCGCGGGCGCGGCTGGGCGTCCGCTATTGGTCGGGCCACGGAGACCGGGCCATGGAGGCCGAGGCGGTGGCAGCGGCATGGCGCGATGTGCGGCGGGCGCGCGAGGACGGACTGCTCGCCGGTCTCGACCGCGTGTTGCTGCGGATCCTGTCGATCGCCGTGGAGCGGAACGACCCCGAGGCGGTACGCCACACCATGGCGGAGATCGAGAAGCTGTACGAGGAGGCCGCCTCGCCCCTGACACACGAAGTGGTGCTCGTCGGACGCGGCATGGCGCACGGCGACGCGCAAAGTGCGCTTTCCGCCTACGAGTTGGTACGGGAGCGAGGCGACGTACCCCTGCTGGTCGACTGCTGCGGCTGCTTGGCGGAAGTCGGCGACGACCCGGAACTGTGGCTGGCCGAGGCGACCCGGAGCGGGCACGCGCTGGGCATGGGCCGGCCCGTCCGCAGTCGGCTCGGCGCCGCGGCCCGTCGACGGAACGTCTCGCTCCCCAGGCGCCGCGCCGCCCGGGGCGGCCGGAGTGAACGGGACGAGCGGGGCGAGCGGGACGTACAGCTGATCGACATGGTGAGCGACGGGTCCACCAACCGGCAGATCGCCGCCCGGCTGGGGTGCAGCGAGAAGACGGTCGAACAGCGGCTGACCAGGCTGTTCAAGCGGACCGGGTGCCGTTCCAGGGCGGAACTGGCCGCGGCCTGGCTGGACGGCAGCCTGGTCCGGCAGGGGCTGGTGCCCGACACCGGCGCGTCAGAACGGCACGGCGGGGACGGGCCGGCGCTTCCGACCGGTTGAGCGGTACGGGGATGCAGAGATACGGGGGTAAGGGGTGGCATGAGGAGGCATCCTCCCCCGCCGCACCGGGACCGACCGTCAGTACTCCGGCCCAGCCTCCGACCACGCCTCCCGCTCCCGCCCTCTCTCCCGTTCTCTCTCCCGCTCCCTCCACCACTCGTCCTCGTCGGAGTGCGGCCTGCGCAGGTGCACCGTGTCGAAGGCCCCCGCACCGTGATAGGTGAACCTGACCGTCGGACTCTCGTGGTGACTCTCCTGGTATCTGGCCCAGTCCACTCGGGGGTCACGCCGGGCAGCATCCTCCGGATGCGCCACATGGTCGCGGTCGGACGGCAGTTGGGGTGTGTGCGGCGCGTGATCCGGATACGGCGGTACGCCCGCCCCGTACGCACCCCCGTACCCGCCCCTTCCATACGTCCCCCCATACGTCCCCGTATTCGTGCCCGGGTACGTCCCCTGCCCCGCCGCCCCTCGTTCCGCGCCGCCGCTCGTCAGTACGACCGTCACGCCCACGATGATCAGCAACAGCCCCGGCAGAGTGGCGAGTTCGATGTGCTGCCCCATCAGCCACCAGGCGATGACCGCGGCCACGGGAGTCTCCAGCAGGAGGAGGACGCTCATGGACGTCGCCGACGTCCTCCCCAGGGCGAAGTTCAGCGCCCCGAGCCCCAGAAGCTGAGGGAGGACGAGCAGCCCGAGCAGCGACCACTGCGTCGCCCTGTCGAAACCGGTCAGCGGGATGTCGACCAGCCAGCAGACCAGGAGGAGTTCGAGACCGCACACCAGCGACGTGAACGTCGAGTACAGCGGTGTGCTCACATCCGCGCGCGACTTCTCGCTCAGCGCCGTGTACCCGGCCTGGGCGAGGGCCCCCGCGAGGGCGAGCAGGTCGCCCAGCAGCGCCGTACCACCGGCCTTGATGTCAAAACCGGCGGCCGCGGCCGCCCCCACGACGGAGAGGGTGAGACCCGTCCATGTCCTGCGGGACGTCTTGGCGCCCTGGCCCGCGGCGATGAGCGCCTGCCAGACGGGCTGGGTGGCGACGAGGGCGGTGGACATGGCGACCGTGGTGAGCCGGGTGCTCGTCATGAACGCCGCGAAGTGGAGGGCGAGCGCCGTGGCCGCGAGGAAGCCGAAGACCAGGGGCCGCCACTGCTCCCGGCGCAGCAGCGCGCGCTCGCCGCGCGCGACCCGTACCACCTCGCGACGGCGCAGGAGCAGGAGGAAAGGCCCGAGTACGGCGAAGCCCAGGCAGTTGCGCCAGAAGGCCATGGCGAGCGGCGACGCGGTGGCGGCGGCGGTCAGCGGGGCGGTGGTCGCGACGGAGACGATGGTGACGACCATCGCGGTCACGGTCAGCGGATCGAGTTTGGTTTTCACGCCCGCGTAATCCCGTTCACGTTTCCGTATCCGTTTCCATATGCGTATCCACTTGCTACGAGAATGATCGACCGATCGATCGAACGAGATAGTAGATGAAGGAAGTTGTGTCACCTGGACGGTCCAACGCCCTTTAAATGCCCGTTTGATGGGCGGCGGCCAATTATTCGACCGTGCCGCGCACGCACCGGACGGAAACTCGGCCCGTTTGTACAGTGCGCGGAGGACTGACGGGCAAGGATGAGAATTCGCCCCGCCGTAATCCGGCAGCCCGGACAAGCGTCATCTCCGTGCGCGATTGACCGCCGAGGTAATGGCTTTGAGTGACGCCCAGGTCGCACTGGCGTCAATGCCGATGCCCCACAGCACGTGGCCTCCGACGGCGCATTCGACGTACGAGGCGGCCTGCGCGCTCGCGCCCTCGCTCATGGCGTGCTCGCTGTAGTCCAGCACCCGGGCGTCGATCCCGATGCCCGCCAGCGCGTCGACGAAGGCGGAGATGGGGCCGTTGCCCTGGCCGGTCAGCGTGATGTCCTCGCCGTCGAGGACCGCCTCGACGGTGAGCGCGTCCGCCCCGTCGGTGGAGACCGAGACCGGGGCGGAGCGCAGCGCGAGCCGTCCCCAGGAGCGGTGCGCGGAGACCAGGTATTCGTCCTCGAAGACCGACCAGATCTGGCCGGGCGTGACTTCGCCGCCCTCGGCGTCGGTCTTGGTCTGGATGATCCGGGAGAACTCGATCTGCATGCGGCGCGGCAGGTCCAGTTGGTGGTCGTTCTTGAGGACGTACGCGATCCCGCCCTTGCCGGACTGCGAGTTGACCCGGATGACCGCCTCGTACGAACGCCCCACGTCCTTGGGATCGATCGGCAGGTACGGCACGGCCCACTCGATCTCCTCCACCGCGACCCCGCGCGCCGCCGCGTCGGCGTCCCTCGCCTCGAAGCCCTTCTTGATGGCGTCCTGGTGGGAGCCGGAGAAGGAGGTGTGGACGAGGTCGCCGACGTACGGATGGCGGGGGTGAATCTCCATCTGGTTGCAGTACTCCCACGTACGACGGATCTCGTCGATCTGGGAGAAGTCGATCTGCGGGTCGACGCCCTGCGAGAAGAGGTTCATGCCGAGGGTGACCAGGTCGACGTTGCCCGTGCGCTCGCCCTGCCCGAACAGGCAGCCCTCGACGCGGTCGGCGCCGGCCATGAGGGCCAGTTCGGCGGCGGCGACGGCGGTACCGCGATCGTTGTGCGGGTGCACCGACAGGCAGACGAACTCACGGCGGGACAGGTTCCGCGACATCCACTCGAAGCGGTCCGCGTGGGTCGAGGGAGTGGAACGCTCCACGGTGGCAGGCAGGTTGAGGATGATCTCGCGGCCGGCCTCCGGCTGCCAGACGTCCATGACCGCCTCGCAGACCTCCAGCGCGAAGTCCAGCTCGGTGTCGGTGAAGATCTCCGGCGAGTACTGATAGCCGAGGACCGCGTCACGGCCCAGTATCTTGTCGGCGTAGTCCATCACCAACTCAGTCCCGTTCACGGCGATTTGCTTGACCTGCTCCCTCGTACCGCGGAAGACCACGCGGCGGAAGGTGGGCGCGGTGGCGTTGTAGAGATGCACGGTCGCGCGGTGGGCGCCCCTCAACGATTCCACGGTCCGCTCGATCAACTCCTCACGCGCCTGAGTCAGTACGGAGATCGTCACGTCGTCCGGGATCGCACCCTGATCAATGATCGACCGTACGAACGCGAAGTCGGTCTCACCGGACGACGGAAAGCCGACCTCGATCTCCTTGTAGCCCAACCGCACCAACAGGTCGAACATCTCACGCTTGCGCTCGGGCGACATGGGATCGATGAGCGCCTGGTTGCCGTCCCGCAGATCGGTCGACAGCCAGCGCGGGGCCTCGGTGATACGGGCGTCGGGCCAGGCCCGGTCCGCCAGGTCGACGGCTTCGTACGGCCGGTACTTGTGGACCGGCATCGCGCTCGGACGCTGGGGGAGGGCGGCGGCGGTCAGGGGCGTGGGGCGGCGGACAGAGGGGTCGGACATGGGGGGAGATCTCCTGAGGTGCTGTTCGCCGGCACGGACGGCCCGGTGCGGAAGGGAAGGGTGGCCGCCCGCAGGTTCGCCGGCCGACCAACACCGCACCGGGACGCCGGCTGCGCGGCGGGATCACCGACACGCTCCGACCGGCCCGGCTCGTGGCCGCGCTGCCACGGAAATCCTTGCGGTACGGATGGGGTGCCGCGAGATCACACGTGACCCGTCCCCTCATCCTCAAGCAGACCCCCACCCCCGATCCACGCCCCCTCGGCGACGTTGCCCACCGATACAACCCCCGATGCCCGCCCGTCCCCTCACGCCCCGCTGCATACGATCTGCCTGCCGCGTTCGGCGGCTCGCAGAAGGGACTGGGGCACCCGTTCCGCGTCGTCGGGGGACTGTGCCTGTGCGGGGCAACAGGCCCGACCACCACGCGCCGGATCCGGTGTGGCGGTCGGGTGGGGGGACGTCACCAGGTGATGGCGTCGTTCATCGACTGCTGCCAGTACGTGACCTTGAGCGAGTCGTCGATGTAGACGCCCTTCGCGGGGAGCTTGGGGTTGGCGGCCTTGCCGGTGGTCTCGTGGATGGCGCGGCCCTGGAAGTAGACGGTCAGGGACTTCGCGGTGTAGCCGTTGGCGCCGCTGCCGTCGGCGGCGGAGAGGTTTACGGAGGCGTAGCCGGACTGGCCCGGTTCGAGGGTGACGACGGCCTGCGGCTGGGAGTCCTCGATGACCGGCGGTACGGACTGGGCCTGGCTGAAGCGGACGATCGGGTAGTTGTACAGGTAGCAGGTCTTGCCGCCGGTGTTGGTGACGGTGAGGAGCATGTGGTTGACGGGGCGGTTCAGCGGGGCCGCGACCGTCTTGGTGTTGGCGCCCTCGCAGGTCACCGCCCTGGCGGCGGCCGGGGCCTTCGCGGGGGCCCATGCGGTCGACTGCTTCGAGGGCTTCGAGGGCTTCGAGGTGGTTTTGGACTGCTTTGTGCTGGCTGAGGTGGACACCGACTCGGTGGCGGTCGTTGCCGCCGGTGCGTTCTTGGCGTGGCCTGTCGACGCGCCCTCGTCCCTCGTACCTGTTCCGTCGCTGCAAGCGGTCAGGGAGAGCGCGGCCAGCGTGACGGTCGCGGCGGCGGTCAGAAGGCGGGTGCGGGAGTTCCGGATGCTGGACATGTGCTGAGCCCCTTGGGTGTTCGGGAGGGTGTGGTGCTTGGATGACTGGAGCTTGTGGGGTGATCCGTCCCAACCGCCACGGACAGCGGGGAGTTCGGGACGCTGGGACGCCCGAACAGGCTGTGAGCTGGGGAAACGTCGTCCCCCTGGAACGCCTGAATGGGACGTCGGAGATACGGGGGGATGGTGGGACGAGTGCCGGAGGCGACCGGGGCCGGACGGGCGGACGCGTTCGCGGAGCTGCTGCTGGAGCTGAAGGAGCGCTCGGGGCTGAGTTACGGGGCGCTGGCCAAGCGGCTGCACATGAGTACGTCCACGCTCCACCGCTATTGCAGCGGCGCGGCGGTGCCCAACGAGTACGCCCCGGTGGAGCGTCTCGCGCGGGCGTGCCGGGCGACGCCGCAGGAGCTGATGGAGCTGCACCGGCGGTGGATTCTGGCGGATGCGGTGCGAGGGGGGAGGGCGGGGGCGGCGAGCGGTTCCGTACCCGCGGACGTTTCCGTACCGGCGGACCGTTCCCTACCGGCCGACGGCGGTACGGACCCCGCGCCGCAAGCACCCGCCCCCGCCGCCGACTCCGTCGTCACCGACCTGCCGCCCAAGGCCAAGACCAACCCCGCCCCGCCCGCCCGCCGTCGCCGTACCGCCCTCATCGCCGCCGTCGCCGTGGCCGCCGTACTCGGAGCCGCCGCGCTCGCCGCCCAAGGCCCCTTCGGCGGCGGCGAGAACGACACCGGAGCCCGGGGTGCCGCCGGCGCCACCTCCGTAACCACCGGCAAGGCGCAACCGCCACACCCGTCGGCGTCGGACTCTCCGACACCTTCCCCGAGCCGTGAGAGCGGCGGGAGCGGCGAGACCCGCAAGCCGTCCACCTCCACCTCCGCCTTCCCACCCCGCACCACCACCCCCGGCGCCCCGAACGACGGCGCCGGACAAGGCGCGGCCGACCCCGCCGATGGCGACGACGCCGTACCGCTGAACGTCGCCACCCGCCCGTACATCTACGACAACCCGTGCAGCCAGCACTTCCTCGTCGACAGCGAACCCGAGCAGGTCGGCCCGCCCGCGAGCGAGCAGGACGCGCCGCGCTGGGCCGCCGCCTACGGCGCGGTCTCCTCGGGGGAGCAGCGGGTGGCCCTGACCGTGCAAGGCACCGGCCAGGACACGGTGGTCCTGGAGGCGCTGCACGTACGTGTCGTCACCAAGGGCGCGCCCCTCGCCTGGAACGACTACGCGATGGGGGTGGGCTGCGGCGGTGGCGTCGACACCAAGTCGTTCGACATCGACCTGGACAACGGCAGCCCGACGGTCGACGTCAAGAACGGCCAACGCGACTTCCCGTACAAGGTCAGCGAGTCCGATCCGGAGATCTTCTACATCACCGCGCACGCCGCCGCGCACGACGTCCGCTGGGACCTCAGCCTGGAGTGGTCCAGCGGCAGCCGCCGTGGCACGGTCCACATCGACAACGCCGGCACCCCGTTCCGTACGAGCGCCGGCGCTGCCCGCCCCGGCTACGACTACCCGCTGGGCGGCGGCGAGTGGATCGAACGAGAAGGCGGCTGACAGATCCTCGTCGCGGTGCTTATGATGCGCGGGATGAAGAACAACTCCTCGTTCGGATCGGGGGAATCGTTCTCGCAAGGTGAGTGCTGATGGCACCTCACTTCGAGAACTCGATTCCGTCCCACCTGTTGATGTGGCAGCGCGTGCGCGAGTACGCCGTACCACCGTCCATGATCGAGATCGCGACCGCACGGCGTGCGGCCGGTGACTGGGCCGGGGCGTGTGCCGCCGCCCGAGTCGACATCGATCTCGATCTGCGCGCCGTGCGCGATCGCCACGGCACCGAATTCGCCGCCCGCCTTCGTGCGGATCTGCGCCGCCTGGCGCCGGATCTGCTCCGCTGGCACCTGCCCAGGAGCGCGCCCGACGGGCGGCTTCGGACCGACCTCACCATCTCTCTTGTCCGCTACGGGAGTTCACGCGGCGGGTCGCCGCAACTCGTCGTACGGACACCGCCGGCCTGGGCGGACGCGGGGCAGCGGGTCTCCCTGGCGTTGTGGGAGGAGTCCGGGAGCGGCACTTCCCTGGACCACGCCCGGCATTCGTATCCGCATCCCTATCCCTATCCACATCCACACCCGCCTCCACATCCGCATCCACACCGGCGTTTCCGGCTCGACCTGCACCGGCATCTCTGGGACGCCGAGCGAAGCGGTGAACTGGCGTGGCGGTGCGGTGCGGGCACGGCGCCGGACTATCCCTGGGCGTCGACAAGTTGGGCCGCCGAGGCGGAGGTGCTGTTGCGGGCCGAGGGGCGCCCTCGCGGGCCCTTCACCGTGCGCCTCGGTACGCGCAGCCGCGCCGTACTCGAACTCGTCGCCCCGGACGACAGCCACGCCCCGACGTTCCGGCCGCTGCGGGAGACGCTGCCACCGCAGGAGGTCGCGGCGCTTCCCGTACTGCCGGAGGCGGCGGCCCGGGTCCTTCCGGATCTGGAGCTGCTACGGAACGGGCTGATCGCGGCCGACCGGCTGCATCCACTCGTCGCCAAGGCGCTGGCGGCGCGGACGGTGCCGACGGCGCGGACGGCACCGACGGCACTCGACTCCGGGCCGTCGTCCGGCTCGGTGTTGTTGTCCGGCCCCGCCCCCGCCTCCGGCCCCGTTCCCGCCCACCCGCCCGGTGATCCCCACCGGGTGGAGTGCCGGGGCGAGGTCCACCGGATAGCGCTGCGGGACGGCACACTGACAGCGGTCGACCACCACCCGGCCCAACTGCGCCGGGAGGAACTGCTGGTGGCGTTCGGCGGGCCCCCGCTGCCGTGCCTGCGGGCCATCGACCGGGTGCACCGCGACCCGGAGGCGCTGCCCGCCGTACGGGAACGGCTCGGCCACGGCGACATCGCCGGGGCGCTGGCCGTGGTCGAGGGGTTGCTCGGTCCCGGCGCGATCCTGCGCGACGGGCCGCTGCGGGAGGAACTGGAGTCGGCCGCCGACCGCCGTATCGACCACGGGCTCTTCCGCTCGGGGTTGGCCGCCGCGCACCCCGGTGCCGGTGCGGCGGCGGGCGGAAAAGCCCCGGACCTCAGGTACGCGGAGGCGAACCACCGCCCTCGCCTCGACCGCCGTACACCTGCCTCCACGCGCCTCAAGCAGAGCAGGCGGAACCGGCCCCGTACCACCATGCCCTGACCTGCCCCGACCTGCCCTGCCCTGACCTGCCCTCCCGAGTACCACTGACCGCTTGCCGTACCGGCTCACCAGCCGACCCAACTCAGCGCCAGCCGCGCCCGCACCGCACCAAGGGCGCCGCACGCCCATGCCCAGTCCTCGGGGACGGACCAGGCCATTTCTGCCCCACCCCTCTCAACCCACCCAAGGTGATGCCCATGACTTCCAGCACGCTCCTCCCCGCCTCGGCTTCCGCCTCCACTCCCACTCCCACTCCCACCCCCAGCGCCGGCCCCCAACTCACCCTGGCCGGCGACCTCCTGGCCCTCCTCCGCTCCACCACCACCGAGCCCCGCCCCGACGAGCAGCTCGAAGCGCTCACCCTCGCCGTCGCGGCCGACCTGCCCGTACTGCTCTGGGGCGAGCCCGGCATCGGCAAGACCGCGGCCCTCACGCAACTCGCCGCCTCCCTCGACCTGCCGCTGACCACCGTGATCGCCAGCGTCCACGAGCCCACCGACTTCTCCGGGCTGCCCATCGTCGGCGACGACCCGGCCGTGCGGGGGGTGCCGATGGCGCCGCCCCAGTGGGCCGTGGAACTCGTCCGTGCCGGGCGGGGGTTGCTCTTCCTGGACGAACTCTCCACCGCCACACCGGCTGTTCAGGCAGCCCTGCTCCGGGTTGTCCTGGAGCGGAGGGTCGGTGCGCTCCAACTCCCGCCTGACGTAAGGATCGTGGCGGCGGCCAATCCCAGCGCGTCGGCGGCCGACGGATGGGAGCTGAGCCCGCCGCTGGCCAACCGGTTCGTGCACCTGTACTGGGTGCACGACCGGGAGGTCGTGGTGCGCGGGCTGGGCGGGGTCTGGCCCCGGGCGGAACTGCCCCGGCTGGTGCCGGAGCGCCTGCCGGAGGCGGTGGCCTTCGCCCGCCGCGCGGTCTGCGGGTTCCTGGAGGCCCGGCCGACGCTCATCCACCGGCTGCCCAGCACGGAGACACGGCGCGGCGGCGCCTGGCCCTCGCCCCGGAGCTGGGAAGCGGCCTTGGCCCTGCTGGCCTTCGGTACGGCGGCCTCCGTCTCCCGGGAGGTGCTGGCCCTGCTGATACGGGGCACGGTCGGCGACGGGCCCGGGCTCGAACTCCTCGCCCACCTCGACCGGATGGACCTCCCGGACCCGGAGTCGCTGCTCGCCGACCCGGCCTCCGCCGAGTTGCCGGTACGTGGCGATCTGCGCCAGGCCGCGCTGGAGGCGGTGATCGCGGCCGTCGGGGCGCGGCCCGAGCGGGCGAGGTGGGACGCGGGCTGGGCGGTGCTGGTACGGGCGCTGGAGACCGGCGCCCCGGACCTCCTCGTCGCCCCCGCGACGGCGCTGGCCTCGCTGCGGCGCGACGAGTGGGAGGTGCCGGAGGCGGTGGAGCGGCTTGTCGGTGTGATCGGTGTGGCCCGGCGGGCGGACCGTTCGGTGGTACGGGCAGCGGCGGCGGCCGACGCCGGTCGCACGACGGGGGTACGCCGATGACGGGGCCCGCGCGGCACCCCCGCCCCGCCCCACCCCGCCCGGCACGGGCCACCGTACCGACGGCACCGCCCGGCCGGCGGACTCCGTACCACCGGCCCGGACCAGGACCGGGCCCCGGACTCCCCCTGGACACCGAGAAGTTGCTGGCCGCCCGGCTCCACGCGGTGAAGGTCCGCCCCTACCTGGCGAGCGCGCTCTTCGCGCTGCACGTCGTGGAGGACCGGTCGGTGCCGACGATGGCCGTCGACGCGCACTGGCGCTGCTACGTCTCCCCCGGCTTCGTGGCGCGCATGCCGGTGGAGGAGTTGGCCGGCGCCTGGGTGCACGAGGTCTCCCACCTGCTCCGGGATCACCACGGGCGCGGCGAGCGGTACGCGCGGGAGCATGAGGAGTACGGGCCGGGCGAGCGGCTGCGCCGTAACATCGCCGCCGACTTCGAGATCAACGACGACATCTACGGCGACGGCCTGCCCCGGCCCTCCGGCGCGGTGCTGCCGTCTCTTCTGGGGCTGCCCGCCGGGCTGTTGATGGAGGAGTACCTGCGGCGGTCGTCCATGTCGGGGCTCACCCGGGACCTGGCGTGGCTGGACTGCGGCAGTGGTGCCGACGGGCAGGGCCGGCCGTGGGAGTTGGGCCCCGACGGGGCGCACGGGCTGAGCAGGCAGCAGCGCGACGCGGTACGTTTCCGGGTCGCCGAGGGGATCAGGGGCCGGCCGGGCGACGCCCCGGAGGGGTGGCGCCGGTGGGCGGACGTGGCGTTCCAACCCCCGCAGCCCTGGCGGAGGTTGCTGGGGGCGGCGATCCGCTCGGCGGCGAGCGGGCCGGGCGTGGGCGAGAACCACAGCTACCGGCGCCCATCCCGGCGCTCGGCCGGTGTGCCCGGTGTGCTCCTGCCGGGCCTGCGCCGTACACCACCCCGGGTCTGCGTGGTGATCGACACCTCGGGGTCGGTGAGCGACGCCGAACTGGGCAGCGCGCTGCTGGAGGTCGCGGCGATCTCGCGGGCGGTGGGCGGACGGCGTGACCTGGTCTCGGTGATCTCCTGCGACGCGGCGGCCGGGATCGCCGTCCCGCTCTGCCGCGCCGAGAACGTCGAACTGATCGGCGGCGGGGGTACGGACCTCCGCTCGGGCTTCGCCCGCGCACTCCGCTCCCGCCCCCGCCCGGACGTGATCGTCGCCCTGACGGACGGTCAGACTCCGTGGCCCACGGCCCCACCCCCCTGCCGCACGGTGGTGGGCCTCTTCCCCCGCCCCATCCTCGCCACGGACGAGGAGGACCCCGTCTACATCCCGGAGACCCCACCGTCCTGGGCCCACGTCGTCACCATCAACTGAGCCGGGCCGGTGAAGCCCCGGAGCCGTCCGCGAGAGGCCCCGGACCAGGCCCCGGACCTGGCCCAGGTCAGGTGTCGACGCCGAGCTTGAGCAGCAGGTCGGCGAGTTCGGCCGGCAGTGTGATCATGCAGTCGTGGCCGGTCGGGAGTTCGAGCACCTGCGCCGGGGTGCCGTTGGGCTGCGTCGCCGGGACGGGCCGCCGTACGAAGCCGTCCGGCACGACGGTGCAGTGGATGTGCGTACGGGGGATCGTGTTCACGGCCGGGTTGTCGAGGCGGACCGGTTGCTGGAGGCAGCGGACCGGCTGGTCCGACAGCAGTGTGCGCAGCCACGCGACGTCCGCCGGGTCGGTGACCCCGAACAGGCCGAAGGGCGGCGGCAGTTCCGGGAGCGGGGGGACCCGCCAGCCGCTCTCGGACGACACGGCCCGGTCGATCAGGACCTGGCTGACGGGCATGATGTCGGCCGCGCTCTCGCCGTCCTCGGGGACCATCGCGTCGAGATAGACCAACCGGCCCGTCCGGTCAGGGACTTGGTTGGCGACGGCCGAGATGACCAGCCCGGCGTAGCTGTGTCCGACGAGTATCACGTCGCTGAGGTCTTCCTCGGTGATCAGCGCGACGATGTCCTCGACGTGGGTGTCGAGCCCCACCTCGGGGCCGAGCAGGTGCGCCTTGTCGCCGTAGCCGGTGAGGGAGGGCGCGTACACCCGGTGCCCGGCCGACGTAAGGAGGGGCGCCACCCGCTCCCAGGACTGTCCGCCGTGCCAGGCGCCGTGCACCAGCAAGTAGGTCGACATGGTTCTCTCGCTCCGCTCGGGGGGTTGCGCGGGGACGGAACAGCTCCGCGCGGGAGGTAGAAACGGGACGCTGTCCCGTTTCCGCAGGGTGGGGTCGAAGATACGGGACGGTGTACCGTTTATCAATCCTGTACGGACCGACGGTCACGGGGCCGACCGTCACGGGACCGACCGTCACGGGACCGACGGGACCGACAGGGCGCGGTAGGGAGCGACGGGGAGCGATGGGCGACAGCGATCGGGACACGGGGTCGAAGACCCGGTCCAAGCGGGTGGACGCCCGGCGCAATGAGAAGACCCTGCTCGACGCGGCCGCCGCGGTCTTCGTCAAGTCCGGGGTCGAAGCGCCGATCCGTGACATCGCGGCCGAGGCGGGCGTCGGTACGGCGACGATCTACCGGCACTTCCCGACCCGGGCGGACCTCATCGTCGCCGTCTACCGCCACCAGGTCGAAGCCCTCGCGGCGGCCGGCCCCGACCTCCTGGCGTCCGGCGTGACCCCGCACGCGGCCCTGGGACTGTGGATCGACCTTTTTGTGGACTTCCTGGTCACCAAGCTCGGACTCGCGGCCGTATTGCAGTCGGACGATCCCTGTTTCGATCCGCTCCACTCCTATTTCCTCGACCGGCTGGTGCCCGTATGCACCCGGTTGCTCGACGCCGCCGTCGATTCCGGGGAAATCCGGCCCGGCCAGGACGTGTATGAGCTTCTGCGGGGCGTCGCCAGTCTCTGTGTGGGTGCCGGGAACAATCCCCGTTACGACTCGCGCCGACTGATCGGCCTGCTCATCGCGGGACTGCGCCGACAGAATTGAACCGGGCGGGAACCGTATGCGAAAGCGCCCGGAGATAAAGCGAGGTCACTCCTCGTGCGAAATGCGAAAGGATTTGTCCGAATGGCGGCAAGTGGACCGCCGACAGGTCAAGTAAGCAGTCCTGACCGGGCATTTGACGCCCTGGATCGCCAGGAATCGCCACCGGGCGAATGAAAATCCACCTCCCCCCGCCGAAGGAGAAAATCGGTGGAGAAACCTGAGATCTGCCTCGGCCCGAGAAGTGCGCAATGGGAACTGTCCCCTCGTTTCGTGGTAGAGTCTTGACGGGTTTACAGGACGCCTCGAAAAAAGGGGAATGGCGTGAATACCGAGAAGGTAACGGCTCGACGTCTTACGGCCGAAGAGGTTTCGGAGTTGGGCCTCCAAGACAGCATCTTTGTTTCGGCGGAGATGGATGGTCTTCCTCTCGACTGCTACGCCCCGGCTTTCCTCACAGAGCCGGGTAAGAATTTTGAGGGAGGGTCCTTCACCACCAGGACGGTATTCGGTGAGGAGCGCCATGTCCTCCCGGACAATGCCGAGGAGCGCGGGATCTGGGTCGCCGACAAGGCGGGGGAGGAGATCGAGGTCCTCCAGAGCGCCGGCGTTCTCCTGAACCTCGCCCTCTTCGTGCCCAACGGCACCAAGGAATCCCTGGACGCGCTCTACTCCGCCGCGCGGGACGCGTTCGGCGTGGGGGTTGTCCAGCGCTGGAGCGAGGAAGTCGCCGCGGTGCCCGACGTCAAGGTCGACCTCTTCGAGGAGCCGGCCCGCGGCCGCAAGGGCACGAGCACCCAGAACCGCGACCGCCGCGCCCTGGACATCTACCCGACCCGCGTGCGGTTCCTGGAGCCCAGCGACGGCTGGAAGTTCGTCGTCGAACCGCACAAGGAGGTCGTCGACGAGACACCGACGATCTGACCTGACCTGACCTGACCTGACGGCGGCGGCCCGGAAGCCACGCCGACAGCAGCTCACCAGAACGCCCGGCCGGGTCCTCCCGGCCGGGCGTTCTGGTGGACCGTCAGCGCACGCGGACCGTCACCTTCACGGTCTTGAGGACCGCCGGCAGCTTCGTCGTGTCGACCTTCAGGATTTCGGCGTTGTCCGTCCGGCCCGTCGGCGGGAGCACCTTCTGGTGGATGGTCCACTTGCCGTCCGGGTCGACCACGATGGTGTCGATGCCGAAGTCGTCGTCGTTCGAGAGATACAGCGTCTTGCCGCCGTTCGCGGTCGCGACGCCCTCCACCTTGTCGTGCGCGAAGAACTTGCCCGTGGGGTCGAGCTGGCTCACCAGCGTCCCCACGTTGAGGTACGGCTGCTTCTGCGCGACGTGGACGCCGGCGCCGGTGAGCGCGGCGAGCGCCGCGTTGGTGGTACCCGCCCCCACGAACGCCTCCGGCGACTTGCCGCCGAGCGTCAGGCCGCTGACGTCCGTGGCGCCGTTGAGGTCGACCTCGTACAGCGTCTTCTGCGCGAACGGCTCAAAATTGCCGTCACGTTCGTCGATGAGGAACTTCGTGCCGGACAGCGCGGTGATCTCGCTGTTCGCGCTCCCCGTGGTCCCCGGGTTGTCCAGCAGGTACAGGTACTGCTTGGACTGGTACGTCCGCAGGTTGACCGTGACGATACGGGCGGGCGCGACGCCGGCCGCCTTCGTGGTGCCGAGGTCCGGCTGCTGGAGCGCGGACTGCATGATCCCCACCAGGGTCGACCCGTCCGGCGTGACCGTCAGGCCCTCCATCCCCTTGTTCTTGACCCGGTTGGCCAGCTCGGCCGGCAGATACCCGACGATCTTGTGGGACGCGTTGTCCGGGCTGTTCCTGTACGGGGTCAGCCGGCCCAGCTCGTACCCCTTCGCGTCGAAGTGCGTGACGTACGGCCCGTACTCGTCCGAGACCCAGAACGTGCCGTCCGGCAGCGCCACCAGGCCCTCGGAGTCGTAGCCGTACGCGTCCCTGGCGACGGGGGTGGGCGTACCGCCGTTGGCGTTGGTCGCGTCGACGTCGCTGATCACCTCGCTGGTGTCGTGCGGCGGACGGCCGCTGTACTTCACACCGCCGAGGCTCTTCGGCCCCTTCAGTGTGACCTGCTTGACCAGCTGAGCCTTGCCGTCGACCAGCTTGAACTCGCCGATCTGCGGGGTGAAGTCGGTCAGCATCTCGGATTTGTTGCCGTCCGGGCCGTCGGCGTTCGGGCCGCGGTCGGTGAGGCCGTAGAAGTGGCCCGGCCTGCCCGGCACCGGGGCGAGCGACGAGCCGAAGCCCTCGCCGGAGATCTTGGTGGTGGTGCCGTTCGGCCCGGCGACCTCCTTGAGCGGCGGCAGGGGGGCGCCGTTCGCGCCGGCGTCCTTGAACAGCTGCACCGCGTCGGTCGTCGTGTACGTGAAGGTGTCCGTACCCGTGAAGCCGGCCTTCGGTGTGTACGTGAACGAGCCGTCCGCGCCGACCGTCACCGTACCGTCGGACGGATCGGTGTTCCGTACGACGGCGGTCGCGCCGGAGTCGTTCCGTAGAACGTTTCCGGTCACTTTGCCGTGACCGGAGAAGGAGTCGGCGACCGCGCCGAAGTCGTGCGACGGGCCGGAAAGCCAGCCGGAGGCCTGGGCCGCGACGGTGCCCGCGCCGACGACGGCGACGGTGGCGCCGATGGCGAGGGCGATCCGGGTGCGTTTGCGAGAGAAGGGGCTTGAAGTCATGGCTTGAACCTCGCGCTCGCGGGTGAACGCCGGGCCGACGGCAGGGTGAACCCGGGTGAACCCACGATTCGAAGGAGTGAAGCAGGCCGCGCCGCCGGTCAGGGCACCCAGGGTGGTACGCCCACCGGCCCACGGAGTGTCGGCGGCGGGCGCCACGCGCGGCCTGACAGGCTGGGATGCGGGGTGCGGCCGTAAGTTCAAAGACGAAGGTCATCAGCCAAAAGCAAAAGCCAAAAGCCATAAGCGAAAAGCCGCGAGTCGGAGAGGCGGTACCTCATGACCCCACGCACACGCCCCCACTGGCTCTTCGGCGACCAGCTCGGCCCGCACTTCCTCGACCCCCGCCACGGCGGCCCCGACGCCAACGCCCCACTGATCATGATCGAGGCGCGCTCGGTACTGCGCCGGCGCCGCTTCCACCGCGCCAAGGCCCACCTGATCCTCTCCGCGATGCGGCACCGCGCGGCCGAACTCGGCGACCGGGTCACGTACATCCGTGCCGAGACGTACGCGGAGGGCCTCGAACGAGCCCTCGGAAAACAGACATCCCACCGCCGCCCGGGCACTCACCACCGGCACACGGACCGCTCGGACCACCGCCCCCGGCTGACGGTCCACCACCCCACCTCCCGCCGGGCGCTGGACTTCGCCGCCGCGCGGGAGGACGTGGAGATCCTGCCGGCGAGGGGCTTCCTGGTGAGCCACGACCACTTCGCCGAGTGGGCCGGCCGGGGCAGCGGGAAGGGCCTGCGGCTGGAGGGCTTCTACCGCTGGGTACGGGAACGGCACGACCTGCTCATGGACGGCGACGAACCCGCCGGCGGCCGGTGGAACCTGGACCATGACAACCGCGAACCGCCGCCGCGCGGACAACGAACGCTCGACGTCCGGGGCCCGTGGCAGCCCCGCGAGGACGCCATCGACGACGAGGTCCGCCACGACCTGGACCGCTGGGAGCGCGACGGCGACGTCTCCTTCGTCGGCCGTGACGGACCACGCCGCTTCCCGGCCACCCGCCGCGAGGCGCTGTCCGCGCTGCGGCGATTCCTCACCCACCGGCTCGCGGACTTCGGCCGTTACGAGGACGCCATGCTCGCGGCCGACCCGGTGATGAGCCACAGCCTGCTGTCCGTACCCCTGAACCTCGGTCTCCTGGACCCGGCGGAATGCGTGGAGCGCGCGGAGCGGGCGTACCGTACCGGCGCCGCGCCCCTCAACAGCGTCGAGGGCTTCGTACGGCAGATCGCGGGCTGGCGCGAGTACGTCTGGCATCTCTACTGGCACTTCGGCGAGGACTACCGCCACCGCAACACACTGCACCACGCCACGCCGTTGCCGGACTGGTTCCTGGACCTCGACGCGGACGCGGTCGCGGCCAACTGCCTTTCCACGGTGCTCACTCAGGTACGGGACACCGGCTGGACCCACCACATCCCCCGCCTGATGGTCCTGGGCAGCCGCGCCCTCCAGGACGGCTGGGACCCGGCGGCGGTCACCGACTGGTTCCACCGCTGCTTCGTCGACGGCTACGACTGGGTCATGCTTCCCAACGTCATCGGCATGTCGCAGTACGCGGACGGCGGCCTCATGACGACCAAGCCGTACACCTCCGGAGGCGCGTACATCAACAAGATGAGCGACCTCTGCGCCCCCTGCCCCTACACCCCCGCCCACCGCACGGGCCCCCAGGCCTGCCCCTACACAACGGGCTACTGGTCCTTCCTCCACCGCCACCGCGCCCCGTTGTCCACCAACCCCCGCACGGCGCAGGCGGTAAAGGGCCTGGACCGCCTCAAGGACCTCCCGGAACTCCTCAACACAACAAAGCAGCGAGGCGACACACCCCCCTGACCACCCGCCCACCCACCGGCCGGCGCCGCGCCGTTGTCAGTGGCCGCGCCTAGCCTTCACCCATGAGCATGATCGGTGAGTACGTACGCGTGACCGCTGCCGAGCTCAACCGAGCGATCCGGGACCCTGACTGGGCGCTGGACCACGTCGAGGAAGTCCAGGACTCCGAGGAGTCGGAGCCCGCGCCGGCCGGGGCGCGCCACTTCAGCACGTACAAGGCCTGGGACCTGCTCCGCTTCCTGCTGGGGCGTGCCGAGGCTCCCGTGGACGTGATCCATGGTGAGGAGTCCTTCGCCGAAGGGCACGACTGGGGCTACGGCCCGCCGCGCTACCTGCGGCCCGACCGTGTCCGGTTCGCGGCGCAAACGCTTCGCGCCCTCTCGTACGAGCGGCTCATCGCCGGCGTCGATCCCGATGACCTCACCAGGGCCGAGGTGTATCCCCTGGGGTGGGACGAGCCCGGAGCGCTTGAGTGGGGGCGCCCTTGGTACGACGGCCTGACGCGGTTCTTCGAAGCGGCCGCCGCAGCGGACGAAGCGATGCTGATCTGGCTCGACTGACGCGTTGAGGACCACTCACGTCTCCTAAGGTCTGATCGAAAAGGCTCGGTCGGCGCTGACATGCAGCGGTGATCACCGATGAGGGAACCAGCCTGGGTGCCGGAGGCCGCCCGTCGCCTGGCGGAGGTAGGGCTCAGCGAGTGACGAGAATCGAACTCGCGCTCTGCGCTTGGGAATCACTGGTACTTATGCGGCTGGTTGCACTTGCCCAGATCGCTTCGTATGGACGTGCCGGACACCGGCTTCGGGCACTGTCTGTCCGATGTCTTTCGCGATCCCGGAGTCGTGTGGGTTCATTGGTGCTTCCCTTCGCGGGGTGGACGGTTTAGAGGCTGTCTCACGTGGTGGTGGTGCAGCTACTCGACCATGCTCGTGAAAAACGTGTGTATCTCGGCGGCGAGGTTTCGCATCTCCTCGCCGGCTGCGTGCACGGTGGTGGTCTCAAAGTGCCACTCCTCGGACGGAGGCCGGTCGTGGATGCCCCACGTCAGGTGGACGTAGCCGCCCGGGCGGTGTTCCGCCGAGATTGTCAGGTCGTGCTCCAGAGAGCGCCAGACGCGCGCTCCTTCCCAGCCCCGGAAGTCCTCGGCCAGCGAGGAAAGGAAGGTGTCGAGGCTGTCGCCGTCCCACGTCCGCACCAGGGTTTCGACGCTCACCCATTGCCCGCGAGCTTGCACGAGGAAGTCGAGTGTGGGGTCGTCCCCGAACGGTCTGGTCGGCTCGGAGAAGAGCAGGTGGACTGGTCTCGGTCCGGGGTCTCCCACGCGTACCGCGGGGCCATCTTCGATCATTCGAGCAGGTTAGAAGTCGTGGGAGTCGATGACCAACCGCAGTTCCCTGCGCTGCCCCAGGTACGGGCCACAGCCGCCACTCGGTGCATGATCGTCCGCTATGGCTATCGACTGGCGGAATTCGGTGCCCAACGGTCCTTTCTGTGCCGCCCAGGGCAGATGGGCAGTTCGTGCTACGCGTCAACATGTGGAATCAGCCTCGGTCTCGATACCGGCCACCCGTTTGGGATGCATCGGGAACAGAGAGAGGCAGGACGAGGGTCGGATCGCTGCCCCTATCCATCAGAAAGCTGCGGTAGAGCACAAGGGCCAACAGGCCCTGCATCCAGGACTCCTCCCAGCAGGGCGCGCAGGCCGACGAAGTCGCAGTGAGGGTTGTTCAGCTGGACGGCCAGGTTGATGAGGCTGGCTGCGGTGATCCCCGGGTGCCCGGCGTATGGGGTAGGGCGAAGACGAACTGCGCGATGGCTCCCACAGAGCAGATGGCAAGGGCCTGTTCGGCGGCGGCCAGTGCAGAACCGGTGTTGTAGCGGTTGGTATCGAGCTCGAGGCCCGACGCTGATCCGAGTCGTAGGTGCCATCCCAAGTGCCTCCTTGTAGCGGTGCGGGACGTGCTCTTTCAGGATCTGGCTGCGGCGGCACCACTGCGGACAGTTGATCGGGATCCGCGTGTGCGTGGGATGTCCGCTGCCAGCACGGTCATGACGGGCCGGTTGTACGGCGCGTGCTCTGGCACTCCGAGTTCACCGTCGCCGGCAACGACATGCGTCCGGCTGTTGGCTGTTTGAGGCCAGGAGACTTCATGGCTCACTCAGAGTCTCGTGATCGGTGTCCGCGACGATTCGGGACCGCTGAGAGTCCCGGCCGAGATATCCGGTCTCGCCGACCAGTTGTCCGGGAGAAGTGGCCCCTGACACAAGGCCGCGAAGGTTCTACGACCCTGGCACGGTACGGAGTCCCTACGAGCTAGGAAACGTGTCAGCCCTGACGAGAGCAATGCTCAAGACCTGTGGATCGACCTTGAGAAGGGTGCCTCGCGGAACGCGGAGGGCGTACCTTCCCGAGTGATCGACTTCTGGTCATCGAGTAGGCCCGCGTTGGCGCGCGGGTTGGGAAGGTACGCCCGTGCTCAGCGTAGTCAACAACGACGGAACTACCGAGGGCGGCTCCCTCATGGACGGCATCGTCCGCGAGGGCGCCAGGAGGATGCTCGCCGCGGCCCTGGAGGCCGAAGTCAACCAATACATAGCGGAGTTGACCGACCAGCGCGACGAGAAGGGGCGCCGGCTTGTGGTCCGCAACGGCCACCACGCCGAGCGCACAGTGACCACGGCCGCCGGGCCGGTCCCGGTCAAGGCACCGCGTGTGAACGACAAGCGCGTCGACACCGAGACGGGCGAGCGCAAGCGGTTCTCGTCGCAGATCCTGGCTCCCTGGTGCCGGAAGTCGCCGAAGATCAGCGAGGTGCTGCCCCTGCTCTACCTGCACGGACTGTCCTCCGGTGACTTCGTGCCCGCGATGGAGCAGTTCCTCGGCAGCTCGGCCGGGCTCTCCCCGGCCACCGTGACGCGTCTGACGAAGCAGTGGCAGGACGATCACGCCGCCTTCCAGGCCCGCGACCTGTCGGAGTCCGATTACGTCTACGTGTGGGCGGACGGTGTGCATCCCAAGGTCCGCCTCGGCCAGGCCCGCTCCTGCGTCCTGGTCCTCATGGGCGTGCGCACGGACGGCCGCAAGGAACTCATCGCGCTCGCCGAGGGCCTGCGCGAGTCCACCGAGTCCTGGGCCGACCTGCTGCGTGACTGCCGGCGGCGCGGCATGCGGGACCCCGAGCTCGTCGTCGGTGACGGTGCGATGGGTCTGTGGCGCGCTCTCACTGAGGTGTTCCCGCAGGCCAGACACCAGAGGTGCTGGGTTCACAAGGTCCGCAATGTCATGAACGCGCTGCCGAAGTCCGCACAGCCCGGCGCCAAGAAGGCCCTGCAGGAGGTCTACAACGCCGAGGGCCGCGACCACGCCGAGAAGGCCGTCAAGGAGTTCGAGCGGACCTACGGTGCGAAGTGGCCGAAGGCGGTGAAGAAGGTCATCGACGAGACCGATGAACTCCTGGCGTTCTACGGCTTCCCTGCCGAACATTGGGTGCACCTCAGAACGACAAATCCAATCGAATCCACCTTCAGCACCGTCAAGTTGAGGACCCGGGTCACCCGTGGCGCCGGCAGCCCGGCCGCAGCCCTGGCGATGGTGTTCAAGCTCGCCGAGTCCGCCCAGGCCCGCTGGCGCGCGATCACCGCACCTCACCTCGTCGCCCTTGTCCGCAACGGCGCCACGTTCAAGAACGGCCACCTCGTCGAACGTCCCGAGGTGAGCGCAGCGTGACCGCGCGCGGGAACCGTCCACTGCTCTTCCTGGACGTCGACGGGCCGCTCCTGCCGTTCGGCGACGGCCCACAGCGCGAGCCATCGGGCACCGCATCGGACTCACACCTGGCGCGGCTCGATCCGCAGGTCGGGCCGCGGCTCACGGCGCTGCCGTGCGACCTGGTCTGGGCCACAACCTGGGAAGAGGAGGCGAACACCGAGCTGGCACCACGGCTCGGCCTGCCGCACCTGCCGGTCGTGAACTGGCCGGAACCCTGCGCCTCCCACGAACGCGAAGACCAATGGTTCGGACTCCACTGGAAAACCCGAACCCTCGTGGAGTGGGCGGACAAACGGCCATTCGCCTGGGTCGACGACGAGATCACCGACGCCGATCGCGACTGGGTATCCACCCACCACCCCGCGCCGGCCCTCCTCCATCACGTCGCGTCGTCCCGCGGCCTCACCGACCAGGACTTCGGGATCCTTGATCAATGGCTGCGGCTGGCTTGAGGTTCACCCGCGAAGATCCACAGGATTTGACTATTACTCCCCTGACGAGATGCAGATGCCGATACTGCCTCACAGAGACAACGCACGTGAATGGCGGAGCCGCAGTTGGGCGGTCCACAGCCCTCTGTCCCAGCAGACCCTCCGCCGCCTGAGCGGTGGAGCCCCAGGAACACATACCCCATGGTTGTCGTGGTCGGCCTGGTGCTTACCTGGCAGGGGATTTTCAGCATTGTCTTCTGTTGTCCGGGCAGGGCGGATCTTCTTCGAGGTTCGGGGGGACTCAGAAGTTCTGGCTGACGACCAGGCCCTCGCGCTTGCTCGCCCGGACGTACCACATCACCAGGCAAGCGGTAGCAGCCACGCCGCCACTCCAATCATGGGACTGTTGGGAGCACTGTCTTGCCGTCCGGCAGCAGTACGCCTGCGTTGTCGACCAGTACGTCGCTACTGCACAGGAGTTGTCAGCCGCACATCGTCTCGCGGAGCGCTCCCGGCGGCCTTCCGGTTCGGCGCCTCGGCCGTCGGGCGAGGGGCGTACCAATATGTGCTCGTCCTAGGGTCCCAGCGAGGCCGTTTATTGTGAGAGGCATGCCAGCAGGGAGCGCTTGCGGGGACTTGGTCTGGCAAATAGTTGGCGACAGCGCGGTCAGTGTTCAGGGCTGAATCCATGCTGATCTACTGGCGCGCAGGCCGTGGAGGCGCCACGACATGATCTGACAAGACCTACTGAACCTACTGAAGCTCCGTCTTCTTCCACGGTCTGACGCCGAGCTTGCCGGTGGTTCCGAGGTCGAGGCCCGGGGTCACCATCACCGGGGCGGCGCCGGTCTTCGCGCGGATTCGTACGTACGGGACGTTCACGGGTGTGCCGGACTGGGTGGTGTTGCGCCAGACCAGGCCCGCGGTCGCCGACTCGCCGGGCTTGAGGGTGACGGGGCGGGGCTGCTCGTCGGGGCCGGCGCCGGTGGTGATCTCGCCGCTGCCGTCGAGGATCTTGATGCCGGTGACGGGCTCGCGGTTGTCGTCCAGGAGTTCCAGCAGGGGGTAGCCCTCGACGGTGTAGGTGCCGGTACCGCAGTTGTCCAGGTGCAGGCCCACGACGCGCAGTCCCATGGCCGCGTCGCCCTGGTCGGTGCTGACCCGGATCCCGGAGGGGGGACAGGTGCCGGGCTCGGCCGGTGCCTCGTCGGCGGGGACCTTGAGCACCTGGAACACCTTGGCTCCGGTCACCAGCGGTGCGGAGGACGGCAGTTGATCGGCCCGGACCGTGCCCCGCACGGTCTTCCCCGGGGCGACGTCCCGTACGGTCACGGTCTCGTTGCCCATGGACCCGCCGTCACCGCTCATGAAGGTGAAGATGACCGAGTAGGTCAGGGTCTCGGTGCCGTCGTTGGTGACCTCGTAGGCGGCGGAGATCCCCGCGTCCCCGGGGAGCCTGTCGGCGGAGACGGAGTAGTCGTCCGTGGGCGAGGGGGAAGGCGTCGGGAGGGTCAACGAGGTGATCCGTACCCCGTCCATGCCCGGATCGGCGATCTGCGTACGGGTCGACGATCCGGCCGCGCCCGCACCCGTGTTCCCGGCGCCCGCGCTCTCCGACCCGCAGGCCGCGAGCAGCGGGGCGATCGCGGCGAGGGCCACCAGGAGGGGCGCGGTCGCGGCGAGGCGCGGGCGGAGAGGGGCGGGTCGTCGGCTCATCCGGTCATCTTCATCGGGGAGTTGGCCCCACGCGCGTGGTAGAGGTCACACTCCGGGTCACAGGGGTGTCACAAGTGGGGGCGGGACCTGCCCTCTGGCCCCCGCCTGGCCCCGCCCGGCCCCGCCGACCTCGTTCAGGAGGTACGGAGGTAGTCCGCCAGCTTGCCCAGGAGGCGGGCGGCGCTGTTCAAGTCCTGGGCCGTGTCCGTCAGGTCGGCGGCGAGCAGCCTTTCGCGCGGGCCTTCTTCCTGCTCGCCCGTGGCGCCGGACTCCGGTCCGGGGACGGTCGTACCCCGGTATCCGGTGGGGGGCTCTCCGGCCGCCCCGTAGTAGCCGATGAAGTCGGAGGCGGTGGCCGAGGGGGCCTTGCCGGCGCCCGCGAGGAGTTGGACCTGGCTGAGCTGGATCTCGTCGCCGCCCGCGTTGCCGGTGATGCGGAGCCGGTAGCGGCGGTACGACGTGGTGTTGGCGAAGACGAAGTCCCTCGTCTCGAAGCGGTGGGTGAAGCCTTCGCGGGTACGGGTGTCGAGCGTCGTCCACGTACCGCCGTCGTGCGAGCCCTGGAGGTGCCAGTCCCGGGGATCGCGGTCCGGGGAGTCGTTGGCGGTGGTCAGGCGGTACGACGCTACGGCGGCGGGGCGCCGGAGGGTGAAGTCCAGTTCGGCCGTGTTGTCGTGCACCAGCCACTTGCTCCGGGACGTGCGGAGGAGGTTCCGCGCGATCTCCCCGCCGGCCTCGAACTCGTCGCTCGCCTCGACACTGGTCACCGTGTCGGTGATGTCGCGCAGTTCGCCGGGCGTGGCAGGGCCGTCCGCCTTCGGGACGGCGGCGGCCAGGGTGACCGACGCCGCGTTCCCGCGCCGGTCGGTCCAGGTCACCCGCTCCACGGGCGCCCCCCGGCCGTCGTCGAGCAGGATGCGCAGCTCACCGGAGGGACGCCAGTCGCCGTCCCGGCCCTCCTCGGTGGAGAACCGGTGCAGCGGCCCGTCCGTGGTGCCCTCGGGGTAGGCCCAGCGGTCGGTGAGTACGCCCCGGAACTCACCGAGCGCGCCGTCGGCGGCCCGGTGGTGTCCGTGGAAGCCGGACATGTCGGCCCGTAGCGCTATCGCCGTTTCCGCGCCGTCCGTCCCGCGCCAGGAAAGCTGCGCGGGAACCGCGCGGTCGCCCCGGTCGAGGTGGAAGAGCAGGCGCGAGGGGGGCTGCCACACCGTGGAGTCGACCGGGCGCTGCTCGGTGTCGAACGCGAAGACCGACCGCGTGCTCGCCCTGGCCGCCAGGGCGCGCCGGGCCCTGCCGCTGTCCTCGGCGGGGTCCAGGGTGATGGCGGCCACCCGGAGCAGGCCCTCCTCGCCGGCGGGGCTCCGTATCTCCAGGAGGTTGTCGCCGGGCGTCAGCAGTTCGCCCGGGAGGGACAGGATCCTGTCGACGGACAGGTCCGTGCCCAGGGGAGCGTCGTGTCCGTCGGCCTCGGCGAACGTGACTCCCTCCGCCACCGTCTTGCCGTTGAGCAGGACGTCCATGGGAACGCTCGCGCCGAGGGTCGTCACAGTGAGGACCGCCCCGGCGGCTTCCTCGCGTCCCTCCGTCGTGAAGTTGAAGTCCAGCTTGATGTATCCGTCGGAGCCCACCGCGAGGTGCGAGGGCGCGACTCCGCACCGGTGGTACCCCACGACGGCGTTCGACAACTGCGCCGGAGTGGTGGAGAAATCCGCGAAGACCGGTTCCATGAGCGTCCCTCAGTAAGCGAGCAGGCGTCCTGTGCTGACGATCCGTGGACCACTTCCGTCCCCGGATACCCAAAAGCTACCGGCACCCACTGACAACGCCCCGGCGCCGCCCGGGCCCGGAGCGCCAGGACGGCCCTCAGCGCCAGGACGGCCCCCTGTCTGTCGCGGGGTTCCTCCGTTTGTCGCCGGGCCTCTGCGGGTTCGTCTGTGATCGGTAACACAGGGAGCCTGCCGGGGCGTTCGTATGTCCTCATGGGTGCACGGCAGGGGTGCACGGCAGGGGTGCATGGCAGGAGTGCACCGCATCGGCGGAGTCAGCGGGCGGACACAGCAAAGGGCGGGCGGACATGGCGCGGCACAAGCGAATGGGATGGCACAGCCGGGTTCTCGCGGCGGCGCTCGGGGTGACGGCGGCGGCCGTCGCCACCTCGATGTGGACCGTGCAGGCCGCCCCCGCCGGCGCGTCGAAGCCGCAGGCACGTGTCTCGGCGCCGGACGCCGGGGCCGAGGGCCGGACGGTGACCAAGGTGGCGGCGGAGATCGCGCACGCCTCGGACCGCGGCCCCCAGGGCGTCAACATCACCATCGACGACGGACCGGACCCGGCCTGGACGCCCCAGGTGCTGCGACTGCTCAAGGACAACCATGTGAAGGCCACCTTCTGCATGGTGGGCACGCAGGCCAAGGCGTACCCGGACCTGGTCAAGGACGTCGTGGCGGCCGGGCACCGGCTGTGCAACCACACCGTCTCGCACGACACCACCATGGACACCAAGTCCGAGGCGTACCAGTCCCAGCAGATCCTGGACGCCGAGCGCATGATCACCGAGGCGTCCGGAGGCGTCCGGCCGCAGTACTACCGGGCTCCGGGCGGCGCCTTCACCCCGTACAGCCGGCAGCTCGCCGCGTCCCGGGGGATGCGGCCGCTGGGCTGGAACGTCGACTCCAAGGACTTCGAACGCCCCGGCGTGGACACGATGGTCGCGACCGTCCAGAGGGAGATCACCGAAGGTCCGACCGTCCTCTTCCACGACGCGGGCGGCGACCGCTCCCAGACCGTGGCGGCCCTGCGCGAGGTGCTGCCCTGGCTGCGGGAGCAGGGGTACTCCTTCGGTTTCCCCGTACGGTGAACGCGGCTCGCGCGGAGTGGCGTTCTCGCCGTCCCTAACGGATGAGTGAGCGGACCGTGGGCGCCAGCCGCAGGAGTTCGGGGGCGGCGGTCCGCGCTCGCTCGATGTCCGGAAGAATCTCGTTCCGTACGAGGGCATGGGCCGCCGTGTCCGCGAGGTGGCGGCGGTGGGCGTTCTCGTCCGGGTACGAGGTGAGGACCGCGACGACGTTCTCCCCGGTACGGACCGGAAGCCGGGGGAACGTGTTGGTGGCCGGCTCCGTGGTGAGGACCGCGAAGGGAGCGGGCCCTGTCTGCCCCAGGAGGGGGACGAGGCGGTCCTGGATCAGTGCGCTGCCGTCGTGGGTGCCCGGGGGGAAGTACCACAGCGCGGCGGCCACGAACCGGTCCGGTGCCTCGGCGCCCGGCTGCCGCCGCTGGGACGGGACCCTCATGACGCCGCGCCCGGCCGGCGCGGGCCGCAGCAGCAGGACATGGTCGGAATCGACCATGGTGGCGTTGGCCCGGGGACCGTACGCGGCCCAGACCGGCCCGCCGTAGAAGGCTGACAGCGCCTCCCGCCGGGCCTCCATGTCCGTGAAACCGCGCAGCCAGACAAAACGGTCCGGGTTGTCGAGGTCGCGGAACTGGCCGAGGACGATCATCCCGGTCTCTTCCTGCGTTTCGACGAACTCCCGCTCGAACAGCTCGATCAGCTCGTCCCGTCGGCCGGGGCGCAGGGTGTACTGGCGCAGCTCGATCACGGTGGGGTGGCGGACGGGCTCGGTTCTGGACACAGCGGAATCCGTTCTTTGATGTACGGGCGGCCGGTCGGACCGGCCCCTGCCACGACGGTAGGACCCAGGTGCGCCAGGGCATGTCAGTGTTCCGGGGCAGAATCGTCGTATGCCCGCCGACCGGTTGCTGCTGACGCTGCTCCTGCTCCAGACCCGTGGCCGCATGTCGGCCCGGCGGCTGGCCGCCGAGTTGGGGGTGTCCGTACGTACGGCCTACCGCGACCTGGACCGCCTGCGGGCCACCGGGGTCCCGGTCTACGCCGAGCAGGGCCGTACCGGCGGCTACCAACTGCTCGACGGTTACCGCACCCGTCTCACCGGGTTGAGCGAAGGCGAGGCCAGGGTGCTGTTCCTCGCCGGACTCCCGGCCCCCGCCGCCGATCTCGGGCTCGCCGGGGAAGTGGCCGCGACGCGGCTGAAGTTGCTGGCCGCGCTGCCCGCCGCCCTGCGCGACGAGGCGACGCGGGCGGACGCGGTGTTCCACCTGGACGCCCCGGGCTGGTACCGGGAGGCCGAGGAGACCCCGTACCTGCCCCTGCTGATGGACGCGGTGTTCGGCCGGCGGGCGGTGGACGTGCGGTACCGCCGCTGGCGCGAACCGCAGGAGGTGGAGCGCCGGTTGTGCCCCTACGGTCTGGTGCTCAAGTCCGGCACTTGGTACGTGGTGGCAGCGGCGGGGCGCCGTACCGCCACGTACCGGATCAGCCAGGTCCTCGACGCGGCGTTGAGCGACGAGCGCTTCGAACGGCCGGAGGACTTCGTCCTCGGTGACTACTGGGCGTCCTACCTGGACGACTTCGCGTCGCGTCGCTACACGGGCACCGCGACCATCCGGCTGTCGCCGAGGGGCCGCGAGCGGCTGGCCGCCAACGTCTCTCCTGAGGTGGTACGGGCCTTCGCCGCCACCGCGACGCCGGTCGGCGGTGACGGCTGGACCGAGGCGGTCATTCCGACGGAGAGCACCGAGCACGCGCGCGGCGAGCTGCTACGACTCGGCGTCGACGTCGAGGTTGTCGCACCGGAAGACCTGCGCCGGGCCATGGCCGACGCGGTGCGGGCACTCGCGCGGACCTATGGAGACGCGGGCGATATGGTGCGACCGAGATCGAGCCTCGAACGCGACAGCCTGTAGTTCAGGCAACTGCCCCGCCCGGACCATCCGGACCATCCGGACCATCCGGACCATCCGGCTCGGCGGGATCGTCGGCGAACGTCGGCGTCAGCGCCTCCCGCAGCCGGGTTGTGAATTCCCCCTCCCGTCCCGCGAATTGCGGGTACTCGTCGGCGAAGTGGTCCCATTCCACGGAGCGCAGCGCCTCGGCCACGTCCTCACCCAGTACCCGCTCCCGCCCGTACGCCGGCCACTCCCCGCCCAGCCGGAACACTTCCTGGAGGAGTGTGTTCGGCAGTGTGTGCCGTTCGGCCAGCAGGGCCGCGTCGTAGAGGTCCTTGCCCTGCGCGTGCACGTCGTTGACCAGCCACATCACCTTCCAGGCGAGGGACAGGGCGGGAGAGGCGCCGTACAGGAGCCCGCCGGACGGCAGCTGGATCGGCTCCGGCGGTTCCGGCAGTGACTCGCCGAAGACGAAGTCCAGTTGTATCCACCCGCCCGGGGTGTCCGGTGCGTGCCAGGGGAGCATCATGCGGCGCCCCGGCACCCGTTCGTACGTCCAGATGTCCTCGCACACGGCGCCGGAGGCGTCGATCCGGACGCCGTCCGCGCGCCGCGCGGCCTCCGCCCCGGCTGCCGCCGCGACACCGGCCAGCAGCTCCGAGGTGCGCTCCTCGTCCATTCCCCACGACGCGGGGACGACCACGAAGTCCAGATCACCGGGCTCCCGGGCCTGTTCGCCGAACCACAGGGCCATCAACACGCTGCCGCGCAGCACCAGCGACCGTCCCCAGGGCGAGGCGGCCACCCCGTCCCGTACGGAGGAGAGCACCCCTGACCGGGCGGTCTGCCACGCCCGCGTCGCGTCGGGGGAGGAGAAGAGCGGGTCCGACGCCCGGAAGGCGTTCGGGAACTGCTTGAGGGCCGGATCGAACACCGCCTTCTGCACCGCCTTGGCGTCCCTCACCCGCAGCAGTGTCCTGGGCACCTCCGACGCGGAGCGCCCCCAGGGCGTAGCCGCCAAGGACGCCTGCGCGTCCCGCCACCGGGCGGCGCTCTCCTCGCTGTCGTGTTCCGCGCTCATGCCGACTCCAACCACCCCTCGTCCAGGCCCGGACCGCTGTCCAGCAGTACGTACTCACGCTCCACGTCCACCACTTCGTACACCCGCAGCTCCAAGAGCAGTGTTTCCAGGACCCGTCGCGCATGCTCGGCGCCCGTCCCGTGGCACCGCTGGGTGACGAAGCGCTCCTCCCGGCCGTCCTTCCGCCGCCTCCGCGCGTTCCGCGAGACGTGGGCTCCGTGCCGTACGGCGAGAGCGGCCAGGGCTTCCCGGTCGTACGCCGGATCGAGCAGCAACTTCACATGGTGCTCGAAGTGCCGCCCGCCGTGTCCGTCGTGCCCGCCGACCGTGGTCGGCATTCCGGCAGCCGCCCGTACGTCGGCGTCGTCCTGCGGCACCTCCGCCGCCCACGGCACGCACTCGACCTTCACCCGCGCCACCGCGAATCCGTCCCCGGCCAGCAGCTCCGCGAGGTTCCGTACGGCCGTCAACTCGGCGTCGTACGAAGGCCGCGTCCCGCGCAGCGTCAGCATCGGCTGCGAGGTGGTCCGCCCCCGCGCCAACTCGATGTGGGTGAATTTCACACCCCTGCGGTGCGCGGCCCACCGCTCCAGCCTGCCCAGCTCGTCCCCGTCGCACAGCACGGTCACATGGCTCTCGTACACCGGGACAGGATGCCCCACCCCGGCCCGGACCCGCATTCGGATATGCCTGGCATGAGACGGGCGTCAGGCCTGGTCGGCCCTGTCTGCCAGGTGGTCCACGGTGTCGATGACCTGGGCCGCCAGGGACTCGGTGTCCCCGATGGTCAGGTACGTGACGTCGGCGACGGTGTGGAGGCCTCGTACCAGGAAGGCGTAGTCCTGGCCCTCTTCGAGCAGCAGGACGATCGGCTTGCCGAGGGCGGAGGCCCAGCCGATCTCGATGTGGGTGCCGGGTGAGGCGGGGCTGCCGGGGAACGCGACGAAGACCGTACTGGCCGCGATCTCGTCGTAGTCCAGGCGTGTGCACTCGTCGGGTGTGAGGAACTTCGCGCCCCAGGACTCCCGGCGGTGGGCGTTGTGGACCTGGTAACCCTCCTTCTCCAGGCGGTCGATGACGGCTTCGATACGGGCCCGCGCCTCGGTGTCCATGGTGCCGTCGGCGTCGACCAGGGCCTTGAAGGGGCCGCCCAGGAAGACGCTGCGGGTCCTGCGCGAGGCTGTGGTGGTGGCGCCTGTGGTTGTGGTGGTCATTGTTTTGCTCCTGTGACGATGAGGAAAGGGGGCTGAGTCGCTTCCGCCGGGGTGTCGCCGGCCGGGGTGGGCAGCCGGGACGGATCGGCGAGTACGGGCTCCTCGACGCGCAGGTCCGTGAAGCCGGCCTCCCCGAGGACGTCGAGATAGGTCTCGCGCGGCCAGTGGTGGTCGACCAGTTCCAGCGGCGGGGCTCCGCCCGGCTGGTCCAGCAGGACCTGCCGGCGTTCGCCCGCGCGGTAGGTACGGCCCGGCTCCCCGCTGCGGAAGGTGGAGAAGCGGACGCCCGTGGTGGCGGGGTTGGTGTCGAGGACCGCGTAACGGGCACCGGGCCGCAGGACGCGGTGGATCTCGGTGGCGATCTCGCGCAGGACGGCGAGTTCGCCGACGTTGATGAAGACATAGCACGACAGGGCCGCGTCCACGGAGTGGTCGGCGAGCGACAACAGCTTGCCGCTGTCGATCTGTTGGTAGTTGACGCGCGGGTGCGCACGCCGGGAGCGCGCGATGTCCAGCATGCGCGGGGCGATGTCCGCCGCCACGACGCGGACGGCCTCGGACGCCGCGACGATGCGCGCGGCGACCTTCCCCGGCCCGCAGCCGTAGTCGAGGACGGTGCGCACCCCGGGCGAGCCGATGCCCACCGCGCCGAAGACGGCGGGGTAGCCGATCAGGCGCTCGGGGAGGTCGTCGTACGCGTCGAAACCGTCGGCGATGCCGGCTGTCTCCTTCCATTGGGTGCTGGTGCTGGTGCTGGTGCTGGTGCTGGTGCCGGTGCCGGTGCCGGTGCCGGTGCCGGTGCTGGGATTCATCCGAGGGGGCCTTTCGGGCTTTCAGACGGCGGCGGGAGTGGAGGCGGAAACCGCTGCGGGCCAACGCTGTTCGACCAGGCGCCGGTACATCGGGGACAGCCGGCTCAACTGCTCCTCACCGACCCGTTCCTTGCCGCGGATCCGCCGGTGGATCTCGAACAGGTCGACCACCTGCGTCCAGTACGGCGGCAGCCCGAGCGCGTCCACGCCCGTACCGTCGTCGGCGAACGTGTGGCGGCCGAGGCGCAACTGCTCCTCCACGACGAGGACTTCACGTACCCAGGGCCAGTTGTCGCCCGTCGGCATGGCGGGGAACTCCCACGGCGGTGCCTCGCCGGAGGCCGGGTCGGCCAGCACCTCCACGGCGCGGTCGTGATCCGGGTCGTACAGGTGGAGGGAGCCCACCTGGTGGACGTACGAGCCGACAGGGACGCCGAGTTCCCTCGCGAGCATCTCCTGGAGGAGGGTGAAGGAGAAGACGTCACTGGTCATGCCCCGGTAGACGTCGTTGGCCCGCATGAAGCCGACCGCGTGCAGCGCGCCGTCGCGCAGGAGGAACTGGAGGCCGAGGGTGCAGGAGACGTCCGGGTTGGCGAGTACGGCCAGTTCCTCGCCGCGGAAGATCTGGATGACGGCCCGCTTGGAGTCGGGGTCCTCGCGGAGGGTCTCCACGACGAGCGGCCACTGGTCGGGGCGGCCCTCGGCGGCGCCGAAGAGGGCGCGGCCGTAGGCGGTTCCGGTCAGGCGGCGCCCGTCGGCGGAGTACTGGCCGATGCTGGGGGCGTAGTACGCGATGAAGTCGAGGTCGTCCCGGCCGGCCAAGTACCAAAGGGACTCGGCGAAGTTGAAGACGATGTTGACGCGCCGGGCGGGCACGAACGGCACCCGCTGGTCGGCGCGCGCGAGCCGGAAGCGTACGCCGAGCTGTTCACGACTCGCGTGGCCCCGGGGCGCGTTGCGGTACGCGGGCTCGTTGATCAGCCACCGCAGCAGGTGCGGGTACGCCTGATGGAAGGTTTCAAAGTCCACGGATCCGCTCCGTTTTCTGGTGCCGGTGATCCTTTTCTCTGGAACGTACTGTCCGGCGGGGGGTCCGCTGTGGGGTCCGTTCGGCGCCCGGTTTGCCGGGGATTGGTGGCCGGATCGACAGAGATGCTGGTCAGGGTGGTACGGAGGGCCGGTGAGGGCGGGCGCACGGGCCTGGGGAGTCGAGGTGTACGGGAGGTTGCCGCCCGTCCTTCGGGTGAATCCGAACGGGTGCGGCGGGAGGAACGTGCAGGTCAGAGCCGGAAGAAACGTCAATGCGCCGCCGCGTGGGCCGCGAAGGAGGTGCGGCCGTGTGACGATCCGGCCCGGGGCCGGTCCGGTTGTTCCGGCTTCCGGCGGGCAGCCTTGGGAGGCGGCGTTCATGACCGGTGATGTGATGCGAGTGGCCGTGCTGCGCGCCCTGGGCGGGCCGCTGGAGATCGAGACCAGGCCGCGCCCGGTTCCCGGGCCGGGGCAGGTACTGATCCGCGTACGGGCGGCCGGTCTGTGTCACACGGACCTGCACCTCGCCGACGGTTCGGCCGTCACCCCGCCGCTGCCTCTCGTCCTCGGCCACGAGATCGCCGGGGAGGTCGTGACGGTCGGCGAGGGCCCGGACCCGGGTACGGACTCGCGTACGGAGCCCGGCGACCGCGTCCTGGCCTACTACTACGAGGGCTGCCGCGCCTGCGCCTGGTGCGCGGAGGGTTCCGAGAACCTCTGCCCGCGTCCGGCGGCGAAGGTCGGCTTCGACACCGACGGCGGCCTCGCGGAGTACTACCTGGCCGGTGCCCGCAGCCTGGTGCCGATCGCCGATTCCGTCCCTTTCGCGGAAGCCGCCGTCCTCGGCTGTTCCGGCACCACCGCGGTACGGGTCGTACGGTCGGTCGCCCGCGTCGCCCCGGACGAGACCGTCGTGGTCGTCGGGGCCGGCGGCGTCGGCCTCTCCGTGATCCAGGTCGCGGTCGCCGACGGGGCCCGGGTCCTCGCGATCGATCCCCACGGACCGAGCCGGAAGCAGGCCCTGGCCTTCGGCGCCGCCGACGCTCTCGACCCGCTGGCCGGCGATCCGGTCGCGCGGGTGCTCGCGGCGACCGGGGGCGAGGGCTGCCACGCCGTGATCGACACGGTCGGCGACGAGCACACGCCGGGGCGGTCCGTCCGCATGGCGCGGACGCGCGGCCGGGTGGTCCTGGTCGGCTACACGGGCAGGCCGGCCACCCTGGACGTGCTCGACGTCGTCGTCCGCGAGACCGAGATCCGGGGCTCCGTCGGCGCCACCCTCGCCGACGCCCGTACCGTCATGGCGATGGCCGCCGAGGGCCTGATCCACGGCCGCGTCGACGCGGAGTACCCCCTCGGCGAGGTCAACACCGCGCTGGCCCGCCTCGCCGCCGGCGACGTCACCGGACGCCTGGTCATCACGCCCTGACCGGACGCTGTTTGGCGGGATTTTGGTGAGGTTCTGGAGGGCTCCCCGAAGGTGAACGAGTACGTCCGATCCGCCACTCCAGGAGGTAACCCATGAAGAAGATCCAGATCCGCAAGGCCGGTCCCGTCCGTCTGACGACCGCGGGCTGCTCCGTCTACCCGAGCGCCTGATCCAGGCTTAGGGCGGAAACGCCCTAGGGCGCACCGCCGTCCCGCAGACCATCGCGGGGCGGCGGCACCCGCCCCCTGGGGCGGACACGCCCCAGGGCGCGCGGCGGCACAGGGCGACCGTGGGCGGTCACGGAGAAGCGAGGGTGAGCGGTGCCGGAACAGACCACCAGCCAGGGCACGGGAAAGCCGGTCCTCTTCCACCCGCTGGTCTATCTCGAAGACGGCGACGACGTGACGATCGGCCGCGCGGACATCGACTCGTACGCGGTCTTCCCGCCGGACGGCGCCCAACTCGTCCGCTGGCTCGAAGCCGGCGCGACCGCCGAAGAGGCCGCAGACCGCTACCGCCGCGCCTACGGTGAGAGCGCGGACGTCGAGGACGTCCTGGCGGCGCTGGAGGAGCTGGGCTTCACCAGGACCGCCGACGAGGCCCCCGTCGAGACCGCTCCGCTGCGGTGGGTACGCCTGAGCCGCGCGGTGTTCTCGCCGTACGCCTGGTTCTGCTACGCGGCGCTGGTGCTGGCGGCCGTGGTGATGATGGTGCGTTCGCCGAGCCTCGTGCCGACGTCGTACGACCTGGTCTTCAGCTCCTACTACTCCGTGGTCAATCTGACCCTGCTGGTCGCGGTCACCCCGCTGATCGCCCTGCACGAGATCTTCCACGCGCTGGCCGGACGCCGGCTGGGCATCCGCTCGCGCGTCTCGATGTCGTACCGCTTCTACTTCCTGGTGGTCGAGACCGCCCTCGACGGGCTGGTGGCGGTGCCCCGGCGCAAGCGCTACCTGCCGATCCTCGCGGGCATGCTCGCCGACGTCCTGGTGCTGAGCGCGCTGGTGGTCCTCGCCGGTGTCCTCGGCGGGGCGGGCGGCGACCCGTCCCTGGCCGGCCGGATCTGCCTGAGCGTCGCCTTCGCCACCTTCACCCGTCTGCTGTGGCAGTTCTTCTTCTATCTGCGGACCGACATCTACGTGCTGATCACCACCGTGCTCGGCAACGTCGACCTGCACACCGTCGCGCTGAAGACGTTGCGCAACCGCTTCTTCCGCCTCGTCGGCCGGCGCGACCGGGTCACGGACCTCAGCACGGCGTATCCCGTGGACCTCAAGGCGGCCCGCTGGTACGCGTGGCTGGTGCTGGTCGGCTACACGATCAGCCTCAGCACCACGCTGTTCGCCCTGCTGCCGGTCTTCGTCCACATGTTCCTGGGCTCGGTGGAGCGCTTCGGCTCCGGGGAGTCGAGCGGTCTGCGCCTGCTCGACGCGGTGGGTTTCCTTGTCCTGCTGCTCGCGCAGATCCTGCTCCCGGTGTGGATCGCGTTCAGGGACCGCCGCGCGCGCCGCCGCTCGTCGTCCACCCACCTCACCGCCTGACGGCCCCGCTCTCCGTCCACCCACCCCACCGCCTGACGGCCCCGCTCGTCGTCCACAGACCATTCCGCCGCTCGAAAGGCAGGCTCATGAGCAGCCACTACTGGATACAGGCGCCGCTGCGGGCCGACCGTGACCGGCTGATCGCCGGTCTCGTGCTGCCGCCCGTCCTCGCGACGGTCAGCGCACACCGTCACCTGCGCGGGCCGTACACGGCGGTCGGTACGCTCCTGCGGCGGATCGCTCCGGAGACGCTGCGGCGCGACCCCGCCCTCGCGCAGCGCCACCGCATCGAACTCCAGGAGACGACACCCGAGTTGGCGGGCCTGGTGCCGGCGATCCTCCGTCCCCTGGAGGCGAACGCCAAGGGGCCCGTCGCGCTCAGCCGGTATCCCGCGCGCCTGCACTCGCTGCGCGTGTGCCACGGTCTGGTCGACTTCATCGAGAGCCACCTCGGCGGGGCGGGGGGACAGGGTCCGGGGGACACCCCGTACACCCTGGTCGTGACCGACGTCGAACACGCCGACCCCACCGACCAGGAGTTCCTGGCCGTGCTGCTGCGGCGGATTCCCGCGCGGCTGCTGACCGTGGTGGTCGCCACCGGACTCGACACACCGCCCGAGCAGCCGGGACCGGTCTCGGAGTCCCTGCCGCAGGCGCTGCTCGCTCACACCGAGCGGATCGTGTCGTCCGACGCGGGGTCGGCGTCCGACAGCGACGGGACCGCCGCCCCGGACGACCTCGCCCAGGCCTTCGTCGAGTCCGACGGCGTTTCCGACGATACGGCGGTGCTCGCCGCGTACGAGGCGCTGGACCCGGCCCGGCGTACCGCGCTGCACGACGCGCGCGCCGCCGTACTGGCCGCCGCCGCCGAGGCGGAACCGTCGCTGCGGCTGGGCTCCCTCCCGTACCACCTGGAACGCGGCAGCGCCCGCGCCACCGACGGCGTCAAGGCGCTGCGCTGGGCGCAGACCCGCTGCAAGTACCTCGGTCTGTACGCGACCTCCGTCGAGTACGGCAGGCGCGGGCTGCTCCTGGTCGACGCGGAGCAACAGCCGGACTACTGGTGGGAGTTCACGCGCGACACCGCGGTGTCGCTCGCCGCGGCCGGCCGCGCGGACGAGTCCGCGGCGCTCCAGGACGAGGCCCGGCAGATCACCATCGACCCGTCCGTCCACATGAAACTCGCGTACGAGACCGGCATGCTCTACGCCCGCCACTTCGGCCCGGAGAAGCGGGATCCGGCCGTGGCCCGGGCCTGGATCAACCAGGCGATCGCCATCGCGTCGGTCCTGGAGGACCCGCAGGAGCGTACGTTCTTCTCCGTTTTCAACCGCAACGGGCTCGCCCTCGTCGCCACCCGCACCGGGGGCATCGACGAGGCGCTGCGGCTGCTCGACCAGGGGATCGAGCGGCTGGACAAGGAACTCGGCCTCGGCGAGCGCAGCTGGCACCGGGTGGGCCTGCGGTACAACCGTGCCCAGGCCAACGCGATGAGCGGCCGGCTGGAGGACGCGCTGGCGGACTACGCGGTGGTCATGAAGTTCGACGACTCGTTCTCCGACCACTACTTCAACCGCGGCAACATCCTGCGCCGCCTGGGCCGTACCGAAGAGGCGCTGGCCGACTACGAGCACGCGCTGACCCTGGAACCGCCCTTCCCCGAGGGCCACTACAACTGCGGGGACGCCCGGTTGGAGCTGGGCGACATCACCGGCGCGCTCGCCGAGTTCGACCGTACGCTGGTCCTCGACCCGCGCAACACGGACGCGTTGCTGAACCGGGCGGGGGTGCACGCCGAACTGGGCGACGAGGAGTCCGCACTGCGCGACGTGGCGACGGGCCTCGAACTGGACCCCGGCAACGCCCAGTTGCTCTCCCTCAAGGGCCGTCTGCTGGCCGAGCGGGGCGAGGCGGAATCCGCGCTCGACGCGCTCGCCGCGGCCCTGGAGAGCGACCCGGATCTGTCGGAGGCGTGGGCGGTCAAGGCGGAGATCGCCTTCGGAGCGGGCGACCTGGACACGGCCGCGGCCGACTTCGACCGGGCCATCGGGCTCGGCGGCGGGATCGAGATCCGCTACAACCGGGGTCTGGTGTACGAGGCGGCGGGCCGCTTCGCCGAGGCCGCGAGCGACTTCGAGGCGGTGCTGGCGGAGACCGACGACGAGGACGCCCGCGCCCACCGCGCCTCGTGCCTCCGGGGCGAGCGGGCCGGAGTGTAGCACGCTCCGGGACATGCTCCGGGACACACTTCGCGAGACGCTCCAGGACACGCTCCAGGACACGCTCCAGGACACGCTTCAGGACATGCCGCCGGACGGACGCGGCGCGATCGGGGCCCGGACCCAGCCCGATCGCGCCGCGTCCGTCCGGCTCTGTCATCGGCAGCGCGGATGCCCGGTCCCGTAGGGCTCGCGGCCTTCCAGGGCGGCGAGTTGGGCCGCCTTGAGGCCGGGGCCCGGCTCTATGCCCAGCTCGGCGGTCATCATGCCGCGTACCCGGGCGTAGACCATGAGCGCGTCGGCGCGGCGGCCGACGCGGCACAGGGCGCGGATCAACTGCTCGTGGAACGACTCCCGCAGGGGGTGGGAGGCGCACAACTCGTGGAGTTCACTGATGACATCCACGACTTCGTGGCTCTCGCCCCGGCACAGGACGACGTCGATGTAGTCGCCGAGTGCCGAGAGGTGTTCCTCCTCCAGGCGCACTCGGTACGAGCCGAGCCGGCCGGAGTGTTCCATGCCGGAGAACGGACGCCCGCGCCAGAGCGCCAGGGCCTGTCTGAGTGCCGTCCCCGCCTCCTGACATCGTCCGGCGGCGAGGTGGCGGCGGCCGGCGGAGGTGAGGGAGCGGAAGCGGTCCAGGTCCAGTTCGCCGGGCGCCAGCCGCATCTGGTAGCCGCCCGTCTCGGTGCTCAGCAGCGGGTGGTGCCGCGGGTCACGGGAGGCCGCGCCGTGCGCGGGGTCCAGGGCGCGGCGCAGGCCGGAAACGTACATCTGGAGCGTCGCACCTGCGGCCTGCGGCGGGCGTTCCCCCCACAGCCCCTCGATCAGCCGGTCGGTCGGTACGGGAGTGTTGGCGGACAGCAGTAACAGGACCAGCAGGGCCCGCTGCTTGAGGGCGCTGGGTGTGCACAACCGGCCGTCCTGATACATCGCCACCGGCCCCAGCACGAAATAGCGCGGGCCTTGTGTGTCGTTTGAGGCGACGATTCCTGGTGACGCTGAGGTGAGCTGACTGACCACGGCAGGTCTCCGAATTCTGTGGCGTCGGACCGATCGTTCCGGCAGGGCTGATATCGTCCTTGTTTCGTGCGCGTGACGCGCGTAGAAAAATTGTCGGATCGCATGTTTGCCGCAGGAGTGGGGCGCATCGTGCACAAGACGGATTCCGGGTCGGGCAAGGGCCATGGGTGGATCTGTTGCGGCGTCATTGCGGCGCCATGACCAGCGGCGTTCATCCGGCGGCCGAAAGGCGGGCCGACGTACTTTGTACGGGGTAAAGCTTCCCCAGAATGGGTGCTTTTCTTACGACCTTTCGACGGGAGCAAACCCTTCCAGGAACCGGCCACGCGGCACAGCTGGATTCAGGACAAAAGAAGGTTGAGGTACCTCTTCTGCGCAGGGGCGGCCGACTGGCTGGTCAGGGCGGGTCGACGCGGTTCCGGGGTCGCCGTTCGGTCGCCGCCCATCGGCGTGGAGCCTTTCCGGCCCAGCCCACCGACGCCTGGATACCCTCTCGGAACAGGCGTGTTGTCAACTTGACAGAAGCATGTCGAAAGTGCCGTGGGCGGCGTGGTGGACCAGTCTGCCGACGGCGACCTCCCGGCCTTCCCGACACGTGTCACCCGTCACCCGGGGGCTGTTGCCGTGGCTGGGCGGCCCGTTCCTCGGGGGAGGGGCCGAACGTGTTGTCCACCGCCCGGTCGGTGTCCTTCCACGTCTGCGCGGCCTCGTCCGCCGCGATCCCCACCACCGGCGGGAACAGCATCGCCCCGTCCGCGTCAACGATGTTGATCGCCACCCCGGCCGGCTCACCCATCGCCGGGACGATCTCGTCCAGCTCCAGTGCCCCGTAGAACACCACACACCTCCCGCACCCGGCGGTTCCGAAGGCCTTCACGATCCGTCCCGAGCCCCAGGGCCCCCGGCACAGCCCGGCGGCTCAGCCATCCGCGCGCCCCGGGCCTCGCTGCGCACCGCCGATGGACCCCCCGCCCCCTAAAGTGCAGACTGGCCCCGTTTGCACTGTGCGGATCTGAACACCCGAAAGGCACACCGTCGTGAAGACCTTCACCCTGCCCGGCACCGACATCCTCGCCCCGAACGTCGTGCTCGGCTTGATGCGTATCACCGACAAGACCGACGACGAGATCCGCGAACTCGTCCGCACCGCGCGCGACGCGGGCATCGACTTCGTCGACCACGCAGACGTCTACGGCGGCGAACTGCACCACTGTGAACGCCGCTTCGCCGAGGCGCTGGCGCTGACCCCGTCGCAGCGCGACGAGATCACGATCCAGACCAAGGCGGGAATCGTCACGGACGGGCCGTACTACGACTTCTCGTACGAGCACATCGTCAAATCGGTCGAGGGCTCACTCGCGGCCCTGCGGACCGACCGCATCGACATCCTGCTCCTGCACCGCCCCGACGCGCTGGTCGAGCCCGAAGAGGTCGCCCGCGCCTTCGACGAGCTCGCGTCCGCCGGCAAGGTGCGCGCCTTCGGTGTCTCGAACCAGACCCCGCGTCAGATCGACCTGCTGCGCAAGTACGTACGCCAGCCCATCGTGGCCAACCAGCTCCAGCTCTCGATCACCCACGAGCCGATCATCGCCCAGGGCGTCGCCACGAACATGCTCGCCGAGCAGCAGGCGGTCACCCTCGACGGCGGGGGGATCGTCGACTACTGCCGTCTGCACGACATCACCATCCAGGCGTGGTCCCCCTTCCAGGCGGGCTTCTTCACGGGTGTCTTCCTCGGCTCGCCGGACTACCCCGAGCTGAACGCCGTCATCGACCGTCTCGCCCGTCAGTACGACGTCCCCGCCATCGCGATCGCGACCGCCTGGATCACCCGCCACCCCGCCCAGATGCAGGTCGTGCTGGGCACCACCAGCCCGGAGCGCGTCGCGGGCGCCGCCCAGGGCTCCGACCTTCCGCTCACCCGGGCGGAGTGGTACGAACTGTTCCGCGCCGCGGGCCACCTCGTTCCCTGATTCCGTACGCGTGGCAGGAGCGCCCCGTACCGTACCGGCGCTACCGGCGCTACCGGCGCCACCGGCCGCCGGAGTCGACGTCGCCGGAAACCGCGACGATTTCGGCGCGGGCGCGGGCGCGGGCACGGCGCCTTGGGGCGAAGGTCGCGAACGGGCCGGCGAAGATCCACGCTGGACGCCGCGGCCGGGGTCACCGGGGATGTGGGGGTACCACTGGGCCGAGCAGCCGCCCGGACCGTGGATCAGTACCACGGGCCGGGGCCGCGGCGTACACGGGTGGTGTGGTCGGGCACGGTGGGCACGGTGGCACCTCCTGGAGGTTCCGAGGCGCTCATCCGGGTCGCGGGACGGCGCGGACCGCACGCCGTCGGCCTGCGCTGCGGGAGGTGGCCGCCGAGGCCGGCGTGCCCACCGACGAGGAAGGCCGCACCTCGCGGTCCTGCGCCACCACCTGGACCGGATCTTCACACCCGCCGGGACACCGGCGCGCGCGGCGGGCCGGGCCGGGCCCCAGGGCGTGTCCGCGAAGCGGGGCCTGGCTCGCGGCGCACGCTCCGGGCGTGGAACGCGACCAGGAGCGCGACCGGCGGAATGCCGGCCGCCGTGATGAGCAGCGCCTCCGGCAGGCCGGGGCTCAGCATGGCAGCGGTGAAGCCGACCGGTGCCAGACTGCCGCCGCCCACCACTCCCATGACGGCCCACGAGTGGGCAGGTGGCGTGACGGAGGCGTACCGGAGCCGCAGGCAGCACACGAGCACGCCGAGTCCGAAGGGCAGGGCCAGCAGCCCGAAGGCCGTCGGCAGCCGACAGTCCCCGGCCGGTGACGCGTACGTCTCCTGAGCGGCGCCGGCTACGTGGCCCGGACCGGCATCCGGCAGCCGGACGGCACGGTCAGAGGCTCGGCTCCGCCTCCTGCGGGGAGGGCACGAGCGACCCGCTCGCGGTCCTCTGCGGCGATGTGCCGGACGGCGAGACGTACGTGTACGCGGTCGTCGCGAAGGACCGCTGGAGCAACGCGCTGCCGGTGGGCGACCCGAGGGTGCCGGTCGTCGAGGCCACCGAACTGGACGTCCGGCCGTCGGTGACGGTCACGCGGGACTGGGACCTGGGCGACATGGGGTACGGGACCGTCATCGGTCCCGGCCAGGACGGCCCCTCCATCAACTGGCGGTGCAACAAGGCGCCCGACTGCGACACCGTCGCGGGGTACCGGATCAGCCGGTGGAACGCGGCGACGAAGGCGTACGAGCCGCTGCATGCGGGGCTGTTGGCGGCGGAGACGCGTGCGTACACGGACGCGGTGGCTGTGCGGGGCGATGGCGGTGTGGCGGGCACGCACGTATGGAACTGCGTTTTCCAGGACCGGGTGTGACGGGCCTGGCGGCCGTGCTTTTGTCCTCAGTCGCCGGACGGGCTTGATGGTGCCCGCGTGCCCGGTGTCCGCGCGGGTTCCTGATTGTCCTCAATCGCCGGACGGGCTTGGTTGTGCCCGCTGCGGCCCGGTGGTTTGGGTGCGGGTTGTTGCCGGGGGCCGGGCAGGGGTCGTGTCCTGCACTGCATGTTTTACGTCGCGTTCGGCGGGTCGTTTGGTTCACCGGGGCCATGCGACACAAAACACGCTCTACGTTCCGGACACGACCCCTGCCCGTCCCCCTCCCAGGCCCGCGCCAAAACAAACCCCGGCCCGCCCCGGCGTTGGAGGACACCGGGGGCACCATCCAGCCCGTCCGGCGTTTGAGGACATCGGTAACCCGCACCTGCGCACCGCGCAGGGGCACACTCCAGCCCGTCCGGCGATTGAGGACGCAGTAACCGTCACCTGCGCACCGCGCAGGGGCACACTCCAGCCCGTCCGGCGATTGAGGACGTTGGTAAGCGGCACCGTCCACCGGGCAGAGGCCAGGCGTCCCGGGCGGGCGGGGTCGTTGCGTCTCCCGTCGGCGTGAGGGGGGTGGGGTCGGAGGAGGTGCGTGTGTCCGGACGTAAAGCGTGTTTTGTGGCGCATGACTACCGGTGAACTGGACGAGTCCCTGAGGCGCCGTAAAACATGCAGTCCGGACATACGTACCTCCGCAGGCCCCGCCCCCCGTCACCACGACAAACCCAAGCCCGTCCGGCGATTGAGGACATCAGTAAGCGCAACCGGTCACCGACCGCAACGTCCAGAAGACCCCGAGCGGCGGCGCACGCTACCAAACCTCGGCGGCCCGCTCGTAGTCCCTGCGCAGCCCGGCCGGAATCAGGCCCAGGCGCCCGTCGGGAAGAGGCCTGCCGTCAGCCGCAGCCCACGCGGAGACCTCCGCGAAGTCGGGCGCCGGTGAGCCCGTGACCGCGTACACGGGAAGAGCGTCTTCGGTGAGTACGGTACGCGGCAGCGAGAGCCCGAAGCGCTCCTCGAAGACGGCCAAGCCGCGGCGCCTGCGATCGTCGTAGTCGTCGACGCCGACGACGCGGTAGGTCTCTCCATCCGGGTTCAGGGTCCCGGCGGCCACGAGGTCGGGCAGGAGCAGATCAGGCTCCTGGCCATAGCGGTGGCGCTCCTCGCACAGCCCGAATCCGCAGACGGTACGGCCGTCGCGCGCGTACAGGACGGTGGTGGGCGGATGCTCCGAGTTGTGGTGGTGGCGGACCGCTTCCACGCCGTCGCGCGAGACCTCCTCCAGCCGGTTGAGGTAGGCGCCGTACAGGAGGGCGAACGCCCAGCCCGCGTGTTCGCCGACGCGGACCACGGCGCCGCCCGGCCCACGGTCGGGGAAGCCGTCGACGTCGAGGTCGGCCATCTCGGCGTCGGTCATCGGTCCCGCCGCCGCCCCGCGCGACGCCCCCATACGCACCGCCAGCTCCTCCGCGTCGATGCCGCGTGCGAAGTGCACATCCAGCATCCACCCGGAACTTGTCGTCGTGCCGGCCATCCACTGAATACCGTCGCTCACGCGCCCCCCTTTGAAGCGAACAGATCCCCGCCCGTCCATCATGACCTGAGGAGGATGTTGCCCTCGGTACCGAGAGGAGCTGATGACCGTGACGCCCGACCGGAGCAGAGGTACCCCCCAACTGTTCGACTACGAGGCGGAATTGCGGCTGTACAACGAACACTTCCGCGCCGCCGCCCGCGTCGGCCCCGCAGCCGGGGAGCCGAGGGGCCGAGGAGCCGAGGGACAAAGCCCGGCACCGCCGAAGGGCGGGAAGGGGGATCGGCCGTACGACCGCACGCGATAAATCCCGCGACACAGGCGATCACCCCCGGGATACTGCTCGCCCATGGATGAGGTCAAAGTCATCGTCGCCCACTCCGAGCGCGCGACCCTGCGCGTCGGCGACGTGTTCCTGAAGGTCGACGCCGATCAGGCGCGTATCGACGTCGAGGTAGAGGCGATGGGCCTCGTGCCGGTCCCGACCCCAAAGGTCCTGTGGCGCGAACCGCCCGTGCTGGCGATCGCCGCGGTGCGGGGGACGGCGCTCGGCCTCCTCGGCGAGCCGTCGGCCGCGTCATCGGCGGCATGGGCCGCGGCGGGCGCCGCCGTCCGGCGGCTGCACGACGCGCCGTTGCCGTCCCGGGCCGGCGGGGCCGGCCGGGACCCGGTCGAGCTGGCGGCGGACCTCGACGCCGAGTGCGAACGGCTCGTGACGAACGGCGTCCTGCCCGCCGACCTGGTCACCCGCAACCGCGAGGTCGCCGAGGCCGCGTTCCGGCCGTGGACTCCGGCCTTCACGCACGGCGACCTCCAGATCACCCACGTCTTCACCGAGGACGACGAGGTCACCGGCATCATCGACTGGTCCGAGGCGGGCCGGGGCGATCCCCTCTACGACCTCGCCACCCTCACGCTCGGACACGAGGAGCGCCTCGGCGACGTCCTCGCGGGCTACGGCACCGACGTCGACCTCGACGTGATCCGCGCGTGGTGGTCGGTCCGCAGCCTGCTGGTGGTCCGCTGGCTGGCCGGGCACGGCTTCGACCCGTTCGCGCCGGGCTGCGAGGTCGACGTGCTGAGATCCCGGATGCCCCGGACCTGAGAAGCGCGGGCCGACCGCGACCCGTCCCTCCTCGAAGAGGTGGAGATCGCCGGTCGACGCCTCGCGCGCGAACAGATCCGTACGGCAGCGCCCCCTGGAATCGAGGGTGAGCGGACGGGCGGGCGAGCGGGCGCGTCAGCGCAGGCCGGCGAAGAGATCGTTCTCGGGTACGGCCGCGCCGGTGGCGTCCTTGACCCGTACGAAGGTCTCGATGCCCATCAAGTCGCCGAACCTCTCCTTGCCCATCTTGAGGAAGAAGATGTTCTCGCCCTGACTGGCGTGCGCGGCCAGCGCGTCGAACTTCTGACCGCTGAACGCGGTGGTGTCCACCCACGTGGTGATCTCGTCGTCGGGGAGGCCGATCTTGGCCATCTCGGCGGCCTCGGCGGGGTCCGGCTCCGTCCCCGCCGTGTCCTCGTCGAACTCGCGCATCGCCTCCCCGAACCGCCGCATCACCGATCGGGGCATCGTCGTCCAGTACACCTTCGGGGTCGGCGCGGCCGTCTCCGGCGCGATCATCTCCACGGCCGCCATCGTGATGCGGTGGGCCTGGATGTGGTCGGGGTGGCCGTAGAAGCCGTACTCGTCGTAGGTGACGACCACGTCCGGCCGGTAGTGCCGCATGAGTTCCGCCAGCCGGGCGGCGCCCTTTTCCACGGGGGTCTGCCAGAACGCCCCGGGAGCGTCGTTGGTCGGCCAGCCCATCATCCCGGAGTCGGCGTAGTCCAGCATCTCCAGATCGCTGATCTTCAGGACGTCACAGCTCGCCTCCAGTTCCTGACGGCGCATCGCGACGACGGCCGCCGGATCGTGTCCGGGATCGCCCGGCTTGACGCCTCCCGGCCCGTCACCGCAACCGCCGTCGGTACACGTCACGAGAACCGTACGGATGCCTTCCGCCGCATACCGCGCGAGGATTCCTCCGGTCCCGGTGGCCTCGTCGTCGGGGTGTGCGTGTACGGCCATGAGCGTCAAGGGTCGGCCAGTCATGAAAAACAGTCCTCCTGCGTGAACCCGGATCCTGGTGGGGCGGTAGACCTTCGGTCTCCGTACTCCCGGCCCGTACGGCGCCGGTCCCTTGGAACATGTAACCGTGCCGACCGGACCCGCTGTTCCCGGCACGGCCGTCCGGCCCTCACGGCGTCGGCGGGGTTCGCCCCCTCCCGACGCCAACTATCCCCGCGGAGCTGTCCGACTGGTCGGAGCGGGCGCTGCCCGGGGACCTGAACCACAACGACGTACGGGAACTGGTGGAACTGCCGCTGGAGAAGCAGGGGGCTGGGGGGCGTTGGGTGCCGCGCGACGCGACGTTCCGGTTTCCCGCTGTCTCGTCGGGCCGAACGGGGCGGGGAAGGCCACGATGCTGGAGATCGTGGCGGGGTTGCGGCAGGCCACGGCCGGGGAGGTGAGGGTATTCGGCGAACCCGCCGGAGGACCGTGCGCGCGTCGGCGCGTCGCGTTCCTCCCGCAGGTGAAGCCGCTGTTCCCGCGCTTCACCGTGGCCGTGACCCTGCGGCTCGGCCAGGAGTTGACCCCGGAGTGGGACCAGCGGCTGGCCGAGGACTTCCTGCGCTCGGGGTCCGGTACCACTCGACGCCAAGGTGGGACGGCTCTCCAGGGGCCGGCGCACCCCGGTCGCCCTCTCGGTGGCCCGGGGAAAGGGCCCGATCTCGTTCTGCTGGACCAGCCGCTGGCCGATCTGGAACCGCTCGTACGCCAGCAGACGGTGACCGCCCTTCTGGGCGACGTGCGAAAAGGGGGGCAGTGTGCTCGGTTGGTTCCAGCAGAGACTCATCGAATAGAAGCGTTTCGGCCTCTTTGCCCTGCCGCGAGCGCGGAATGCAGAATTCGGCACTTACTCGGAGGGCTCCTCCTCTACCGTGATCGCATGAGCGAAGATTACCCCCTCTCGCTGTCGCCTCTTCGTGCTCTGGTGCCGCACGAGGAGTGGGTCGAGCTGACGCGATATACGAACCACACCTACCTGGCCGGACGAGTGCTGCTGCGCCAAGGCGAAGAGGGTACTCACGTACTCGCACTGGTCAGTGGGTTGGTGAAAGTCGTTCGAACCGACCGCGACGGGCGGCAGCGGCTGCTCGCCTTCCGCGGGCCCGGCGAGATCCTGGGCGAGATGGCGCTTCAGGGTGTGGGTGTGCGAATGGCCAGTGTGTGGACAATAAGCAAATGCAAAGCAGCTCTCGTCCCTGGAGAGGATTTCAGGCGCTTCGTGGAAAATCACCGGCTCGCCTATCCGCTCGCCGTGATGGCCTCCCGTCGTCTGCTGGAGCAGACCGAGATCCATGACGGGGCCGTGCACGAGCGGCTCGCCGTGGCCCTGCTTCGTCTGGTCGAGGTGTCTGGCGGAGAGCGATCCTTCGACCTCACCAGGGAAGACCTGGCACAGCACATCGGTGTGGGCCGCAAGGCCGTCAGTAAGGCGCTGGAGCGGCTCGGCCAGGATCTAGTGGAGGCCGGGAAACGCCGGATCGAAGTGATCGGGGTGGAAGGGCTGCGCGAGATGATCGCCGGCCATGCCACCCCGGTACGCGATGTGCTCCACGTCACTCCTCGTCCGGTCCTGCGGCGCCGAACGTTTCCGCGCTCACTGTGAAGCTCGAAACGCGAGCCACCGCACGCACGAGCGCCCCGGCCCGATCTACCAGAGATCCGTTGGGCTTCACAGAGGAGTGACATGCACGAGTTCAGCAGCGAACTGCCCCGGCGAATCGTCCGCCCCTACACCCAGAGCCGTCCGCTGCCTGCCTACCGGGGCATCCTGGCCGTGGACGCCAAGGACTTCACGGGACGCTCGGCGATCGAGCACGAAGCCGTCAGCCGGGCCGTACCGGAGCTTCTCAAGACCGCGCTGTCCAGGGCAGAACTGGGGGATCTCTGGGAGGACCGCACATTCCCCGCCTCGACCGGCGACGGCTACGTCTTCGGGTTCGACCCCGCACGGATGTCCTTCGTGATCCACCCTCTGCTCCTCACACTTCAGGACGTACTGACCGATTACAACGTCCTGTCCTATGGGGCGATGCCGATCAGGCTCCGAGCCAGTGTGCATGTCGGCCCGCTGCCCGACACCGGCGACGAGTTCAGCGGCAATGGCACGGCGCGCAACGACACGCATCGCCTGCTCGACTCACGTCCCGTCAAGGCTGTGCTTGCCTCTCACAAGGAGAACATCACCCACGTCGCGGCGATCCTTTCCGACCGCTGTTACGAGGACGCCGTCGCCGGTGGGTACACCGGACGCCATCCCGACCATTTCGTTGAGGTGGCCGCAACGGTCGACGGCAAGCCGTTCTCCCAGCGCGCCTGGATCTACGTACCCCAGCCGTCCGGGCCGCTCTACCAGGAGACCTCGGTCGCCGACACCACCGAGGAGTCCGTGCCGGAAGCGGTCCGTCCGCAGCAGTACGACGACACACCGACTCCTCAGGTGAGGAACAGCGCCCCCAGCGGCAACATCAACACCGGCACGGTCCACGGTGGACAGAGCGTGGCCAACCGCAATGTCGCCGGCGATCACATTGAGGGCAACAAGGCCGGCCGTGTCCGCGGTTTTCAGGGGGATCAGGTCCGCGGCAACAAGTACCAGGGGCGGCAGTGACCCCGGACGAGGAGCCGCAGTCGGCGGAGCCGCCCGGTTCGGCATCGGCCGTGCCGGAGACGCCACCCGACGACGGACCGTCGCGTACCGAGGCCGAGCACGACGTCCCCGAGTTGCTCGACGCCATTGGCGCGGCCGCGGGGAGTCCACTCTCGTTTGTGTACGCCCCGCAAGGAAACTTCAATTCCGGAGCTGTCCACGGCGGCCAGCGTGTGCACAACGGGCCCGTGAACGAAGGGCAGGAACCCCGGCAAGGCACGGTGCGCGAGGGACCCGTTCCGGAGGCGGAGGTACAGGCCGCTGCCTTCGGATTTGCGCGGCCCGACTGGTTCGGCGAGGCCTTCGCAGAGCTGAAGGACGGTCCGCTCTTCCTGGCCGGGCGCCCCGGTTCGGGCCGGCGGACCGTGGCGCTGAACCTTCTGCGCGAGCGCTGTGGGGAGGGGTCCCTGGTGGTGGCACTGGACAGCGTCACCGAACTGGACCGCTGGCGGCCAACCGATCCGTCGGCGCGCGGCTACCTGGTGGACGGCCTGTTCCCGTCCCGGCCTCTCGGCCCCGGTGTCCTAGGACATGTGCGCTCACTGCTTGAGAAGGCCAAGGCACACATGGTGATCATACTGCCCGATGACGCGGCGCTGCTGCGCCGCCTCGAACAGGACTTGCACGTCCGTCCCATGCATTGCGTACCGCCCCCGCCCGCCATGGTCTTCGGCGGCTACTTCGAGAAGGTGGTTCCGGATCAGCGGGAGCGGGAGCGTCTGCTGTCGGCGCTGAACCGGCGCCATGAGCTGAGCGACCTGCTGGTCCCGGAGCTGGTGCCGGCCGAGGTGGTGGAGCTGGTCACGGCCATCGTGACGGCTGATGGTGACCCGGACGCGCTCGGTGACCTGGGTGACCGGCTGAGCTACCGGGCCGAGCAGGAAGTTCCCGAACTCATGAGGGAGTTGCGCGGCGACCCGGATGCCCTGGCCTTCTTGCTGGCTGCCTCCGTCTACGAGGGCTTGGACCACCGACTCGTCAGGGAGGAAGCCACCCGCTTGCTGAAGCTGTCCGAAGGGCGTCTGACGGCGGAGCTGCCGCCGACGGGCGCCTCAGGAGCTGATAAGAGCGGGCGTCCCAACCCGGACTTTGTCTTCCGGCGGTCCCTGACGGATCTGCTGCACATCGTTCGCGCCGTGCGCCAGCAACGCGCGATCAGTACGGAGGGAGCCTACGCACACACTGTGCAAGGGGTCGTGTTCGTCAGGCACCGGCAGGCCGAGGCAGTGCTCAGACATGTGTGGCGTGAGTACGGGCAGCTGTCGGACCTTCTGGTCGAGTGGCTGCGGGAAGTGGAGCGCACCACCGAACTCACCCGGCCAGTTGGCCAGTTCATGGGCAGGGCGGCGAGGTGGGGAGGCGGACGGCGCGCACTGCGGCACATCCAGGCTCTCGCCGAATCGGACCGCACGACCAGCCGTCTCATCGCGGCGAACGCGCTGGGCATCGCGGCCGAGGACCCGGTACTCGTCGCGGAGGTGCGCTATCGCCTCCAGCGCTGGAGCCTGGCGGCCGGCGTGCCCCTGAGAACGACGGTGGCGTATGCCTGCGGTGCGGAGTTCGGGCTCTCACGTCCGGACCTGGCCCTGCGGCTTCTTCACGATCTCCTCCTCGGTGTGCGGAGCCGTCCTGGCGAGAAAGGCCAGGACGACGACGGCAAGGTTCTGCTGGCCGTGCGGGTGGCGCTCCTGAGCCTTTTCCAGGCAGGCAACGAAGCGAAGGTGTTCGGTCGGCTGGTCGAATGGCTGGACGCGGAGCGATGCGACGCGGAACAGGTGCTTTCGCTCTTCGGCCAGTTGCTTCAGTTCCCGGCGTGGTTCATGCGGAGACTCGCGGATGAGACTCCGGAAGCGGAGTCGATAGTGGAAATCGTCCGCCGTGCGTTGAACACAGAGAGGTCGTTCGACGTGACCTGTTCGGCATTACTACGCTGGGCCGACTGGGCGCGGTGGGACGAAACGCAGTTCCGCGCGGTGGAAAAGCTGTTTACCGCATTGGCCCGCGCCATGCAATTCGGTGAATTCGGGTTGTTCGTCGAAATGGATGAGACGGGCGCTGACGGGTGGGCCGGACTGAACACGGCGCGGGCTTCGCTCAGCAGGTGGCGCGCCGGTGAACGAGGGGAGGCAGCATGAGTGACGAGTCGACCGAGCGTCTTTACTTCCGGGTTCCCGGCCCACCCTGGCGGGAGATCCTTCGTCAGCGCTGGTCCGCGACCAGGGACTGGTCCCTGGTACTCAGGGACGAGGCCGGGGAATACCGCTTTCTCGGCTGGGGCGGGGATCCGGACGACGCCGGATCCTACGGACCCGTGCCGGACGAGGCGCCTCCGCCCGGCCTGGGCGGACGGTACACCGACGTCTTCCGGGTGGACACGACCGAGCATGTGGACACCACGCGGGCGGTTGGCCTGCCTACCGTATATGGAACGGAATCGGTGGAACTGTGGGTCTCGTGGTGGGTCCACGCTCCCGTACGCGTCGTGCGCACGAGGACCGTGCACGGCTGGCATGTCGTGCGGACCCATCTCACCGGCGCCCTGCACCACCTGGCCGAGGCACAAGCGGCGGGCGGCAGCGGGCTGGGGGCTCCGGAGATCATGCAGTACCTTGGCGTGCCTCAGCGCTTGGACGAAACCGGCCTGAGCTACCGAGTGTTCGACGTACGACTCCGTGAAAGCGCCGAGGAGCTGCTGCTCGGTCAGGAGCAGGGCGAGGGAGTCCGCTACTCGTGGACGACCAGCCGTCGTGGCGAGTACGAGTTCTGCCTCCAAGCGCTGCACGCCGGGCCGGTGTCCCTGGCGGCGCTCTGGCTCCTCAGACATCCCGACCAGGTGCGCCAGGTGCTGGACTGGTCGGTCGACCACCAGAGTCTGCTGAGCCCGCCGCGCAGTGACTGGCAGGAGGAATTGGCCCTACTGCTGGGCACGCTGACCGATCAGGAGCGCAAAGAGATCTCCTACATCTTGCGGGATCGGATCTCCGCGCTCGGCCGTCCCGTTCCCGACGGGGTCATCTGACATCAGGATTTGAGCTCGACAATCGAATCAATGAGCGAGTGCGCTGTCTTCGGGCAGCGCACTCGCTCTTTCGTTGCATGAGATTCCGCGAGTCCTTTTATGTGACCACGGTCACCTCGTTTCTGGGCCTCGGGAACGGACGCGTGGACCGATACGCGGGATTCTCGATTCGTCCAGGAGACGGGTGCTCGATCCACTTTCCGAGTGCCCAGAGCATTGAAGGGCAACATGCGAGTAGAAGAGAATCACAGTACGGACGACGTCATCGCGTTCCTCCGACCGCAGGAGACCGCGGAGTCGGTGGCCGCCCGTCGCGCGGTGCCGGACACGGCCCTTGAGACGGACGCCTCCCCGGCGACGGTCCTGAAGGCCGAACGCGGGATCATCAACACCGGCACCGTCCACGGCGGGCAGCACGTCACCACCATCGAGCTTCCCGGCCACGTCAACGGTGGAGCTGATGGGGACATCTGAGATTCCTCAAGGCAGAGACCTCGACGCCCTCGTAGCAGCGTTGGCCGGCCGGGAGATGGTGGTCGTAGCTCCGCACGGCACTGTCAATACCGGCCTGGTGACGGGCGGTCAGCGGCATACCGTGTCCCACCCGGCCGACGGCGGCACGGCCGCGAGGCCGATGAGGCAGGGCCCCGTACGGGCCAAGCACCTGGAGACCGCGAGACGGCGCTTTGTGCCGCCGCCTCGCTTCAAGGACGCGCTTGCCGCACTCGACTCCGGCATCACCGTGCTCCTCGGTGAGCCAGGGACAGGACGTGAGACACATGCCCTTAACCTGCTGGCCCATGGCGGTGAGGAGCCCGTGCTCGTCCAGGTGGACGGCGCCGTCAACTTCTCCCGGTGGGGGCCGCGGGCTCAGGGGGTGCACGGATACCTGGTGATGGAGCCCCCGGACCCGTTCGCACTCCGGGCATGGGAGCTGTCCCGCCTCGAGACAACCCTGGCCGAGGCCGGGGCGCGTCTGATCATCGTGCTAACGGATGCCCCAGGGCTGGCCGGCGCATTGGCGGACCACCTGGGCATGCCGGTGGTGCACCACCACCCACCGGACGCACGAAAGGTCTTCAGCGCCCATCTCGCCGACGCCTCCTCCAACGAGGAAGCGTGCGCCGGGTGGCTGCGGGCCCTGGAGCCGGGCCAACTCGACGAGCTGCTACCCGAAGGACTGCCACCCCGCTACGCGGCGCGGGCGGCGGAGGCCGTGCTCCGGCTGGGTATCGAGGGCGGAGCCACCGGCGCCGAGGTGTTACACCATGTGGCGCTGGCCGAGAGCGCCGAAGTCATCGCCCGGGCCCAGACGGATCCCGCCCTTCGCGCCGACCTGCTTGCCGTCACCGTCTACGGAGGCCTACACCGCAGCGTGGTGACGGAGCGTGCCAGGGATCTGCTTCATCTGGCGGGACCGGGGGAGGAGCGGGAAACCGGCATCCGGAGTGCGTACGGCCACTCGGCGGCCGGTACCGGTCGGCGGCCCTGGCCTGAGACCTTGCGGCTTCTCGGGGCGTACCGTGCGCAGTGCGCCGGGGACGCGACCACGGACACGGTGTCCTTCTTCTGGCCCGCCGTGAGCGAGGCCGTGTGGGAAGTCCTGTGCCGTGACCACATGGATCTCGTGCCCCTGCTGCACTCCTGGCTCGCCAGCCCCGGCTCTGAGGAGGGGCAGGTCGAACGGGCCGGGCGGGCGGTCGCCGCCATTGCGGTGGCGACCGGCGGCCGGTCTTTGGAATACCTGCGTCACCTCGCGCTGTCTCCGTCTCCTCCGGCTCCTCAGGTAGCGGGATGGTGCCTGGGGATGGCAGTTCAGGACCCGGCAGCGGGACGGGCAGCAGCTGACCTGCTCGAACAGTGGAGCCTCACGACCGAGGCGCCACTGCGCGAGACAGTGGCCCACGCCTGCCACCCGGATCGCGGGCAGGTCACGGAAGAGCAAGTCCTGTGGTTGTTGGGACGACTCATGACGACCCAGGACCACGACACGGACGACCCGTCCGTCGTCGCCGCCGTCGCGGAGACGCTGGTGCGGCGTTTCGAAGCCGGGGACTCCGACGCCAGGACAACCGTCCTGCATCGGATGCGCGACTGGACGCGGTCAGAGGGCGCCTCCACTGTGGTGATGACTCGCTGCTTTCCCAAGATGGTTAGCAAGGACCTCACTTGGTGGAGCGACCAGATCCTCACAGACGCCGAGTTGGCATCCAGCACGGTTCAGCTGGCAGCACATGCCCTGAACGAGTCGGCCACTTTCGCGGCCATGCGCGATGCCCTCCTTGACTGGTGTGCCGAGGCGGCCGGTGCGGAGCACCGGGCCCAGGCACTGAGCGAACTCCTCGATGGCTTGGTGACCGCCCGCCAACCCGGCTTTCTTCGCTGGCTTCTGGCCGTCGACAGAGGCCCGGAGGCGATGCCGGGCAAGGAGTCGGCAGCCCGGGCGCTGGCGGCGTGGCGCAGCGAATCACCTGTCCCGAAATCCGATTGACCAGGAGGACCGATGTCACTTCCCCCTCACCCCGGCGTGTTCGCCGCCGTCGAGCGTCACTGCGCCGACAGTGAACCCACGCCCCTGTTACGTCTCTACGACGGGTCGGAACGGGCCGGCGTACCACTGACCCTGGTGCGGGCCCGCCAACTGCTGTACGACCGCTCCGCGCACTCCGAGGCACACGCGAGCCTGTGGCACCAGATCGCGGAGCGCATCCACTCCGACGCGGTCGGGCCCGACTGGCCGGAGGCCGTCGTGTGGCTGGGGCTCCCGGGGCTGCGACGCACTGCCTACAAGATCACCTGGCGTTTCCACGCCGAACGGGACGACGTCGAAGCCGAACTGATCACCTGCTACCTCGAAGCGCTGGCCGGCCTCGCAGCGGATGACCCCGACCCCGGAGGGACAGCGCTGCGTTCAGCTTGTTCACGCGTGTACGACGTGTGGCGCCACGCTCGCTTCGAAAGGGCCGTGGACGATGTGGAGCGGGCCGGCCGCGCTCCCGTCGAGGCGGAGGCAGCGGACTACTGGCAGGCTGATTACGATCCAGTCCCGTGCCACCCCGGGCTCTCGGCCACGGTGCGGATCACGGTTCCCGCTCACCGTGTCGAGGGAGTGCGCCTGGGTGCCCTGGCCCGGACCTGGGGAGTGGACGACACCGCCACGAGCGTCGGATTCTCAGGTCGTGGTCGCCAGGTTGCCACGGTCTCTCTGCGCCGCGTACGGAGGAGCGGATGACCGACCGCGTCGAGACGCCCCTCACCTTCCGCGAGATCTTCAACCTTCCGGTCAGCGTCAATCTGCGAACGGCGGCCAGGGCTTTCGGAATGTGCCTGGGTACGGCCTACCGGCTGGTGGCCCAGGATGCCTTCCCCTGCCCCACTGTGCGCGTGGGCCGACGCCACCGCGTGCTCACCGTGGACCTCCTGAGCGCACTGGGCATCGAGGAACGCCCGGTCTTCGCTGACGAGGTAGCCGACGGAGTGGCGCTCACTCTCTTCGACTGACCTCCACTCTCCACTCTCCGCCCTGTCGGCTGTCAGCTGCTTGGCCACCGACAGGGCCTCCACGGACCCCCTGTTAAGGAGCCCTGCCATGCCCACCTGCCTCGCCATCTGCGGAACCACCGCCGCCGACCTTCCTGGTCAATTTCCTCCAGGGGAGCGGAACCGGTCCACCATCCTCTACGAGGACATCGTGGGTCCCACGTGTGCGCAGCTCGGTCTCACCTTCTTGCGAGCGGACATGCTCACGGAGGCCGGCCTGCCCATGGACCAACTGCTGCGCATGCTCACCGAAGTGGACGTCGTCGTCGCCGACCTGGGCCGATCCGGGGCGGAGCTGTCCTTCGGCCTCGGAATGCGACACGCCCTCGGTCGGTTCACCGTCCATGTCACAGAGGGAACCGAACAGTTCCCGGGCCTCGGAACGACGCCTCGGATCCCGTTCCCGTCAGACCCCGCCGACACCGTCACGGCCAAGCGGCAACTGACAAGCGTACTGGCGGAGGTGCTGGGCGGGGGCAGTGTCCTGTCGCTCCCCAGGGGATCGACCCCTAGGCCCGGCGCGGAGCCGACCGCCGGGGGCGACGAGGACGCCCCTGGCCTGTTTGATCTGGTCGTCGAGGCGGAAGCGCAGCTGGAGGCCATCTCCGGCGACATGGCCGATGTGGAGTCCGCCCTGACGGACCTCGCGGAGATGATGCAGCTGATCGGCGAGGACATGGCCCGTGTCAGCCATCCCGGGGCTTCGATGAACATGCGGATGGCCGTGATCAACCGGCTGGCCAAAGCCATCGACGGGCCGGCCGACGAGCTGGCGGCGGCGGCCGAGCGCTTCGCGGCACGCATGGGGGCCAGTGTCGAGGCGTTCCGGGCGTTCCTGGAATGGACGGCGAGCACGCCGCGCCGCGAATGGCCGGAGGGCGCGGAGGAAGTGCTGGACCAAGTGGTCAAGGCACCCGAGGGGTTACAGGACGCAGCGGACACCTTCCAGGAGGTCACGACGCTGATCAGTATGTTCGGCTCCTCCAGCCGTCAGCTACGCCGCCCCTCCCGGCAGATCAGCGCATCCCTTCGGACCCTGTTCCAGAGCGTGGCAGTGCTGAGTGAACTGAGTGACCTGGCCATGGCGCTGAGGGAGTCCTGAGTCTCCTCGGGAGACGTTGACCTGGGGAACCACCCACTGTGGCCTCGATGTTCATCTTGTCCGTCAGCTCACCCCGGCCCTGCTCGATCTGAGGACGACTGCCTTCCCACCGGATGCACATAAATCCACGTCGGCTGGAGTGGACATTGGGTGTGGTGACTCGTAAGTGCAGTGCGCAGGCCGACTGGTGGTGGATCTCCGAAGCCAGAGCGGTTGCAGGACGGCGATGGGCTGTCGACCGGACCGGGTTGCTCGAAGTGATCAGGGGCCGGTCGCCATGAGCAGTGCGGCGTTACCAGCAGCGCGGTTTCAGTGGTTCCTCGGTAAGGGTGTTGACTGTAGGCGCTCGTACCGGGATGTTCGGCAGTGGGCTTCCAAGCCAATGCAAGACGCAGGACGGGCGACGGGGCTGACTCCGGGCGATGTCCGAGGTGGCGGTGAGTGTCGCGATGACGGCCTCTACGATCTACGCCACACCGGACACACTCTGAAGACGCGTTCCAGTGCCACTCTCAAGGACATGACGGCGCGTGCCGAGCAGTCCTCGGAGCGTGCTGGGCTGACCTAGCAGCACTCGGACCACGAACCTCAGCAGGAAGTGGCAGCCACCCTCGACCAGATGGCGCGAGCGCAACGCCGGAAAAGCCTCGATCCCCCATCGGGCACAGGGGTCCCAAAGAAATCTAGGCAACATAGAACCCCCAGGTCGATGACCTGGGGGTTTGTCGTGGAGCGGGTGACGAGACTCGAACTCGCGCTCTGAGCTTGCGGTCAGCCGCCGGCTGATACTGGTAGTGATCGCCGTTGGCCCCTACGAACGGCACATGCTGGCCCGCGCCCTTGTGGAGGCCTACGTCGGGAACTTCCTTGCGAGAGGAATGCCGGTGAAGGTTGGCTTTCTGACGGAGATTTACCTTGGCAGCACCTGCTGACGTTGAAATTGCGGTGTCGGACGGACTGATGGTCCTCGATCTCGGCTGAGAGTGCTTCGCCCTCGCCATCACGGTTCGTCAACGTGCGGTGCCGGTTGGGCCACGACAGAGGCGGCGAAGGGGGGGAGACGGTCGCCGTCATCGAGTAGAGACGCGAGCTGGGGTAGCCGCACTGGTCCGACTCGTTCCCCCACGCTGACGGGTACGCCGGATGAAGAGTCGGCCTCAAGAGCTGCTGTCTTCGGTGTCTGCGGCGCGCACTTGCTGTGCGAGTCCTGTTAGCCCGCTGTACGCCTTTTGCCTGTCTCATGGCACACGGTCATGCGCGCAACGGGTGCAATCCCGTTGCGTGCAGCGCTGTCTCGTTTCGCGCGCTCCGGCTTGAGTCTGACAACGTTGTCTTCCTCTCTCTGCCGGACTGTGCGGGCCTATCGCGACGCTGGAGAGGTTACGTGCCCATCACATCCCAATCCCCCCTGCCCGGAGCGGTCCTTCCGCGGACCGCCCGCCGACGTCATCGACCCCTGCGCGCGCCGGTCGCCCTGCTGCTCACCGGTGTGCTCGGCCTCGGCGCGCTGGCCGGTGCCGGTGCCGGCGTGGCCGCCGCGGTGCCCGTCGCCACCGCGTCCGCGGGGACATCCGGCGGTACGGACTACACGAAGCTCGTCGACCCGTTCGTGTCGACCGCCGGCGACGACGGCAACGACCTGCCGGGCGCCCAGGCGCCGCACGGTCTGGCCAAGGTCAACCCGCTGACCACGCCGAACCGCAACCACACCGGGTACGACTACAACGAGGACCACATCGCCGGGTTCACCGCGACGAACCTCGACGGCGTCGGCGGCTCGGGAGGCGGCGGCGACCTGCTCGTCGTGCCGACCTCCGTGCGGTACGACAGCCGGCCCGCCGCCGGCACGTACGCCCACCCGTACAGCCACGACGACGAGACCGCGACGCCCGGCTCCTACCAGGTGGGCCTCGGGAGCATCTCCGGAACCGGCTCGTCGGTGAAGCAGGACGCCGGCACCATCAAGGCCGAGATGGCCGCGACGACGCGTACCGCGCTCCAGCGCTACAGCTTCCCCGCCGGGGCGGAGCCCGAGCTGGTCCTCGACCTGGCGAACAACTTCACCAGCCGCACCCGCTCGACCTTGAAGGCGACGACGCTCCCGGACGGGACGACCTCGATCACCGGCCTCGTCGCGGGATCGTTCAACGGCGCCTCGTACCAGCTCTACTACAGCGCCACCACCAACGTCCCCGTGACCTCGCTGAAGACCTGGGGCAACGACGGCAGGCTGAGCGACACGACCACGCGCGACGGCTCCGACACCGGCGCCGTCCTCGGGTTCGACAAGTCGGCCGGGGACCACATCGAACTGCGCGTCACGCTGTCGCCGATCAGCGCGGAACAGGCCGCGACCGACCAGCGCAACGAGGTGGGCGGCCTCACCTTCGACCAGGCGCGCGCCCGGACGAAGGCGGAGTGGAACAGCGCGCTCGGCGCCGTCGCCGTCCGCTCCTCGGCGACGTCCGACCCCGGGTCGACGCTCACCAAGGAGTTCTACACGCACCTGTACCGCATGTACGCGCTGCCGGTGAACGCCACCAGCACCAGCGGTACGTACCGCGGCGCCGACGGAGCCGTGCACACGGCGAACGGCTTCACGTACTACGACGGCTGGTCCACCTGGGACGACTTCCGCAAGTACTCCGTCGAGGCGTACATCGACCCGTCCACCTACCGGGACATGGTCCAGTCGCTCATCGTGCTCTTCGCCGACGCCCGCACCTCGGGCAAGAGCCTCGGCAGCCTCACCCACTCGGTCCCGACCGTGCGCTGGGAGCGCTCGGCCGTGCTGGTCGCCGACGCGCTGTCGAAGGGCTTCAAGAACTTCGACCGGCTGGACGAGGCGTACCCGGCGCTGCTCTCGTACTCCGGCTTCTACACGGGGGCGCAGCTGCGCCAGGGGTACGTCACCGGAGATCCCGGTACGACCGTCCAGCGCGGCTACGACCAGTGGGCGCTCTCCGTCGTCGCCGACGCGCTCGGCAAGAAGTCGGACGCGAAGAAGCTGCGTACCCAGTCGACCATGGCGATCGACAACCTCGTGAAGTCCGGCGCCTGGACCGCGGCCGACGGCACCGGGGTCGGTCTGCTCACCCCGCGCGCCGAGGGCGGTGACTGGCAGAGCGCCGACTACGAGAAGTTCGAGGCGGCCGGCCTCTACCAGGGCACGCTGTGGCAGTACCACTGGTACGACGCGTACGACATGGGCGGCCTTATCGAGGCCATGGGCGGGCCGAAGGCCGGGAAGGCCGCCGTCCGTCACATGTTCGGCGAGGACTCCACCGCCGACGACGGCTCGACCATGCTGCACTCCAACGCGAACGAGATCGACCTCCAGGCGCCGTACCTCTTCAACTACGTCGGCGAGCCGAGCCTGACGCAGAAGTGGGTACGGGCCATCTACACCGGCACGACGTGGAACCGCTACATCGCGACGGGCTCCACGAACGAGGCGCCCAGCTCCGGCGGCCAGTTCACGCCGCCGGTCAGGACCCAGGTCTACAAGCTGTCCCCGAACGGCTTCCTGCCGACCATGGACAACGACGCGGGCACCATGTCGACCATGTTTGTCGGGGCCGCCCTGGGCCTCTTCCCGGTGACGGCCGGTTCCAGCCAGTTCCAGATCGGCAGCCCGTTCTTCGACTCCACGACCATCACGTACGCCAACGGCACCCGGTTCACGGTGAAGGCCGACGGCGTCTCGCCGAGCAACTACTACGTGCAGAGCGCGACCCTCAACGGCAAGCGGTTCAGCAACACGTGGCTCGACTACTCCCAGATCATCTCCGGCGGCACGCTGGACTTCACCATGGGCTCCAAGCCCTCCCAGTGGGGCGCCCGCACGGAGCCCGCGTACTCGCTGAACAGCGACTCGGGCAACGGCGGTACGGGTGACGGCGGTTCGGGCCACGGCGGTACGGGAACGGGCAAGGGCGACACCGTCCTCTCCGCCCGCCCCGGCACCGTCGACACGACCGCGGACGGCACCGTCGACGGCAGCGTGAAGCTGACCCTGGACGGCCCCGCGTCGTTCGCCGCCCGCAAGGGGACCAGTCTCACCAGGACCGGGGCGGCGACCGTGACCGGCCTGCCGGGCGGTGTCACGGCGGACCTCCGCGTCAGCGGCTCGCGCACGGCGACGCTGTCGCTCACCGGGACTACGAAGGTCGACGCGCGCTTCGGCATCACGTTCCAGGACAAGGCCTTCGCCCACGGCGTACGGGCCTCGACGGTGAGCGGCACCGGGATCTCCCCGACCGACCCGCTCGTCATCTCCGCCGCCGCCGTGCCGCGCAAGGCCCTCGGCGCACTCGTCGGCCAGGCGTCCCTGGTGCGCGCCGGCACCTACTCCGACGGCTCCTGGAGCCTGTTCCGTTCGGCGCTCGAACGCGCGCGGACCGTCCTCGCGGACACCACGTCCGCGACCGGCACGCTCATGGCCGCGGACGACGCGCTGCACTCCGCCATCGACGCGCTCACCCTCGACGAGGGCGGCTACGCCGTCCTCCAGGCCGAGGACCCCGACCAGAAGGAGGGCCCCAGCCTCGTCAGCGAGCGGAACAACTCGGACGGCAACCTCGGCGGCGTCACCGAGGGATCGTGGGAGCGGTTCACCCAGCTGGACTTCGGCGGGGTCGCCCCGCAGAGCGTCTCGGTCCGCTACGCCAACTCGCAGGCGGTGGACGCGAAGCCGAGCAGCGTCGACATCCACGCCGGCGCCGCCGACGGCCCGGTCATCGCCACCGTCCAGCTGCCCGGGACCGGCGGCTGGCAGTACTACAGCACGGTGCGGGCGGCCGTCACCGACCCGGACGCCCTGCTGGACGCGGAGAGCGCGACGTTCGTGTTCCACGCCCCGGCCGGCCAGCAGTGGGTGTCGAACTTCGACTGGCACCAGTTCTCGCCGTACGAGGTCTCCGCGTCGCCCACGACCACGCTCGCCACGCTGACCACGGCCAACACCACCACGACCGGCGGCGGTTCGCTCCCGCTCAACCTCTCGAACGGCCTCTTCGAGAACGTGACGAACGGCGCGTGGGCGCAGTGGAAGGACACCGACCTCGGCGACGGCGCGGACACCGTCACCGTCCGCTATGACAAGCCGCAGTCGCGCGCGGCGTCGGACTCGCACATCGAACTGCGCCTCGGCTCGAAGGACGGCCCGAAGAGCGTCGACATCCCCCTCGACTACAGCGGTTCGGGCTGGGGGACCGTCGCGACCACGAGCGTGCGGCTCGACCCGGCCGTCCTCACCGGCGTCCAGGACGTGTACGCCGCCTTCCTCTCCAGTACGCAGACGGACGCCCAGCCCTACGTGGGCAACGTCTACTCGCTGACCCTGACGCGGGAGGCCGGCGCCCCCGTGGGCTTCGACGCCACCGCGTTCCGCTCGCACAGCGGCGGCGGGCTCAAGAGCGAGCCGGTCGGCTGGACCGGCTCCGGTTCCACCACCGACCTCGGCGGTACGTACGACGGGGCCTGGCTCGACTACGGGGAGATCGACTTCGGCAGCTCGCCCAAGAGCACCGTCACACTCACCTACGCCAACAACTCCGCCCGCTGCGGCACCGGTTCCGCTGTCCAGCTCTACCTGGACTCCTTCGACGCGGCCGACCCCGGCACGCCGTACGCGACCGTACCGCTGCCGGTCACGGGCAGCGCGTGGTCGGCAGGAGGGACGACAACTCTGGTGCTGCCCAAGGCGATCACCGGCAAGCACGCGGTCCACCTGCGGCTGACGACACACCCGGACGCCGGCCACCCGTACGTCGCGAATCTGGCCCGTATCACCTTCGACCACGTCGACACGCCCGCCGTCACGGACAAGTCCGCCCTGCGGAAGGCGATCGACCAGTACGAGGGAGTCTCCGGCGACGCGGGGCGCTACAACACGATCGACTTCGGTGTGTACGTTCGCGAACTCGCCTCGGCGCGCGCCCTCTTGGACGCCGACGACACGACACAGCTCGAAGTCGACGCACAGACCCGCCGTCTCACCCTGGCCGCGACCCAGTTGGTCCCGCTGCCGAGGCTGCGGCTGGAGGACCTGGTCACGACCGCGTCGGTTCTCACCAACGAGCGCTACACGGACGCGTCGTGGAAGGCGTTCACCACGGCACTCGCCGAGGCGAGGACCGCCGTCGCGGACACCACGGCCACGGACGCCACCCTCACCGCCCGGTACAACGCCCTCGATCACGCGAGGTCCGCGCTCAGGACGAAGCCCACGTCGGCGCCCGCCTCACCTGACGCGGTGTCGGCGGCGTCGGCCGGCTCCAGCGTGACCGTCGCCTGGTCCGCGCCCAAGGACACCGGCGGTTCACCGGTCACCGGCTACGAGGTCACCCTGGATGACGGCCACCAGGTCGGGATCCACGATCCGGACAGCCGCAGCACGACGTTCACCCGGCTGCGGGCGGGCCGGTCCTACACGGCACGCGTCCGGGCGGTGAACAGGTTCGGCGCCTCGCACCTGAGCCCCGCCACGGCACCCGTGGTGACCGGCGGCGGCAAGCCGCAGAAGCCGGCCGTGCAGGGCGTGATCACCGAGGGCCACCAGGTCCGGGTGACCTGGCGGGCGGCCGGCGACGGCGGATTCCCGGTCGTCGGCTACACCGTGGCCCTCGGCGACGGGACCACCGCGCACGTGCCCGCCACCACCGGCACGGCCCTGCTCACGACCACGGGCAGGGCCGGGCCGCACACGGCCACCGTGACGGCGGTCACCCTGGCCGGCACCTCGGACGACTCCGGCGCGACGGCTCAGGCGACCGCTCCGGCCGCCGTCTCCGACCCCGCGTACGAGCCGTCCCCCTTCCCGGACGACACGCTGAACGCGACCTACACGTCGGACAAGTGGCCGGGAGCCGGCGACGGCACGGACTACTTCAACGCCCTGCTCAACGGCATCGACGACCTCACCTCCGACATCCTCGGCGCCAACACCGAGGTGCCCCACGGCACCGCGCTCACCGCCGAGAACGACGAGATCGCCGTACGTATCAACAACGCGGCGACACAGAAGGAGGTGGACCGCGCCGAGGTCGACGCGGCGAACAGTCCCACCGTCACGATGGCCGACGGCCTCGGCTCCCGGCTCGGTCCTATCTACCAGGACGCCCTGAGCGGCGGTCAACTGCCCAAGACCAGCGCCCTCTTCTCCCGCGTCACGAAGAACCTGGACAAGGTCGACGCGGCGAAGAACCACTACGCCTACCAACGCCCGTACGTACGACTCGGGTTCGTGGGCGACGGCGGCGACATCTACGAGTCGCGGGACGGCTCGTACGGCAGCCTCGCCACCAGCGGCTCGTACCCGAGCGGCCACACCTACAGCGGCTACGAAGCCGGAACCGTCCTCGCCACCCTCCTGCCGGAGCTGGCACCGTCGATCCTCGCGCGCACCTCGGAGTATGGGGACAACCGCGTCGTCCTCGGGTTCCACTACCCGCTCGACGTCATGGGCGGCCGTATCGCGGGACAGGCCACCGTCGCGCACCGCTGGGCGGATCCCGACTTCGCGAAGCTGCTGACCCAGGCGCACACCGAGATGGAGAACGTGCTGCTCGCGCGGTGCGAGAAGGAGGGGTACGGCGACACGCTCGCGGCCTGCGCGGGCGACTCGTACGGCGGTCTGAGCAGGGCGCAGCACGTCGACCTGTACACGCGGCGCCTGACGTACGGGTTCTCCCGGGTGGGGAAGGCCGGGCAGGCCCTGAGGACACCGTCCGACGCGGCGGCCCTGCTGATCACCGCGTTCCCGGACCTCACCACCGGGCAGCGCACGCAGATCCTGGAGCAGACCGCGACGGACTCCGGGTACCCGCTCGACCTCACAGGGGACGGTGGAGCGAGCTGGGAGCGGATCAACCTGGCGGCGGCGATGACGGCGCGCGTGAAGGTCGGCACCGACGGGTCCGTCACCGTCACCAACTTCCCGGACGCCACGAAGGCGAGTGTCGCCGACGCGAGGGCGATCAAGGCCGGGGGCGCCGCGCTCGACGGCTTCGACCCGGAGGTGTCCACGTACGTGGTCGACTGGCCGAAGAACGAGAGGATCCCGGCCGTCTCCGCCGTACCGGCCCACTCCGGCGCGCGGGTGAAGGTCAGTGACGGCGGTTCGGTCCTCTCGTCGACCGGCTCCCGTCTCACCACCCGTACGGTCAAGGTGACCTCGGCCAACGGTTCGGTCACCCGGATCTACACGGTCGGCTTCCGGCCCACGGACCGCGGCGACCGGTAGGCCGCGGCAGGATCCCGCTGATCCTCGGGAGGCGCACCGCCGACGGCGGCCGGCCCCTCCGGGCGAACCCCTGGTGTTCGCCTGGAGGGGCCGTCGGCATGACGGCCCGGCGGTCCGTCAGCGTCGCCTCCCCGATTCCTAGACGGAGGACGTCGGCTGACTGGCCATCAGGTGATCGACGAGCGCCAGCAGCACATCGCGGCCGGCCGCCCGGTCGCGGGCGTCGCAGAGCACCAGCGGCACCTGGGGGTCCAGGGCGAGCGCCCCGCGGATCTCCTCCACGGTCCGGTCCCGTACCCCGTGGAAGCAGTTGATGCCGACGACGAAGGGGATGCCGCGGCTCTCGAAGAAGTCGATCGAGGCGAAGCTCACCTCCAGCCGCCGGGTGTCGACCAGGACCACCGCGCCCATCGCCCCGTTGACCAGGTCGTTCCACATGAACCAGAAGCGTTCCTGCCCGGGGGTGCCGAACAGGTAGACCACGAGGTCGTCGCTGATGGTGATCCGCCCGAAGTCCAGTGCGACGGTGGTGGTGAACTTGCTGTTCAGACCGTCCAGGTCGTCCACGCCGACGCTGGCCCGGGTCAGGTACTCCTCGGTGCGCAGCGGGGCGACCTCGCTCACCGAGGCGACCAGAGTCGTCTTCCCGACGCCGAATCCGCCGGCGACCAGGATCTTCACCGCCAGGGGAGCGGTGTCCGTACCGCCTGCCGCCGGGTCCGAAGCGCGGCCTGGAACGCGGCCGGAACCATGGCCGGACCTGTGGTCGGACGCGTGCTCAGAGCTGGCGTAGTCCATCTCTCACCGCCTCAAGGATAGTCATGTCGGGAAGGCCGCCCGCCCGGGTGAACGGCCGTGGCGAACGGGCCCACATCTGCCCGGAGTCGACCAGATCGCCGATGAGGATCTTGGCCAGCGACACCGGGAGGCCCAGTTCGGCGGCGACTTCCACCACCGCCTTGGGATTCCGGCACGTCGCGAGGATCGTGCGGTGCTCCGGCTGCATCCTGCGCACCGAGAGCGCCGCTCGCGTGGTGGTCTCGGGCACCGTCGTCAACAGGGTGATCAGTGTCAGATCCGCCCGCTCGGGGGTGGTGCGACCGCTGGTGATCGTGTACGGGCGGACCAGTTGCTCGTCGGCGTCATCGTCGTCGAACCCCTCGGTCCAGTGCGTCATCCGGCTCTCCCGGCGTCATCGGACGGCGGAGTTCGCGCGTCGGTGCCCAGCCGCTGGCCGACCTGCTGGACCAGGGTGTGCATCGCGACGCTCATCAGCTCGGCGTCGACCTCCTGGGAGGCGATCACCGCCAGGTGCGTACCGCGGCCGGCGGAGATCACGAACAGCCACAGGTCGGCCATCTCGACGATGACCTGATGCACCGGGCCGCCGCCGAAGAGCTGCCCGGTGCCGCGGGCGAGGCTCTGCTGGCCGGTGGCGATCGCGGCGAGCCGCTCGGCGTCCGAGCGGTCGATGGTCCGCGAACGGCTCATCACCAGGCCGTCGTCCGAGAGCACGATGGCGTGCCGGGTGCCCGTGACCTGGTCGACCAGGCCGTCCAGAAGCCAGTCCAGATCCACATCGGTGGCCGTCGTTCGCTGCGTCATTCTCGATCATCCGTCCTAGGAGAGCCAGGCCAGTTGGACGCGGGAGGCCGTTCACCGTAGCCGTCACCGTTGTCGTTGCCATTGCCGTAGCCGTAACCGTTGACATCGCCGTTGCCGTTGCCGTTGTCGTCGCCGCGGCCGGAGTCGTAGCCGTAGCCGTAGCCGTTGGTGTGTCCGGTGTCGTAGCCGGCGTCGTAGCCGGTGGCGTAACCGCCCCCGGCACCGGGAGCGTCCTCGAAGGCCCTGTCGAAGGACCCGTTGACGCCCCCGCCGGTGCCGCCGGGACCGGTGCCGAAACCGCCCGCGGCGCCGACGTCCGAGTCGTCTCCGCTCCGGGCCAGCCGGGACTGCCGCTGGAACGCGCCGATCGTGGCCCCGGACCGGCCGGGCCGTTCGGGGACCGTCCAGAGGTCCGGCTCGTCCAGCGCCTCCGGTTCCGCCGGGATCTGGAGTTCGGGCGCCAGGCTGGCCTGGCGGACCCGCTGGGGCAGCGGCCTCACTTCGGCCGGCGGGGGCGGTGGGGCCGGAGGGGCCGGGGGAGACGCCCCGATGTCGTCCGGCGGCCAGAGACCGGCCGCGGTGACGTTCGCCATCGCGTGTCCCCTGGCGCGGAAGGGCAACTGCCCGTCCTCGTGCGACGTCCGCGGACCGAAGGCGGCGCCGTGCGGGTGCCGCCTCGGACCGGGCGGGTACGTCGGGACCTCCGGGGCGAGTACGGCCGGCTGCCGGGGCGCCTCGCCGGGCGGCTCGACCACCATCTGTTGCGGCAGCAGTACGATCACCCGGGTTCCGCCGAAGGCCGACGGCCGCAGCTCCACCCGCAGGCCCAGACCCGCCGACAGCCGGGCGACCACGTACAGACCGAGCCGTACGTCATCGGCCTGGGCCATCACGTCGAGCTGCGGCGGCGCCTCCATCAGCGCGTTGGCGGCGGCGTACTGCTCGGGCTCCATGCCCAGGCCGCGGTCCTCGATCTCGACCGCGAGGCCCCGGCTGACCAGCGCGGCCCGTACCTCGACCGGATTCGGCGGCTTGGAGAAGGCGGCGGCGTTCTCCATCAGCTCCGCCAGTATGTGCACCAGCGGACCCACCGCCCGCTGGTGCACCCAGGGCTGGTCCTCGACGTCGATCGTGATCCGGCGGTAGTCCTGCACCTCGCCCTGCGCGGCGCGCAGCACGTCGAGCAGCTGGACCGGCTTGTGCCAGCGGCGCTGCGGCTGGCCGCCGCCGAGGATGACCAGGTTCTCCTCGTAGCGGCGCAGCCGGGCGGTGAGGTGGTCCAGGTCGAACAGGCCGTTCAGTACGTCCGGGTCGTCGTGTGTACGTTCCAGCTCGTCCAGCTTGCGCAGCTGGAGGCCGATGAGGATCTGGGTGCGGCGGGCGATCCGCTGGAGGAGGCGCTCGAAGCCGCGGTGCTGTTCGGCCTGCCGTACGGCGGTGGACACGGCGCTGCGGCTGGCCGCGTTCAGGGCCCGCCCGAGCTCGCCGAGCTCGTCGGGGGTGGGCTCGACCAGCCGTACCTCGCGGTCCACGTCGACGTTCTCGCCGCGCTCCAGCCGGGTCACCACGTCGGGCAGCCGCTGCTGGAGTTCCACGGCTTCCTCGCGCAGGGCGTAGATGCGCCGGCGCAGGGTGACGGTGAGGCGCCAGCTGGTGAGGATGACCAGGATCACGGCCAGCAGCCCGGCGGCGCTGATGATGACGAGGGTCCGCTGGAGCTGGCTGACGCTGTCGGCGGAGACCTTGTTGAGGTTCGCGGCCCGGACCAGGGCCAGATTCAGCAGCTGCGGGGAGTTGGCGTCCACCGAGTCGCGCCACCGGGTGTGGATCTCGCCGAGCACCAACTCGCCCTGCGTGTGGTGGGGACCGGCCTCGACGATCTGCCCCTCCAGGTTCTGCTGGGTCGCCCAGGACTTGGCGGCCGTCAGCTTTTTGTACGTGTCGCGTTCGGCCCCGGTGAGGCTGAGGGCGACCCGCTGGAGCAGGTAGTCCTGAGCGCCGACGGCATCGACGAACACGTTGTATTCCTCGATCGTCAGATACCCGCTCTTCCAGTTCCTGCCGAGCAGGGAGTTCTCGCGCCCGAGCATGTCGATGGCGCTGTAGAGGTCGACCATGGTGTGCGCCAGCAAGGTCACACCGGCGTTGCTGCTGCGGCCCAGCGCGGTGAAGACGCTGATCAGCGAGTCGACGGTGCCGCTGTAGTAGGTGAACGCCGCCTTCTGGCCGGCCGACCGGGTGTCCACCGCCTGGCGCCGCACGGAGAGTTCGTCGAGATCGCGCACGGTGTCGGCGAGAGCCTTGCCGAGCCCCTGCTGCCCGTGCGAGGTGCTCTCGGCCGCGACGGGACGGAAGCCGGTCACCGCCTTGTCGGTCGCCGTGCGCGCGGCGACCAGCTTGCCCCGGGTGGTGGCGCCGGGGTCGGCCAGCGCTTCCGCGGTGAGCCGCCGCTCCTCCTGGAGGGACCGGAAGAGGACGGCCGCCGGCCGGTTCAACGAGGCGGTCAGGTCGGTCTGGGACTTCTCCGACTGCCAGCGGGTGGCGAGCTGATACGTGCTCAGGCCCCACAGGGGCGCGAGCGCGAGGCTCGGTACGACCACGAGGATGATCAGAACGGTACGCAGGGGCAGTCGACGGGAGCTGCCCCTTGACCCAACCAGTGCCGCGACAACGTTGGTTGACGTCGGAGCAGCAGCATCCGATGGCTGGTTCCCGACGGCCGCGCTTCGGGTCCGTCGGCCCCCGAACCTACCCAATCCGGTCACTTTAGGGATGCTCCCCTCACCGTTCGGTGCCTCTATGAGGAAAAATCGCCAAAGTCCGGCGACTGGTGGCTGATAGTAGCCACACACAACGAACCTCGTAAGCCCCTGGGCCACACCCGGCGCATCCGGTCTTCCACGGACCATCTCCGCGAGCCCGCCGGGTGGTTGGTCATGTGTCCAGCGTGTTCCGGACAATCCCGGCCGTGGTGCCCGTGGAGGGGGGTGGGGTGGAAGCGGCAGGAAGAGAGGACAGATGACAACGCAGCGGCCGGAACGGCTGACCCACGCTGCGGGCCGACGGAACGGAGTGGGCCTCGGGGCCCCAGTGGCATATGCGGCGAGTACCGGAACGGCTGGGCGACAGCGTTGTGCCGGGCCGTACTTCTGGGACAGTGAGCAACGGATTCCGAACCCACGGCACGCCGTGGGGCGTTCGCATCCAAGCGCAGTCTCAAGCGCACTCTCATGCACAGTCTCAAGCGCAGGCTCAAGCACCGGATCGCGCAGGCAGCACTCATCAACAGGAGGCACGCCCATGCACGTCCGCACCGCAGATCTGCCCATCAGACCCGTCCGGGCCGTACTGCTCGTCTTAGGCATGCTGGCCGCTCTGCTGGCCGCGGCCCTTCCCGCTGCCGGCCCCGCCCAGGCCGCCGTACCCGACCGCTGGGGATTCGCGTATCTGGACAACGCGACCCCGCCTCCCGGCTACGTACCCGATCCCTCCCGGCAGTGGGGCAGTTGGACCTCCCCGTCCACCAACCCCGTCAAGGTGGACCAGATCGGCCTCGGTTCGTACGTGGTGCACTTCCCGCTGATCGGCGGTCCGGGCGGGATCGCCCACGCCACCGCGGTGAACAGCGGCCCCCAGTGGTGCCAGATCGCCGACTGGAAGACCGTCGGGTCCGGTCAGGACGTCTACGTGAGCTGCTACCTGCCCAGCGGCGCACCCGCCAACTCCACCTTCACGGTGCTCTACACGAGCAGCAGCGGACTGCCCGCCGCGCCCTCGGGCTCGTACGGCTACATCAACTCGGACAGCGCCGGCACGGTTCTCACCCAGTACAACTCCACGGGTGCCACCAACGCGGTGAGCAAGGGCTCGACCGGCATCTGGAAGGCGTGGCTCCCCGGTCTCGGGCTGTCCACCAACGCCGGCGACCTTCAGGTGACCGCGGTCGACGCGCTACAGGGTGCGCGATGCAAGGTGTCCGACTGGGCACCGGGCACGGCGGGTCAGACCGTCCTGGTCGCCTGCTACGACGCGTCCAACGCCCCGTACGACACCGAGTGGACCTTGAGCTACTCGTACCTGCGAGCGGTCCACGGCCCGGCCTTTCCGCCGAGGTCCTTCGGATACCTCTGGTACAACGGATCGCTGCCTCCCCTGACCAACTACAACTCCAGCGGAGCCACCAACACCCTCGGCGGCTCGGGAGCCCCCTTCACGGTCACCATGCCGTCGGTGGCGGTCCCCTCGGACACCGCCCAGGTCACCGCCTACGGCAGCGGCCCCGCGTACTGCGGCCTACAGATGCCCTGGTCCAGGACCAGCGGCTCGGCCCGGCTCTACGTCACGTGCTTCGCCCCAGGGGGTGCCCCGGTGAAGGCCCCGTTCTTCGCCGCCTACACCTCGGCTTTCTGACCTGAGACCCGGCTGCCGCGGAGCACATCACCACAACGGCACGCTCCGCGGCACGCCGGAGACCCCCAGGAATCCGAGGCATCCGTACAGCGAAAGGGCCCAGGTCACCGACCTGGGCCCGGACGTCGGCGGCCGGACGGTACCCGTGGCCTGCCGGTGGGCGGGACCGGTCTCACCACCCGCAGTCGATGTCGGCGGATCCGCCACACCGCATCCCATGGACGACGCCGACCCCGACGCCGACGCCGCCGGTGGCACAGAAGACGGGCGCTTCCCGAACCGCGGAGTGCTACGGCTGCATCCTCCACATGCTCCAGGTCCGCAATGTATGTCTTCGCCGCATTGCCGTGGAACTTTTCGCGCGCCGCTCGGAGGCAAGCGCGGGGCGCAAGGAGCGTTCGCCAAGGGTCGATCGGGAGGTGTGCGCAGGGCGCTCCGAGCTTGGGAATCACTGGTGCTTGATCGCCTTCGGTTGCCCCGGTTGCCCCGGTTGCCCCGGATGTCAACACCATCGCGCCGCAGCTTGGTCCGGCTACGGGGGATTCACTGGGGGGAGGACCAGTACACCGACGGCACGATGAAGATCGCGGTGAATGCCGCCGTCGGTAGTCGTCCTTCGTCGGAGCCCGGTGATGACGATCGGGTGACTTCCTCACGGTCACCCGGATCGGTGGCCCGTCCCGCATGCTGCAGGGCTCACCGATCACGCCGATGAGCCCTGCGGGTTGCCGCTCCCACCGCCTCGCGGAAGTCGCCGGGGCGGGAATCCGTATCGGCCCCCACCACACCCGCGAGACCCCCGGACCGTCAGCCCGCCGTCGGCGGCGTCGGTACCCAGTCCGCGCCGGGCGCGGTCTCCGTACCATCGGCGAGTACAGCCGTCACCCAGTAGTAGTGGGTCGTGCCGGAGGCCGCTGTGGTGTCCGTGTACGAAGTGAACGCATGCGGGTCGGCGCCGGTCAGCGGCTCGTACCGGGCCGCGGCCCGGTCCCAGCGGTACACGCGGTAGCCTGTCGCCCCCTCGACCGCGTTCCAGGACAGCTCCACCGCGCCCTGCGTCCCCGTCCGGGCGTTCAGGTACAGGGGTGAACCCGGGGGAGTAGGGACGGTCGGCGTCAGGTCCAGCGCGGTGACGATCCTGGCGTCGGCCGCCTTGGTCCACCGGTAGTTCGAGTTGCCGCTGGTGTCGACGGCGTCGATCCAGAAGCAGTGCTCGCCGCCGTTCGGCTTCGCCGAGTACAGGTAGTGCGTCGTGGACGTGTCGAGGTAGGCGTACTCCGTGCCGCTGCACACGGTCTCGCCGTCGTCCCCGCGCAGTACCGTCCCGACGTAGACCACGTACCGCGCGAGGTCGGACTCGGTGTTCGCCTTCCAGTTCAGTGCGATGCCGTACTCGGTCGCCTCGGCGGTGACTCCGCTGACGGCGGCCGGCGGGGTGAGGTCGCGGTCGGAGACGAGCGTGGTGACGGACGCGGTGCCGGAGGCGGCCGACTCGCGGCCGCCGTTGTCGTAGCCCTTCACCACGTAGTGGTAAGTGGTCTCGGCGCCCGTGGTCGTGTCAGTACAGCTGTACTGCTTCTGGCCGTCGGCGAGAGTGGTCGACCGCGCGTCGCACCGCACCGGCTCGCCGGTGGTGTCCACCGGCAGGGACGTGGAGCGGTAGACGTGGTAGCCGAAATAGGCCCCGCCCGTCACAGAGTTGACCTTCCAGGTCAGTGCCACCCGATTGGCGTCCGCCCGGGCGGCGACCTCGTACGGCGCCGCGACGGGGCGCGAGACCTCCACACCGGCACTGATCGGTGATACCTGGTACCTGGTGGCGTGCCTGCCCTCCTGTATGCGCCGTGGCGATGGCGAAGTAACCGAAGCTGTTGGCCGGTGTTCGCCGATCCGGGATGATCCACGTATCGGGAGGCGGGGCTTCCGTTGTCAGACCTCTCGGTCAGACTCGTGGCATGAGCGTGAGGTCGGACTTCTCCCTGGATTTGCAGTTGGGGCTTGTGCTGAATGAGGCCGTTCATCCGGATGTGAAGGGAGCTCTCGTATCGGCAAGAGAGCACATGAACAGTGGGCGAGGAGGGCATCGCCGTGGCGGGAAGGTCCTCATCCATCTGTTGGAGACGGTCCGTCGACGTGCGGCGGACGTTGGCGAATGGCAGGTCGTCCGGCTGGTCCAGGACTCACTGGACTATGCCGAGGGGCGGATCCTTCAACCTGACTTCCATGAGCGCCATCGCCTGTTCCAGGATGGCGTTCGTAACAAGAGGCTCCAGAAGTATGCGGGAAACGGGCTCGGGATCGAGCTCAAGTACCTTGCAGAGGCAGGTCGTGAGTTCGTTGACGAGCATCCTGATGCCAGCCTGGACGATCTGATCGTCCACCTCTTCTCGCTCTCAGAGGACGCGCGGTTTCTTGATGCGCCGGAGGACCGTCCGGGGCGGTATCGCCTTCTTCGCGGGCGCGCGGAGTTGGCGGTGTGGCTGCAACGTGTCCTGCAGGAGCGGGTGGACATCGAGGATCCAGCAGAAGCTGCTCGCCGAATCACCACCTCGCCGGAGGCCATTGCTCTGCTTGCCGCAGATACAGAAGGCCAGATGGTTCTCCGCGCGGCTGAGTTGCACCGGCGATCGGGCGGCCTGGCGGCCCTCCGTACGGTTGTGGAGGATCCATCGGCATCCGAACACGCCCTTCAGCGTGCCTTGGAAGGACAGCACTGGATCTTCGGCGGACGGTTCGTGGGGGAGGCGATCCATCGGCGGCTGGTTCCGGGGGACGAGGTCGATCTTCCTCTGATCCGCCATGACGGGGCTTTGCACGTCGTCGAGTTGAAGCGAGCCATGAGCCTGAGCGGCCCTCTGGTGAAGAAGCACCGCGGATCATGGATTCCTACGGCCCAAGTACACGACGCCGTCGGTCAGGCCGTGAACTACCTGGTCGGCTTGGACGAGAACCGCCACCGGCTCCGCGAAGATCTCGGCATCGAAACCCGTCGAGCCAGCGCGATGGTGCTGATCGGGCACCCGTTGGTGCAGCCCCTCGTACCCGAGGAGTCGATCAACGAGGCGCTGCGCACACTCAACACTCACGTGAATCGCGTCGAGGTTCTCACCTACAAGGAGTTGATCGACAACGCCGAACGTTCCCTTGGCAGCACATCGGCGGCTTAGCTCCTTCGTGACAGCTTGGCCGAAGGTGAAGAAATAGGCTGCGGATTTCGCTAGGGCGACGGTCCTGGATCGGTCGGTCGCGGTCAGCCTGTGAGCGGTGATGTGCCGCCGCTCTACCTGCCTCGTGGAGGGCGACGACTTCGCACAGGACGTTCGTGACCATGACGTGCGTGAGGCTTACGGCGATGGACACGACCTCCGGCCAGTTGTCGACGTCGCAGAAGTCGTCCTACAGGGTGCCGAAGATGTCGTCCAGGCTCTCGAATGCGGAGGGTTCGAGCCGCACGTCCTGCTGCCAGAGTGAATTGGCGGGTGCCGGCACGGCGTGTGCAACATGGATGCGGAAGTTCGCTGTGTGCCGATTACCGTCGGTCACCGGGCGGAGCCCAACGGCTGTGGCTTCTGGGCGGCGCCGCCGTTTCCGGCACACGCCGATACGCCTGCCGGACCGCCGGCACGCTACCGGTGCGCACCCCGCCTTCCCAGCCGCGCCGGTGCGGGGTGACAAGGCTGGAAGCCGCAGTGGCTGAGAGTGCCGTTAAGGTCTTGGCATGGTTACTGAGCCGGTGTTGCGTGGGTACCTGCTGGAGGAGGTTCTTGCCTGGCTTCTGCGGTCCAGCGGTTACGAACTGCTCTCAGCGGCGGACGAAGAGGAGAAGGATCCCGAGCGGCGGGTTCTCGCCCAGCGCAACAACGGGCTGGCCGTTCGGGGGAGGGGAGCCTGGCACCAAGCCGACGCGCTCGGGCAGTTCCGCTATGTACCTCCGTTCTCTTTGCCCGTCAGGCTATTCGTCGAGGCGAAGTTCACGGGTCGCAATGTCAAGCTTCCGACCGTTCGCAACGGGCACGGAGTGGTGCACGACGTCAACGAGAACGTGGTCACGTCGATTCGCGGTGTCGGACCGAGCCGCCCCAGGACGCGCTATCGCTACAGCTACGCCATCTTCTCCACTTCCGGCTTCAGCCGGGATGCCCAGGAGTACGCGCTCGCCCACCAGATATCTCTGGTCGACCTCTCCATGCCTGATTTCGAGGGGTTGAGGACCCTCGTGTCGTCCACGGCGAAGCTGGTCCACGTGGCACTCGACGAGCTCCCGGTGGGGTCACGGCCGCCGGTCCACCGTCTACGCGGCTACCTACGGGATCGACTGCTCCGGACCGTGGACGCGTATCCGCTCTTCGACGGGGAGTCTCCCCTCCTGCACCCGATCGCCGCCGGGCCCCTTGATCACCTTGCCGAAAGGCTCAGCAGCCGCCAGACGCTCGGCCTGGTCCTCGCCTTCCCCTCCGCGCCCTTTGTCCTGGGGCTGGCCTCGGAGAAGCTCTACGACTTCGTGAACTATGCCCGTGAGCATCCCACCCACACTGTTCACCTGCGCAGACTCCGACGGAGTGCCTCGCATCCGCTGTGGGAGGTCCGTTCGGCCGAGGACCCGGACGCCTACGCCATGACGTTCAGCCTTCCTGAGCAGGTCGAGTCGTGGATCTTGGCTCAGGACGAAGCCGTCGGCTCACGGACGCGGTGGATCAAGAGGAGTGTCCTTTCCACCATGACGATTTACTGGCTGCACGGCGACCACGCCCTGACCTTCCAGTTGCGCTACGCGGCAGCCGAACTGCGTCAGTGAACGCGGGGCCGATGTCTCCGCGCTTCCCAACCGGCCATAGACCTCGGATTCCACAAGCAGGCCCGCGACCTGTCCACCGCCTCGAGCCAGGAGATCAGAGAACCCCACCGCACCTTCTTCTTCGCAGAGGCATCGCCGGCCCACAAAACAGCCTGCACACTGAGGGACTGCGGAGATCGACAGGGCGCGATCCGGCAGTTCCGTCGTAGGGTCCGCACCCCAGCTGGACGCGCGGGCCGCCGCCTATCTCGCACGAGTAGATTCACGCCGTCGTCGCGAAGGGGAGTGCGGATCGTATGTCGGAGTCGCTGGAGATCAAGCCCGTCGCCACCGTGGTCGGCGGACGCACCGAGCCCACCGACGACCACTGGACCGGGACGGCCATCATCCGCCTGAACCCGGACTTCGCCGTGGAAGTCGTCCAGGGCCCGGAGGAGTTCTCCCACCTGGTCATCGTCTGGCACTTCCACAAGGCGTCGCCCGACGACGTGGCGCTCCACGCCCGCAGTCCCCGCAACAACCCGGAGTGGCCGGCCACCGGGACGTTCGTCCACCGCAACCACCGCCGGCCCAACCAACTGGCCCAGTCCTTCCCCCGGCTGCTGAAGGTCGACGGCTTGGACCTCCACGTCGCGGACCTGGACGCGATCGACGGCAGCCCGGTCTTCGACCTCGCTCCCTACTTCCGCGAGCTGGGCCCTCGGGGCGAGGTATGTGAACCCGGCTGGCCGGGCGAGATGCTCGCGGACTACTGGGGTGACCCGCAGGACTGACAACACCCGTCCCCTGGCGGGCCGTACATGGTTGCGGCGCGACCGGGGCGCGTCAGGTTGTTCTGGTTGCCTCGTCCGTGTGTGCGGACGGGCGGGGGTCTGCGGCCCGGATGTGGCTACCCAGGTCGGGGAAGAGGGCTGGTTGGCCTGCGGCCGTGCGTACGGATGCCAGGCTGACGCTGTTTGTGTTGAGGCGTTCCAGCTTTGGGCGGGGGAGTACGTAGAACTCCCACTGGCCGGTGTCCAGCGGGTCGTAGCTGGTGTGCTCGGGTGCTGTTTGGACGGCGAATACGTAGACGTCGGCGTTGTAGGACTTCTCGTTGGAGTATCCGGTCGCGGGGGCCCAGGTGCGGGCGCGCAGTCCGGTGAAGCGGATGTCCGAGTGGCGGTGTTGTTCCCATGCCTGGAGGTAGGCGCCGGCCTTCACTTCGATGCGGAGGCCGTCGTCCGTCTCCACGTCGTGGCTGGCCCACTCCACCCGACGCCGAGTGGAGCCGACCGCCTGGTGAACGAGAAATTCGGCGAACACGCCACGAGTGTTGTTGACCTTGAGGTCGGGCATGGCGAAGCGCCAGAAGTCGACGACTGCGGTGTCGGAGAGTCCGGCGATCGGCTCATCCCCGAGTAAGGGCACCACTGGGAGTGGACTCATGGGTGTTTGGAAGGACAGCGTCATGGAAGCAGTTTTCCAGGGTCCAGCGCCGGCCTCGACGCGGCCGACGCTGGACCCTGGCCCGCAAGAAGTTGGTCTGGACAATATAGAGGCCCCTGGCCTCTTGGCCAGGGGCTTTTGTGTGGAGCGGGTGACGAGAATCGAACTCGCGCTCTGAGCTTGGGAATCACCCTGTACTTGATCGCGAAATGGGTCTCTGAACTGGGGAAGCGTGGCGTGGAGTGCCTGCGGGCGATGGCTGGTGCGGCGCCTGTGGTGACCGCTGTGGCAGGTAGTGGCACGGAGCCGAGCCGAGGTCGAGCCCGACTGCGGCATTCCCACCTCCCGGCCATCAGGCTCGCCCGTGCGTGCGAGGCCGGGGTCCGGCGCGGTCCGCGGGCGCGGGCGGGGGCGCGGGAACGGATCAGGAGCGGCCCCAGGAAGGCCAACAGGAGGCAACTGTTCACCAACAGGAAGGACAGCGGGTCGAATGTCCGGGTCGCCGTGCGCCGCCAGTACGGGGTCCGGAGACGGCACCGGACAACAACAGAAGCCCCAGGTCGCTGGCCTGGGGCTTCTGCATGAATCATTTTACGCGCGTCCGTCTAGGATAGTACGTCCGTTCCTCCCGAATCATTCACAGGGAAGCGAAAAAGGTGGTTTGGGCCCGGCTTCTTGAGGGTTGGTACACCGTAGTTGCCAAAGGCCTTTGCAATACTGCGCTGCTGGCCGGTACAAGTGTTGTTCCATGCCGTCGCAAAAAGGTGCATGACCTGGATAGCCGATTGCATGCCCCTCACCGGCTGCCGAGTGCCCTTTTCGATCGATTCTCCGCCTAGGAAGTAGTTGCGCAATACCAGTCCCGGGTCGCGTCGCTGGAAATTCTCCCCGGTTCCCAGCTGTGCGTACCACTGGTCCGGAACCTCGGAAGATCCGCACGCCTGAGTCGCCAGATAGTGAATGAGGGTGGTCGCACGTGCCGACGCCCGCGGAATCGGCTTTCCCCGCTTCACCGAGTGCCGGATTCCCGGGTGGCGGTCCAGCACCGTCTTGAGCTGGTCATCCGACACGGGATACCGGTTCTTCCATTTCTCGATCGGATGGTTTTCCCACATCCACAGCAGACGCAGAGCAGCGGACAGGTTGAAGGCATCCTTCTCGCCGGCGGCTGTGAACGTGTACGAACTGCTGCGCATCTTCCCACGGTCGACCACGTTGAAAGTGTCGCCCTCGATGCCACGCGCCACGCTGTAGCGCAGCGTGATCCCCACAATCACCTGAGCGGCCAGCCTGTGCTGTCCGTCGTACAGCATCCCCTGCTGGTCGATCGCCAGCCCCTGATGGGTGGTTCTCCACTCCTTACGGTGCATGGCGCCGGCCCATTCCTCGACCTTGCGCTCCTCCAAGGTGCGCTGGTACCACGGGATTCGGAGCAGCAGCTCGCACGCATCCATCGGAGAGATGTCCTCGAACGACAAGGAGGGGGCGCCGGACCAGAGGCGGGGCGCGGGGCGCCAATTTCTCTTGTAGAGCTTGTGCGTAAAGTCCAAGTACTCCGCGCCGGTCACTACCTCCGGCACGAGGAAGGGCTTCGTTGGGCTGTCTGTTCGGATTTCCCACGCGTCGTCATGCCGACTCATTGAGAATCTCGGATCTGAGCAGACCATGTCTGCGAATCTGGCCATGTTGTACAGGGGTGCGGTGGGCGCTTCGGTCGCACTGCTTTGTGGGGCGGTCATTGCGGCCTTCCTTGGGAGTTTCGGGGTAGATAGTCACTCTTTTTGGCGTGGTGGGTCAAGCGATTCAGGGAGCCAGTGGCAAGGGAATCGAGCAACGAGCGATTTGGTGTAAAAAAACTATCGAAAATCGACTGAATGTTCGGTCTTATGGCCCGTTTTTTCGAGCCACTTCGTGGTGACTGACGTCATCTCATCGCGCTTGTGCAGCCAGTCGATGTCCCGCCGCGTGCGTGACGGAGGAGGACAGCGGCCCAGGTGGTCTCCTCGGGGGCCGCATGGCATCGCGGGCAGGAATCTGACTCCGGCCCTGCCGGACCTGATTGGCGCGCTTCTTCCGTGCCGGACTTGACCAAGCGACCGGCGCTGCCGCCTCGCGTGCCGAAGGCTGCGGGTCGAGAACTGACGGGACGGCGTAGGGAGGAGGACACAGACGCCGCAGGCGCCGACCTGGGCCTTCGCCAGAGGATGAATGGTGGGGTATCGAAAGCGTGCCTCGAGTTTCGGAACGCTGATCCTGATCTGGTGCTCCTTGCCCTGCGAGGAGCACCGTCTGCGGTCTGCGTCTGCGAGTTTGCACCTGAGGATCCGTCGACAGGTGCTCAACGGCAGGCGGTCGAGCCGCTCGAGTTCTTGCGCCGTGTTTGTCGTCGACACGGTGCTGTACGCATGTGGGGTGGGGCGTGCCTGGTGGTACGTACCGCATGACCTGGTGACGCGGGGGCGTCGCCTGTCGCTGGTTTCGGGCATGGGCTCCGGACGAGATCTGGGACCGGGGCCATGACGCGTGCGTGACCGGGGCGGGTGACCGACGGGCGTCAGTCCGCAGGCCTCAACGACCGACTTGCCTCGGGGTCGGCGACGTTCTGTCAGGGCGGTGAGGCTGTCGGGTCCGATGCCGGCTGGCGGATGCATGTCCCAAGCACCGCCTGCGGGGGGGGGGCTTGGGGGCTGATCTTCCGGGTGTTGGCGCGCTCCGCCTCGGTCCGGATCAGCCAGGCATGGGACTGGTTGCGTCCGGTAGCCGGTCGCTGTCTCCGCATGGGCTGGTGGCCAACCGATTGCCCAGCATCTTCCGAGGAGTGGAAGTCTGCGGAGCAGGATACTGGACCGCCCCGTCGCCGGACTGTACGGCGAGCGGGCATCTCGTGTGACCGGTGGACGAGGCCGGGGGGAGGGCGTGGACCGCGGCGGAGTATGCCCACCGGACGCGGGCCAGGGCGGCCATGGGGCTCTCGACGGGTTCCGCGGGGGGGAGAAAACCATCGGTCGGATCGATGCCCTGGGCCGTGAGGGTGTTGGTCAGATAGGCGGTCAGGATGCCGAGGGGCTGTGGCTGGGGCACGTCAGAGCTCCTCGAAGTAGGCGTCGGGGTCGACCGGACTGGTCCAGGCCCAGTGACCACCCAGGGACGCACCGAAGCCTGCCCGTGTCGAGAAACCCTCCGAGCCGTTCATGATCTCGTTGACGAGACTGGGCACGGTGCCCGGGCGGACGGCCTTGGCGCGCAACCGTTCCAGCCCTGCGTGCACGTCCACTTGAGATGCATCTCGTCATGCGGACTGCTGCGGTCTCATGTGGCACTCGCGGTTGTTCACCCACGCTCCGCCTACCTGCCTGGGCTCAACCGGCACGCCACCGATACGCCACTTCCTCCCATGCATAACAAAGCCCCAAGCCAATGACCTGGGGCTACGCATGGAGCGGGTGATGAGAATCGAACTCGCGCTCTGAGCTTGGGAATCACAGGGACCTTTTCGCCGTCCGTGCTGGTCAGCTACACGTACGGTCCTGAAGTGCCCGCTGGACCGGTGTCGTTGGTGACCGTGGTTGACCGCTCCGTACCGCTGCGCGTGGTGCGGAAGTGGCGCGGCGAGCAAGCCTTACCGGTCGTGCAGGACGGTGGGCCGGGTGACGGGTACGACGGTCAGCAGTCCGTCGAGGCCCTTGTAGTCGTCGGGGTTGGTGGTGAAGAGCGGTAGTTCTTCGGCGATGGCAATGGCGGCGATCATGAGATCCGCAATCCGGCGGCGGGGTTTGCGGCCGGCACCGATCACGGCCGCACATACTCTCCCGTAGATGCGGGCGGCTTCGGTGTCGAAGGGGATGGGGTCGAACTCGTTCTCGGCGCGTTGCAGGATGTCGAGGCGGCGACCCCGTTCCGTGTGCTCGTCGTAGTCCTCCTGTTCCTCGTTCCTGCGCACCTCGTGCGGGCCCGCGGAGAGCTCGGCCAGGGTGACGGCGCTGATCGCCACCTCGGCAGGGAGTTCCTGGGGATCGAGCCACTTGCGCAGGATCACGATGTTGGTGTCGAGCAGGCCCTGAGCGTATTCAGCGGGCATAGGGGTCGTCCGTCTCCTGCTCGGCCGTGGCGTCCTGGTCGGACCGGAACGCCTCCAGGGAGACGTCCGACGCAGTGCGGGACATGGCGGCGAACTCCGAACGCGGGACGAACCGCCGACGCCTGCGCAAGGGGATCAGCTCGCCGATCTGGTGACCGTCGCGAGTGACGGTGAAGGACTGTCCGCCCTGGACGGCGTCCATGATCTCTTTGGAACGGCTGCGCAGGTCACGTTGGGTGATCTCGGGCTGGGCTGACATTTGTCCAGGGTAGCACTCTGTAGCACCATGTGCTCCGAAGCTCGGGTGCGGTCAAGTGTGAGCGGAAATGTCGATCGGCGTCGCCGGCGCCCGAGTGAGATACGGCGTCGGGCGAGGTGGGGGTCCGGCTGTCGGACCCTTCGATCAGACTCGTCGCACGAGTGTCAGATCAGATTTCTCTTTGGATTTGCAGCTGAAGTGTGTGCTGGAGGCGGCAGTTCATCCGGACGTGAAGGCTGCCCTCGTCTCGGCGTGCGCACATATGAACAGTGGAAGTGGAGGCCATCGCAGAGGTGGGAAGGCCCTCGTCCAGATGCTGGAAGCGACTCGCGGGCGCGCGGCGGATGTCGGAGAGTGGCAGGTCGTCCGGCTGGTCCAGGACTCTTTGGACTACGCCGAGGGACGGATTCTCCAGCCTGACTTCGACGAGCGGTACCGCCTGTTTCACGATGGCGTACGCGATGAGAACCTGCGGGAGTTCGCCGCAAACACGCTGTGGAACTCCTTCAGGTTCGTCGCGCGGGCGAGCCGTGAGTACGTGGATGAACACCCCCGGGCCGGAGTGGACGATCTGATTGCGCACTTCGGCTCGCTCTCGGAGGATGCGCGGTTTCTCGACGCTCCTGAGGACCGCCCGGGGCGGTACCGCGTTCTCCGCGGCCGGGCGGAGATGGCGGTGTGGCTGGAACGTGTCCTGCGTGAACGGGTGGACATCGAGGATCCGGCAGAGGCCGCCCGCCGGATCGCCGCCTCACCCGCCGTCGTCGTCTTTCTTGCCGCCGACACAGAGGGGCAGATGGTCCTAAGAGCGGCGGAGTTGCAGCGGCGAGCGGCGGGCATGGAGGCTTTGCGTACAGTTGTGGAGGACACCACGGCTTCCGAACGCGCGCTACAGCGAGCCCTGGAGGGGCAGCACTGGATCTTCGGCGGGCGGTTCGTGGGGGAGGCCGCCCACCGCAGGCTTGTGCCGGGCGACGAAGTCGACATCCCTCTGATCCGTGGTGACGGAGCGCTGCATGTGGTCGAACTGAAGCGCGCCGCAAGCCTGGCCGGCCCACTGGTGAAGATGTACCGCGGATCGTGGGTTCCCACGGCTCAGGTGCACAACGCCGTCGGCCAGGCGGTGAACTATCTGGTCGGCTTGGACGAGAACCGCCACCGGCTCCGCGAGGAGCTCGGGATCGAGACCCGCCGGGCCAGCGCGATGGTCCTTATCGGACACCCCTCGGTTCAACCCTCCGTGGCGGAGGAATCAATCAACGAGGCACTTCGCACCCTCAATACACACGTCAATCGCGTCGAGGTGCTTACCTACAAGGAGTTGGTCGACAACGCCGAGCGTTCCCTGGGCAGCACGCCTTCGGCGTAGCCGCCCGCTGACCTGCCCGCCACTTACGCCAGTCGGCTCTGTATCAAGATGGCCATACGCGGCCTGCGCAGCCACAGGTCGTTGACCTGGGGCTGTGCGCGGAGCGGGTGACGAGAATCGAACTCGCGCTCTGGGCTTGGGAATCACCGGGTCCTGCGAAGCCGATGTGTTGTCTGACCTGCGAGAACAGGAGCGCCAATGGCCCCTGGCGCAGACCGGATTGCACCGCTGTTGACTGGGGTTGTCCGGTCTGGAGGGCACGGTTGGGGCACGCCGTGGTCGAGGTGGTCCGTTGAGGTGCGATGAGCTGTCGGATCTGCCCCGTAGTGTGTGCGCACTCTTGTGCCGGGAGATCGAGGTTGCGGGAGCAAGGATGACCGCGAACGGGCTGTTTCGCCTCGCGGCGTGGTCCTCTCCTGCCACGCTGCTCGTCGTGACCTATGTCGTGAGTGTGGAAACCCACATCGCGCAGGACTCTCCGGAGACGGACCCCCTGCAACGTGCCGGCGCGGTGGCCATCCTCGAATCCGGGCTCGACTCGGTGGAGGGCATCGAGGGCCCGGACGGGATGGAGGCGGACCTCCACGAGTCGCTTGTGGCCGTCCGTCCGGGCGGGGCACTGCTGAGGATCTTCGTGGATGCTCCGGCGCTGGAGTTCGCAGAGGAGGCGGTTCGTTCGGTGGTCGGGGAACTGCTGGAGCGCTCTGAGCTGCTGGCCGAGTGGACGGTGGACAAGTGTGAGGTCCAGCTCCACCCCGGCTTGGCCCGGGAGGGGCTTGCTGCCGCCGACGGCCCGGATGTCCCTCCCGATGATTCCCCTTCACGACTCGGCGGATGGGATCGACGAGGATGCGGTGGGTGCCGCCCTCGGCATTGCGCCCATGGCGATCGGATCCTGGTTCACGCCTTCAACGAAGGCCGGTACGTCCATCCATATGCTGCCGACGCGTCGTCGGCCAGGTAAGTGAGAGCGGGCGTCTGTCGTCCCGAACGAGGTCCACCCAAGATCCCTGCCAGGTCGGATGGGGATTTGCGCTGGTCAGGGGTTTGGGCTGGGGTGGTTTCGCGTGGCCTCGGTGGGCCTTTAGGGGAAGATCATCTCTCAGTTTTCTTCCAGGCCACGGATCGGTAGTGCTGTCCCTGCGGCCGCAGGCCGCAGGCCGCAGGCCGCCGGACCTTCCGAGTCCGCGTCTCGTGGCCCCATGTTGGGCCGCTGAGTTGGCGTTCTCTCGCGTCGGACACTCGGTTGCCCACTTGTTCCCCGGTTGGGCAATCGAGCAGGAGCAGACCGGGCGCCGGCCGAGGCTGGTGTGCGGCCGGGTTCGTGTGCTTCCACCGGGTCCGTCCAGCCTGGCTTCGCGGTGGATTACCTCGCCGCCGAACGCGCGGAAATCTGTGTCGGCTGGAGTAGACATTGGGTGGCTGTGTGGTTATGGTTTCTCTCGTAGCCCAGAGAGACGGCAGGGCCTGGCAGGGAGAACTGCCGGGCAGCAGTAGAGCAATTGTGGTGTGCAGGGCGGTGCGGTGGTGGAGTTGCGAAGCCAGAGCAGTTGCAGGACGGCGACGGGACTGGCGACCGGACCGGGTGGCCCGCAGTGATCAGGGGCCGCCGTGAGCAGTACAAGCAGTGCGAAGTGCTCAGCAGCGGAGTAGGTAGTGGTACCTCGGTGAAGGCGTCGGCTGCGGGCGCGCGTACCGGGAAGTTCGGCAGTGGGGTTCTAAGCCAGAGCAGGAGCAGGACGGGCGACGGGGCTGGCTGCCGGAGAGTGGTGCTGTGACAGGCCCTCAGCAGTTCGCAGTACAGGCAGTTCGCAGTACAGGCAGTGCGAAGTACCCGTTGGTAAAGGCTGATCAAGAGGGAAGAACGGAGGAGCCGAGCGCCATCAGGATCGCCCGGGCGGAAACCTTGAGCCCGGGTACCGCAGGACATCGATAGTGAGGTGGTCTCCGGTCAAGCAACCGCGATCCCCGCATTCCCCACCCTCCCCCGGGTGGCCGTGCGGACACAGAAGGCCGGCGCAGCATGAGGGCCGGCGGATGGTGTAGCAGTTCCTTCGGGGCCTTGGTGCCAATCGGCACCAAGGCCCCTCCACGCGTTCCACAGAGAGGTGCGATGACAGCAAACGACTCCTACGGGCGTCTCGACGACGACGACTACCCCGCCTACACGATGGGCAGGGCCGCCGAGATGCTCGGCACCACCCAGGGCTTCCTCCGAGCCATCGGCGAAGCCCGCCTGATCACCCCGCTGCGCTCGGAGGGCGGACACCGCCGCTACTCCCGCTACCAGCTGCGCATCGCCGCCCGCGCCCGCGAACTCGTCGACCAGGGCACCCCCATCGAGGCCGCCTGCCGCATCGTCATCCTCGAAGACCAGCTCACAGAAGCCCAGCGCATCAACGCCGAACACCACCGCGCGGCGGAACCGGCGAATCCCACGACCGCGGCCTGAGGCGGCCGGCCACCGGCAGACGGCGCTCTGGTAGCTACACCGTTCGGGTCGGCCGGCTGTGGCGAGGCCAACTCGTGGCATGGCGAGGGGCCGACGGGACCTGGCACGTTCCGAGAAGTCGGTGAGTTGCGCGCACCCGTTTGAACTCGTCGGCAGTGAGGTTTTTCAACGAACTCAAGCGCGTGAGGTGACTCGGACCTGGGGTCCCGTGAGCCGCGATGAGTCCTGTGGCGTCCGGCTGTCGTACGGTCGAACCGTCACCGAGAAGAGCAGTTCTGATGCGAAGCGTGACCTATTCGATGAGGGTCTCGCTTGACGGCTATATCGTCGGGCCGGACGGTGGCTTCGACTGGACGGCACCCGACGAGGCGCTCTGTCGCTTCGCCGCCGATGAGGTGCAAGAGGTCGGCGTTCACCTGTTGGGACGACAGCATCGCGATCGGCGGCGCGGCTCTCGCCGCCGAGGCCGCCACGTCGGGGCTGATCGACGAGTATCGGCGTGCGTCAGCTCGTGAGTCGTCTGCCTTCGCTACCGCGTTCCCGCCCTTACGGGTCAGTACAGATAGTCCACCTCGCCTGCGACGAGAAGGATTGGAAAGCTGGGGGCTCTTGAGGGGTGAAGCTCCGCGGCGGCTGCATCGCATCTGGAACGGGACTTGAGGAGCAAGTGCCAGTGCAGGTCGTGTAGCTGCTGGTGTAGCCCTCCATCGTCGTTCGATCGGTTCGGCGCTGGTACCGCGCGGCAGTAGGTCGTGCTCGACAAGGTTCGACGCGACATCCGAACCCCCAAGGGGCGAGGCGCCTTTCTCGCCGCGCATGGCGCCGGCGCCGGGCGGAAGGCCGCCGCGGCGACGAAGGGCGAAGAGGGCGGCGCCTGCTGCTCGCTGTTCTGCTCTACGGAGGAACACCCCGCGGCGCTGAGGAGGGGCGCGGATCCCCGGGGCCCCGCAGCTGCTCGACCGGGGGCCCACGCCCTCCAGGCCGCCACCGGCGGCACCCGATTCTCATCTCAGGAGCCGGCCCGTCACTCTGCTGACCTCCTCAGGTCACGCAAGGCGCCATGCGGCTCGGCGGCCAAGAGGCCGTGGCAGCACGGCCCTGCGCCGGGAACCGCAGGTTCTGTTCTGCTCACGGACGTGAAGCTATCGCGGCAGGCATAGATATTTACCCAATGCGCGGTCAGGGTTTATGGAACGCCCGGTGGAACGATATGCAATGCCTCGCAAGGCCCTTTGGTTCATGCTAGTGTCTGTCTCAGTTGCAGTTGTGGATCCCAAAGACTTCAAGCGTTTTCATTCCGGATTTTCTTTCGGGTAAGGCGCTTACTGTATTTCCGGTCGGTTTTCCGGGTGGGTGATCATTGTGGCGATCAAGTTTCGCGCAGTGCGAAGCTCAGGGTTTTGCCCCGAAGGAGATCAAAATGGCCAGTGGTACCGTCAAGTGGTTCAACGCGGAAAAAGGTTTCGGCTTCATCGAGCAGGACGGTGGCGGCGCTGACGTCTTCGCCCACTACTCGAACATCGCCGCCCAGGGCTTCCGCGAGCTCCAGGAGGGCCAGAAGGTGAACTTCGACGTCACGCAGGGCCAGAAGGGCCCGCAGGCGGAGAACATCGTTCCCGCCTGACGCTTAGGCGCATGACAAGCTGGGGTCCGCTCCTTGGGATGCGGACCCCAGCTCGTTGCTTTTTGCAGGACCCGCCCGGACCGCCGTAACGGCCGCGTCGGGCGACGAGAGACCAAATACGCCGGCTCAGGCCCTTTTCGCCCCGGCGTGGCTCCGTTCAACGAAATTCCGGCTCGTTCTTGCGATTCTCTGTGCGGTCACCCCTGCCAAGAATTCTCGATACGTGCCGCATCGAGAAAGGTTCGGATATGAACCGCACACGCACGAACGACCGCTACTCCCGTACCCGTACGGGCGGCGGCTCCGGCTCCACCGGCAACGGCGCCGGCCGCTTCCGCTCCGGTGCCGCACCTACCCGTTCGGGTGCCCCCGGCCGCTCCGGCGGTTCGAGCCGCAACGGCGGCTCCGGTGGCTCCTACGGGCGCCGCCCCTCCGCCGTCCAGGGCGAATTCGCCCTGCCGGTGACCCTCACCCCCGCGCTGCCGGCCGTGACGAGCTTCGCGGAGCTGGACATGCCGTCCGCGCTGACGGACATGCTCACCAGCCTCGGCATGAACGAGCCCTTCCCCATCCAGGCCGCCACGCTGCCGAACTCGCTGGCCGGCCGGGACGTCCTGGGCCGCGGCCGCACCGGCTCCGGCAAGACCCTCGCCTTCGGCCTGGCCATGCTCGTCCGCACCGCGGGACAGCGCGCCGAGGCGAAGCAGCCGCTCGCCCTGGTCCTGGTCCCCACCCGCGAGCTGGCCCAGCAGGTCACCGACGCGCTCACCCCCTACGCCCGCTCGCTGCGCCTGCGCCTTGCCACGGTCGTCGGCGGCATGTCGATCGGCCGCCAGGCCGGCGCGCTGCGCGGCGGCGCCGAGATCGTCGTCGCCACCCCGGGCCGCCTCAAGGACCTCATCGACCGCGGCGACTGCCGCCTGGACCGGGTCGCCGTCACCGTCCTCGACGAGGCCGACCAGATGACCGACATGGGCTTCATGCCCCAGGTCACCGCACTGCTCGACCAGGTGCGGCCCGACGGGCAGCGGATGCTGTTCTCGGCGACCCTCGACCGCAACGTCGACCTGCTGGTGCGCCGCTACCTGCACGACCCGGTCGTCCACTCGGTCGACGCCTCGGTCGGTACGGTCACCACGATGGAACACCACGTCTTCCACGTCCACGGCGCCGACAAGTACGCCACCACCACCGAGATCGCGGCCCGTGAGGGCCGGGTGCTGATGTTCCTGGACACCAAGCACGCCGTGGACCGGCTCACCGAGCACCTGCTCAACAGCGGTGTCCGCGCCGCCGCGCTGCACGGCGGCAAGTCCCAGCCGCAGCGCACCCGCACGCTCGCCCAGTTCAAGACGGGCCACGTCACCGTGCTGGTGGCGACCAACGTCGCCGCCCGCGGCATCCACGTCGACGACCTCGACCTCGTCGTCAACGTGGACCCGCCCAGCGACCACAAGGACTACCTGCACCGCGGCGGCCGTACCGCCCGCGCCGGCGAGTCCGGCAGTGTCGTCACCCTGGTCCTGCCGAACCAGCGCCGCGAGATGACCCGCCTGATGGCCGACGCCTGCATCACCCCGCAGATCACCCAGGTCCGCTCCGGCGAGGCCGAACTGAGCCGTATCACCGGCGCACAGGCCCCGTCCGGCGTCCCCGTCGTCATCACCGCCCCCGTCTCCGAGCGCACCAGGAGCGCCGGCAACTCCTCCCGAGGCCGCCGTGGCGGGCCGGCACGCACGCGTCGGGCCACCACCGCCCCCCAAGCTCGGACCGGCGCCTCTGCGCGGCCGCCCCTCAGCGCTGCCGCCTGAACACCGGCACACGTAAGGCCGCACTCCGGGCTGAGGGCTCTCGCGTCTTCCTTCGAACCTGCCGAGGCACTGTGCATTGCGTAATCGCCCGCTTCCCCTTCAATTTCCTCAAGAGCGAAGTGCTGCAGTCGATGAAGGGCATCAAACCCGAACCCGGCACGGGAGAATCCGTGATCATCGGCCGCCGCACCTACCCCGTCAAACAGGTGGGGGAAGTGATCACCAAACAGGACAGGCGTGACTTCTCAGCCGGCGAAGTGACCAGAGCGATGGCTCGTCTCGGCTTCACCTGTCGCATCATCCCCCCGACCGCCCTGGCTTCCGTCCTCGGCGGGGTCGCGCCGACAGCGATCGACCCGTACGCGCGACAGTGACTTCGGCCAGGCGCCACATGGGTGCTTCGGCATCGTGACGAGGGTCCGAAGGCGCCTGGAACTGGACGGAGCGCTGGTGAACTGCTTCGAAGGAGTTGGGCATGGCTACCGGAACCGTCAGGTGGTTCGATGCGGCGAAGGGCTTCGGCTTCATCGAGCCGTCAGGTGGTGGCGCGGACGTGTTCGCCCACTACGCCTACATCGCCGCGCAGGATGTGCTGGAACTACAGCATGGCCAAAGGGTGAGCTTCGACCTCAAACAGGGGAGGAAGGCACCGCATGCGGAGAACATCATTCCTGAATAACGCCACCGGCGGTGCCGGAATACCTGCTGAGCTGCTGGAGGGTTCCCGGACAAGGCTTCACCCGGTCGCCCCGAGAGCCGCGTCACGTACAGACCAGTGGTGATCCCGACTCCGATGCGTAGTGCGGGTACGTCGCTTCGGCGGCAAGCGGGCGCAGCGTCAAGCCTGTACAGCTGACACGGCTGGTTCGTACGTACGCTCAGCCTCGACGATCCGCTTCATGCGGCTGATGGGCCTCGTTGGGCAGTACGCGCAGGAGCATCAGGGTTCAGTGGCGATCGGCGTCGGTGAACGCGTGGTGGACAGGTTGAGGATCGATCACGCCATCATTTTGGCGATCCCTTCTGCGACAACGGCTTTGCCGCCGCCGGCGAGGCGGCCTGGCCGGTCGGCCGGCCGGCTTCGTGTGCTCACCACAGGCCTTTGGTCACGCTGACGGAGGCGTCGTCGTCATCGCCGTTGTCGCGGTGAAGGAGGGACGCGACGCCTGGCAGGGCAAGGGCTGCTGCGCACCCACCGCCCACTCCCTCTCAGCCGTCCCGTCCCCGGACGGCTAGGAGGACACGTGCGGCTGCCGCCCCGGCTGCACCTGCTGCTCAGGAGCATCACGTTGCCCACCGACCACGCCGTCGCCGGGTGCGCTGATACTGGTCCGGCAACGGACGGGCGGGAGCAACGGTGGACTGGTGGACGGCGCTGGGAGGGCTGGCCGCCGGGCTGCTGATCGCGACGATGACCGCGCCGGTCGGGGTGTCCGGGGCGGTGTTCCTTCTCCCGGTTCAGCTGAGCGTCTTCGGCGTGCCCAACCCCGCGGTCACGCCGACCAACCTCCTCTTCAACGTCATCGCCGGACCCGGGGCCTTGCTGCGCTATGGCCGGACCGGTGCCCTGCGCGGACCACTCACCCGGCGCCTGGTGGCCGGGACCCTCCCCGGAGTGGTATTCGGCGCGGTCATCCGGGTCTTCGCCCTTCCCGGCCCCACCGTCTTCCGTCTCCTCATCGCCGCCTTCCTCCTCCCGCTCGGCCTGTGGCTGTGCGTACGAACCCTCCGCCCAACACGGGCGCGTGCCACCGCCGGTGAACCCTCCGCCCGCACCGTCACCGGCCTCGCGCTGGCCGTGGGCATCGTGGGCGGGATCTACGGAATCGGAGGCGGCTCGCTCCTCGGACCGATCCTCGTCGGCCGGGGCATGCCGGTGGCCCGCGTCGCCCCGGCCGCCCTCGCCTCCACCTTCGCGACCTCACTCGTCGGCGCGGCCACCTTCGCGCTGCTGTCCCTGATCAGCCATGGAGATGTGGCACCCGACTGGTCACTAGGGCTCGCCTGCGGAGCCGGTGGCCTGATCGGTGGTTACCTCGGCGCCCGCCTGCAACCCCACCTTCCCGAGACCGCCCTGCGACTCCTCCTCGGCACCCTCGCCGCAGCACTGGGCATTCTCTACGCGGTGCAAGCCAACCGCTGATCGTATTGAGGAGCGTCACCGTTGTTGCGGATTCACTGACTTTGACTGCGCGGTGGCGGCCCTTCGGCCTGAGAATTCCCTGTAGTTAGGGCATGTGGAGGGCACGAACTGCTCTAAGAGGTCTAGACAAAAAAGAAGCCCCCGGCCGATGACCTGGGGCTTTTGTGTGGAGCGGGTGACGAGAATCGAACTCGCGCTCTGAGCTTGGGAATCCCCCATCGCTCGGTCGCCAGAAACAGGTCCGAACAGCGAAAACCCAGTGCAGATGCACTTTTGCTCGGCTGCCGGATGGTGCACTTGGTGACCGCAGTTCACCCCCACTAATGGCACGTAGTGGCACGCAGCCCCCGTGGCGGTGCCAGGTGGGGCGCTCTCCTGCCTGCCTCACCACCCGCAGTAGATGTCGGCGGATCCGCCACGGACAACAGGATCGGTGCTCGTGCCGCTGACTAGTAGAAGGCCGCCGTCCCGACCCCAGTTCAAGTCGTACGTGCCTGCGTCGACAGGCCGGTATCCATCATCGACCGTCCACGATCCGGACTCGCCCAGGGCCAGGCCGGTGCGCCCCACCGCGTATGCCTTGCCCTTGCCAATCGAGAGAAAGGATGTCTCCCGCACCACGGCCGTGCAGCCTCCGGGGCCCGCGGGGCGCAGCACGTGGTACTCCGCGTTCGATATCAGATCGTTCGCCGCTCCCCATACAGTGCCAAGCACCGCCATGGCGATCAGCAGACCGTTGCCCAGCCGTGCCCACACGGCTCGCTTCCGCAGGAGCCTGGAAGCCCCCGCCGGCCGGCCCACCCGGCTGACGACCCTTCGGAGAACGAGCGCCAAGACCAGGAGAACCGCACTCACCCCCCACCCGGGGAGCACCCGCCCCCGCACGACCAGCAGGAGGCCGCTCGAACTCGCCACGGCAGCGAGAACCAGACTCCCGCTGCGCACGGCCCTGGAGACGGCCGCCGACAACCCCCCGCCGCGCTGTCCACGTTCTTCGATCACTGCGGGTACGACTCCCCGACCGCGCCGACAGTTGCGCCGAGAAGCCAAAGCGCTTCGAGAGCCAGGCCCGGGCCGGCGCTGGAGCTTTGCCGGGCGGCAGGGGACCTGCGGCGTGGCGTGGTGGACGACATGAGTGTGGTCATTCCGACCGAGCAGGACAGCCACCGGCCCGAGCCTCCCAGGTTCGGCTCGCGGCACGCCGACGTCCGACAGGCTGTGGCCGTGCCGGGCGGCCAACGTTAGGTAACGGCGCTGGCATTCTCGGAGACTTGGCGCTCATCCGGGAGGGCTGGAAGACCCCGGAACGCGGCTGCCACGACATCCTTGTCTCCTGCGGCCCTCCGCCGATCGTCTGACCGGCGCGGGCTGCCAGGGTGGGTCGCGCGCCACACCACACCGTATGACCGTGCGCGGACCGCACCACAGAAGGGAACCCCATGGGCAAGCAGCGCATCACGGTTTGTCTGCCGCCCGTCGACCCCGATGGGCTGAGGCAGGCGATCGGGCAGGTGATGGCCCCCTTCTGGTACGACCGTGAGGACCGCCCCCACCCGGACTGGGTGGGGGAGTGGAGCCACTGGTTCGTCTCCGGGGCCGGCTGTCTCTTCGACGTACTGTCGGGCCACGAGGACGACCCCCGGCTTGTGCGGTACGACGACTGGACCGATTCCCCCGACGACCTGCCACCTTCCCGCTGCCACGGCGGCCCGCGCGGAGTCCTCGACCTGGGCACGCCTCGTACCGTAGAGGCCCGCCGGGCGGCCGGCACCTGGACGGCGTACCACGCCAGGGAGGCGGCCGTGGCGGCCGTACTGACCACCCCCGCCTTGCTCACTCTCGACGGGCGGTGGGTCGAGGGCAGCGGCCCCGACTACGAGCGAATGTTCAGCGCCTACCTGGACGGCCTACCCGGCGACACGATGGTCGTGCGAGTGCTCTATCACTCGTGACGGTTGCCGTGGGGCCTGGCCCGACAGGCCTCACCGGCCAGACGGTTCGGCGCTATGACGAAAAGGCACGTGCTTGGGTACGACACTCCGCGAAGGGCAGACAGAGTACGGATCTGGCCCCGCGCGGAGCGCCGGACCGGGAACCCGCTGGTCCGGCGCTTCCATGCGCCACACCGCCTCGACGACCGGTCGGACTCCGCCCTCCAATCAGGCAAGCCTTGGCGCGAGCCCGCAGTTGGCGGGCGCGAGCCTCTGCCGAGGGCGCTTGTCCCGACTGAAATGCTGTCGGATCCTCGTGGCCCACCCACCCACCCCCTCCAGTGAGCTCAATCCCGCCTTGAGAGAGGGGTGCGCAGTTCGACGCGGAGCCGGATGGACGTGTCGATGGGCAGTCCTGTTCGGACGTATCGAAGATCGTTCGAGAAACATGCGATGAGGTCGAGATCCCGTAGCTGCCGTTGCAACTCGGAGACCAGCGCCTCGTCCGGGTCAACGGGAAGTTCGTCGGTCTCCTGCTCAGCCAGATACTGAAGACGCTGGTCGACGGCCTCCACTGCCCGGCCGCTGGTCCAGATGGCGAACTCCCGACAGGCGAACAGGTAGGCATGCGCGGCGTGCAACGCCGCCGCAGCGGCCGACTCGTCGGCGTCGTCAGGGCCGTCCTGGCCGTCGTTGTGGCAGTACTCGCTGAGCATGTATTCGGCGACGCCACGCTTCACGGCGGAGAAGGCCGTCGAGTCGCCGAGCACACCCTGCCAAACCGAATCGAGCAGCGGCCGCAGGCTCACGGTGAACGGCGCCTGCTCGTCCGCCGGCAGGGCTTCGTGCCAACCCATCAGGCGCTCCGCGACTCCAGCTGCGAAAACGCCCCGCTCACCGGACGACGCTGCTGTCAGCCGCTCCTCGACCAGTGCGGAAAGCCTTCGCCATGTATCCATGTGAACCCACCCCTGCTTCGCCCTACTGACGTACTCACGCCGACTAGCGCGATGATCGCAGTCACGTGTGACAACCCCATGCAGGAGCCCCCAGCGCAGCGCGGGAGTGTCGATGGGGTGGTGGGCGGTGTGACAACGTCGACAGCACCACTCCAGGACCTGACCTCCGTGCTCGGCAATTCAGGCCTCGGCCAGCACGACGAGGGGCATCGCGTTCAGGGCCATGAAGCGGTGTGCTCGCGAAGCTCCACCGATGTGCCATTGACCGGCCCTGCTGGTGTGCGTCTGGTACGTCAGCCTCTTCCGAACTATGAGCTCCGCTGACAAGCGAGCCGTTTAAGGAGTAAGTCACGAGCGGCTATTCACGACGTAGACGGTCTCACCGCTCATAATCTTGTCAACTACATCTTTGAAGCCATCGGCGAAGTCCATGCCCAAGATCCCGAACGGCCCGGGTTCGCAGCCTACTTGAGGGAGAACCTGCTCACGCTGAAGGTCCCGGTTTCGTGGAGAACGTACCCGAGGCCCAGCTGCGGGAACTCATGGACGACAAGGCCCGGTTCGAGCTGTTCCTCGACCGTTCGGAACGGGTCGGCGTGATATGGCGGAGCGCGGGAAAGACCCAGCGCAGGACACACGACCAGCAAGTGGAGGAGTTGCACAACTCCAGGGGTCTGAAAGTGCAACAGGTCACGCTCCGTCGACGGTTGCGACTGATCGTCGTGAGCGGCAAGGTTGACGCTGGCCGTGCCCGCGAGGCGATCGCCACGTTGGTGGAGAAGGGAGTGATGCGGCGTGACTGGACGGTCTGGGAGAAGAAGGCCGAGGTTCGGGTGGCCGTCCCGGTTGCAGACCCCCTCAGCGTCGGGCGGCTCCACACCTTTCTGCCGATGAGCGAACAGATCCGCCGCGAACGGAGTCACGGATCTCATCGACGCGAAGCTCCACCCTGTTCGGCTGGATCGGCTGATGGCTTTGGCCAAGGCCGTGGGCACGCGATGGGAACCGCCCACTGAGAAGCTCACGTTCAGGGTGGAACGGCTCGCAAAGGCCGCCGCACACGGTCCCTTCGATTCCGGCTGGTGGGCGGACTTTTACTACGATCTCTCCCAGACATTCCCCGACGGCACGGCCCTGACCGGCAAGCGGATCATCATCAACTCCCGGTCGAGCACGACACCGGCTGGCGGGGAAAGTGTCTTCTTCGACCGTGAGACGCTGCGAGACGGTTCCCTACCGCCTATGCCTCACGAGTACGCTCGACCGCCTGCACTTCGTGCATGAGGGGATCGCCTGGTCCGGCAAGGGCCGCAAACGCAGACCCCACGGCCGCGAGTGGCTCAGGACCACCAACCTCGTCCACGACTACGGTGCCGATCGGGTGCTCGACGTGGTCGTTGCCGCCCTGCGCGCGGACGACGTGGGCGGAGCTGCACGCCTCGCATATCTGCGCTACGCCTGCGCGGTCTCTCACGCACTGAAGAACGAGGGGCGGTTCCTGTCCTGAAGGGGCTGCGCGTACTGACCCGCCCCGGCTGGACCGACGCGGGACACGCCATGTTCGGGCCGGGCCGGCCCGGGGAGCACTCCTCCGTCGACGACACACTGACCAGGTTCCTGGAAGGCGTACGCGACCTGTCGACGGTGCTCACGCAGACAGATCGGCTGCTCCTCTCCAGCCCCGAGGACTGTGCGGAGGTATGGTCTCCGTGACCGCGATGTCGCACTTCCTCGAAAGTCACCAGGTCGCGCATGGTTTGCGTCCCCGATACGAGTTCTCCAGACCAAAGTCAGGGGCGAGACGATCGACCGGCCGACCCGCTTTTGGTTCCCGGGCCGGCACGGCCTGTTGCCGCATTGGAGGTCCACCGCCGAGGGCTGGCCGACCCGTAACCAGGTCTACTATTCGAGCGCCGGGTACCACCCACGCAACTTCTCCATGGCCGTGTTGCTGGGCCAGGACAACTACGCGGCCCTCGCCGAGGAGAACCGCGGGTTCTATGCGAAACTGATCGTGTATGGCCTTGCTGTCACCTGGCCCGACACCGCGCTCGAGATGCGGTTCGTATGCCACAGCGACACCGTTACACGCCGTTGCCCACTCCGCTCTCCGCCTTCCTCGGCTATGCGCCGTGGATCCCACATACGGCGGTTCCTGGTGCTGCTGCGGAGGGGATTGCGTTCGCCCCAGCCGCCAGCCCGGATCACGGACCGTGTCCTGTCGTCGGACCCGCGTGCCGCCCGAGGTGGTGCAAGGTGGTGCGCCGCGTGTCCTCTGAGCTGGACATTCTCCTGGGATACGGCACGTGAAAGGCACGGCAGGTCGTGAGAGGTCTAGACAGCAACGAGGCCCCAGGTCGATGACCTGGGGCCTCGATCAAGAGCGGGTGACGAGAATCGAACGCGCGCTCTGAGCTTGGGAATCGTCCGGTACTAGGTTGCCGAGACCTATCTGACCTGTGGAAATTGCGATTCAGGGACGCTGGCGGGTTGCCTTGTCCTTGCCGTTCGAGACCGTCGTGCACCGGTCCGACCGGCACGCTGTGGCACGGCCGGCCCACAGTGAGGTTCCCTCGAACCCGAACGGGACGCCGCACCACCCCGGCCAGGTCACGGAGGTCAGCCGGCGTGGCGGTCCGGCGGACCTGGTTGCCGCCGAACAAGGAAGATTTTCTGGGAACTCCCCTCCACGAACGGCACGTTGAAGGGATGCTCAGGACCCCGCAGCCACCTCACGCGTGTCACGGGTCAGCCACGCCGACGAGAAGGACTCAACACATGGACGACATCTTCGGGGAACTCATCGAGGAGATCGCGGAAGAGACGGCCGAAGAGATCGGCGGCGAGGTCGCCGAAGAGGTCGTCGAAGGACTCTTCGACTGACCAGGCGTCCATGGGATGCGGCAACGGTCCGGCCCGCACCGCATCCCATGGACGACCCCGACGCCGACGCCGCCGGTGGCACAGAAGAGGGGTACAGAAGGTGACGTTCGGGGTCAGGAGATCTCCCTCCGAGCCACCGAAAGACAGGGACACGGATGCCTTCGCCGCATTGTCGTGGAACTCTTCGCGCGCCGCTCGGAGGCAAGCGGACATGTAAGCCGGACACCTTCTGAGCAACATCTCTGTACAAACGTCTGCGGAGCTGGGGAGGTCGTAGTCGGTCATCCCCGTGCCGTTGACTTCATACGGCGCAAGGAGCCGTCGTCAACGGTCGATCGAGAGGTGTTCGCCTGCGGCAAGGCTCAGTTCGGGGTGCGGGTGCGCGTCCGAATGGTGCGTCGGAGGGAAGCGCGATCAGTACGCGGAGTGCTCCTCACCTGCGGCAGGTCGGAGTCAGCCGCAGGTGAGGAGCACTCGGTGCAGAAGGGGGGAACCGTGACGTGGTTGTGCGGGTGCGACGGCGTCTACCAGGCGACGCTGTAGGTCTCCGAAGCGGGGGATTCCGTACCGTCCTCGTACATGGCGGTCACTCGGTAGAAGGTGGTGGTGCTCCGCGGCATCGAGTAGTCGCCGTACTCCACCAGACTTGTGTCCGCGGGGTCGTACGGCACCGGCTCGGCGGTCAGCCGCTCGAAGACGCCCCCGGCGCGGTTCCAGCGGTAGACGTGGAAGCCACTGGCCCTGGCGCCCTGCTCGTTGGCGTCGGCCGCGAGGTCCCAGCGCATCCAGCCGTAGTTGGTGGCTTGGAGATCGGTGATCACGCCGCCCGGGGCCGGCGCGACGGTGGGGCGGAGGTCCAGCTCGGTGAACTCAGGCGTCACCGCCGCCTCGTGCGGCGCACGCTTGTTGCCCCAGCGGTCGACGGCCACCACGCTGTAGCGCGCGGACTCGCCGTCCGGCAGTGTCTGGTCCAGGTACTGGAGGCTGGGGTTGTCGACCGAGCGTCCGGTGGTGACGATCAGGGTGTAGGCCCACTGCCCGTCAACGAGCCTGCCCCGGTAGATCTCGTAGTGGTCGGCGTCGGCGGCCGTGCTCCTGTCCCACTGGACTTGGACGCCGTTCTCGCGTGGCTGTGCGGTCAGCCCGGTGACTGCGCCCGGCGGGGTGGTGTCGGCGGCGAATACCACCTGGGCCTCGGCGGACGGGGCGGCACAGTTGTACGACCTGTCGCAGGCGTCCAGCCAGTAGTAGTACGTGGTGCCGGGTACGGCGTTGGCGTCGGTGTACGTGGTGTTGAGCACCCCGCCCCAGATGGCCGTGCCGCGGGCGCCGGACGAGCGGGGCTTCGTCGACCGCCAGATCGTGTAGCCCGCGAAGTCCGGGCTGGGCGTCTGTGAGTGGGCCCAGCTCAAGGTGACGCCGGCCTCGCCGCCGGTGCCCTGGAGCTGGACCGCCTGGTTCGCGGGAGCGGTCTTGTCGAAGGTGGAGAAGCTGGCCGTCCCCGAGGGGGCGGACTCGTGGCCGTTGGTGTCCACGGCGGTGACGACGTAGTGGTAGTCGGCGCCGGTGGGCGGTGGCGTTTCGGTGTACCAGGAACTCGAGAGCGGCGCGCTGCCGCTCACCCGATTTGCGGCGGTGACGACGACGGGATGGGCGGTGGACCGGTAGACCCGGTACCCGGCAAGGTCAGGCTCGGTGTTGGCGGGCCAGGACAGCGGGACCTGGGTGACCGGGCCGATGGCCCAGTTTTCGTCGACGCCTTTGGGCGCGGCGGGTACGGTCCGGTCGAGCGTGACGGCCTTCTGGTCGGTGCTGCCGGTCGAGGTGTTGCCCGCCTTGTCGAGGGCGCGGACCTCGTAGTAGAAGGACTGGCCGGTGGCGGGCGGGGTGTCCGTGAAGGAAGTCCCGGTCAGCAGACTGGATCCGCTGACCAGCTTGTACTCGCTCGCTCCGGCCAAGCGGCGGTAGATCCGGTAGCCGGCGAGGTCCATCTCGGCGTTCTTCGACCAGCGGACCGTCGCCTTGAGTGTGTTGGTGCTGTAAGCGACGCTCGTGCCCGTGGGAGCGAGTGGCTTGACCTTGTCGACGGCGGAGGGGGTGCGGGGGCCGTACGAGAACTTGACGTTGGCGGAGCCCGTCCAGGCAACGAAGTCGACGCGGATGGTGTGGGCGCCGGAGGGGATAGTGACGTTGACCGTCTTCTTCTGGGTGCTGGAGACGTTCTTCCACATGTCGACCTTGCGTACGCCGTCGACGTAGACACGCACGCCGTCCTGTGCCCCCGCGGTGAACGAGAACGGGCCCCCGGAGCCGAAGTTGCGGCTCATTGTCCAGCGCACGCTGAAGTTGTCCCGGGGCAGCGTGACGCCGGCGGGGTCACCCGTGCCGTATTTCTCGTCGATCACGGAGTCGCACGCGGTGAGCTTCGGCGTGCCGCTGAAGGTGGTGTTGGCATAGAACTGGGCCTTCCACGTGGGGGAGGCGCAGGTCACGGCGGCGGCGGCCGGAGAGGCAGTGGCGAAGGCGCTGGCCACAAGAACGCTTCCGGCGGTAACCAGAGTCGCACGGCGGGTACGGACTGTCACAGTCGCAGGGGCCCTTCAGACACGCGGAGACGCCCGGGCTCACGGTCGGCCCGGCGTCGATCAGGTCGCGCGATACTATCGGATGTAGATCATTGTCTGATGGCGGATGCGGAAGCTCACGGTGCCACCCGCCGAGCCCACCCCATGACGTCCGTCGTCGTGTTGCCGCCGCACAGCACGAGACGCAGGCGCACATTCTCGCGGCCGACGCGGTCCAGGACCTGCTGGGCCGCGCTGTCCCGGACTCGTCCGGTCGGTGCCCGGCACATACTGCTCAACCAGCAAGGTCCATCGGCCACGTCGACGACCTATTCGGCTGACCCTGGCGTACCGCACTGAAGGCTGGGGTGGGGGCTGGCCCCCGGCAGGGGGGGGTACGAGACGCAGAACAGCACCCGGAGCGGAGCGTGGAACCGCCGGATCGCAGGACCACGTACTCGTGTAGCTCGCAGTGGATGCCGGGAGTCGGCAGTTGCCGGGGGCCGTGGGCCCGCAGCTCCTGGTCGTGCTCATTGCGGTGGGTGCGGAGGCGGGCGTGATCGACGGTGCTCGCACCATCCGGGAGGTCGCCGACGAATGCGAAGTGCCGCGGCAGACTGTCCAGAACTGGGTGAAGAGCCGTAGGGCGAAGCGTGGAATCCCGACGCCGCGGCCTGGGTCCGGACCGTCGACCCCAGAGCGCATGGCCGCTCGGCTTGAGAAGTTGGAGAAGGCCAAGGCGAATGCTGAGGCGCGAAGTGCATCCCTGGAAGCACTCGTTACTCGGCAGGGTGCCGCAGTGGCAGCACTCAAGGAGACGTTGCGGTTGTACGTCGATCCGGATGGCTTCGGCAATGGTATGACCCCTGCCTGAGGTGAGGCAGCAGCGATGGGCAGGATTGATTCTGATTCGAGCGGTACTTGCCCCCATTACGAGCGTGCGGGCCGTGGCCATCCGATTGAGGCGCGTGCCTCCGCCTACGTTCAACGATGCCTGGCGGTTAGCAAGGGTCACGGCGCATCCAGATGAGCTGGTCTACTACCTGTGCAAGATCCGGGTGGGTGCAGTCACCGGATCTCCATCGCTTCGGGTGGTAAGAGAGCGCAATGACAATCATTGATCAAGAGGCGCCACGCTGATACCACGCTCTACCCGACGACACGGTGGCGAAGTCAAACCGATCGGATACGCGACGCCAGCAGTCGCGTTGGGGCTACCGCCACAGTAACCATGCGCCCTCGGTGGCCCCTTGAGGGACGGCTTCCACTGCGATCAGCTTGTCCCGTACGTACTGGGGAGTTTGAGGCTGGTTTCGGTCGGCCCTTCCGGAGGGGGAGTAGTGCCGATCAAGACATTGGGGCCCCTGAAACCTCCCGCGTACTACAAGGCGGCGGACGACGGTGGGCTGCTAGTAGCGATTGAAGCGGAACAGGTGATCGGCTATGCACTGTTCGGGCTCTCGATAAGGAGCGCTCACATCCGCCTGGCCCACCTGTACGTGGCGGAAGAGCAGCGTGGCAGGAGCGTTGCACGGTGGTTGGTGGGGGAGATCAAGGAGTGGTATCCACAACGGCTCGGCATCAAGGCCAAGTGCCGGTGTCGTTCCCGCCATGGACGAGAAAACGTGTTGGCCGGCTGCCGACGAGCTGCGAGGATGCGCCTGTTTCCCAGGCGGAGGACATTTGTTCCTTTTCGTGTGCGCTGGATGCGGCGTCGAGTTGACCACCCCGCTGTCTCAGGTCTCACTGCCAGTCCACGCGCGTCAGAAGTACGGGAACGGTGCCCAGCTTCCGGTGCTCATGGAGTCCGGGACGTTTGCTGTGGACCCGGACCCCTGGGGAGGGCCATGGCGGATGTGGGGTGAGATCGATCCGGACGGGGCGGAGGCACACGGCATCTACGCGCCGGTCTACGCCCTGTCCGACAGCACCCCCTGGGCGAGTGTCATCGCGCCCGGTGATATCCGTGGAACCCGGCTGATTCCCGAGAAGCGCGGCGGTGCCTGCTGCGGCCTCGACGGAGCCGACGGGCCCAACATGGCCTGCACGACATGCGGCCTCCCCGTGGCGACCAGGGTCGACGACTGCTCGCTCTGGCAGGCAGTGCGGCTCAGCCCCGACGCCGTGCACCGCGTGCCCGTTGACGGTATCCACGCTGCGCCCCTCTCCTGGGCGGAGCTGACAGAGAAGGGCGAGAAGACAGCTCCGTTCGAGCCGATTGCCACGTGGGGAGGGCGGTTGGGGTCGAACCACTACTGGTCGTGGAGCCCGCAGTGGGAGGCAGCAGCAGGCCAGGCGCTCGCCCACCTGCTGGTTGCCTCCCAAGGACAGCCGGTGAAGGTCCCGGGCGGTCTGACCGCGGACCTCTTCCAACGCGCTCTCGACGCCCTGCTGCCGGCAGGCCCCCCGAAGCGGCGCGCCGTCCTGGCCGGCCCCGGACAGGAATCCCCGAACGCGGGCGCCGACATCCTCCTCGTACCGGTCCATCCCCAGACCGGCCAGACCTGGACGCCCGCCGGCCCGGCTGCGTCGGCATACCTGGTGCCCCTGCCGCTGGGGGTGTGGCTGTGGCTGGTCTCCCCCCAGCCCTACTTGCCGGTTCCCGCCTCAGGCCGCATACCCCAAGACGTACTCCGCGACGACCCGCTCCCGCCGCGCCCCAACTACCTGTTCCGGGCCGACCGGGAAACGTTCCGGTACACCTTGGTCCGGCTGCCAGCCGTGCGAAGCCCGTGGCTGCGGACCATCCTCGAGAATCTCACGCAGGGCACCTCGGCGGACCTCTTCTAGCCGTCTGGCAATCGAAAAGCGCCGGGCGCTCGTGCCTCCGAAGTGGTCGACATCTGTTGTCCCGATCTCCTGAACAAAGCCACCCTGTTCCCGACGACGCCTGCGGCGACGGGGAGGTCACTGCCGGGCGGCCCGGTTCTGCCGGGTGTGGCGTGCGTTGCGTGACGCTGCGTGCCCTGGCTGTCTGAGCTCGGGGACTCGGAGCGGGACGCTCGCCGGGGCGGCGGACACACCAGGTCAGTGCGCGTGCCGCGCTGCGCGCATCGACCGGGGGGCGTTGACCGAGTGCTTGGTAGAGGATGGTGCCGGCGTTGTGTCCCGCCGCTTCCGCTTCGGCGAGGACCATGGCGAGCGCCTCCGTGCATCGCGAGGCTACTGCGGTGAGCACCGTGTCCAGGAGCATCGCGAAACCTGGTGGCTACAGTGGCCTGGTGCCACGGATTGCCTGGCCGAACGGCGACCGGTTCGGAGCCGGTGGCGGTGAGACGCTGACGGATCTGAGGGCGGAAGACGCTGGAACGCGGCTGTAGGGCCCGCGCGCCAAGGGGGGGCCTGCCGGAGGGCTTTCGTTTCTACGACCTCCGTCATACCGGCCACACCTTGTCCACCCAGTCGGGCGCCACGCTCAAGGACACGATGGTTCGCGCCGGCCAATCCTCGGAGAAGGCAGCGCTGATCTACCAGCACTCTGACGGAGAGCGGCAGCGGGAAGTCGCCGGGGGGATCGATGCCCGTGTCAGGGCCGCCCGCCAGCGGGCGGACCAGCCTCCGGTGCGCGAGGCCTGAATTGGCCGCAGGGGCGTGCGGTGCCACACTGCGCGCCCTTGTAGTCCAGGCTCCGGGGGCCTGATGACTTGAAAGATCTGACGGAAGTGCAAGATTCGCGTGATCCACTAAAGTTCCTGCGGTATCATCCTAGGGATAACGCAAGCTGTTGTGGAGCGGAGTGATGCGTGGACGCGAACGTCGACGGACCTATGCCGTCCTGGGCCAGTGGTCGATTCGGGGAGGATGTCGCCGGTCTTCGACTCGCGATTCAGATGGGGCTTCTCGACACGGAGTCGGCGATGCTCGAGTCGCATGTGGCTGGTCGGTCCAAGTACAAGTTCGCCGCAGGGGCGGCGCGCATGACCAATCAGTACGACCGGATCGCTGAACACGTGCTTGACCTCGGCATCCCGGGGACCGAACTTATCAAGCCCGGCACGTTCTACGAGCTTGTCCTGGTACACAACACCATCCTCTGCCCCTACCGCGTGGATTCGGTCGACGGCTTCGAGCCCGGTGACAAGTGGCCGAAGAAGCTGTCTCTCGTCATGCGTGAGCTGTTCGCCCTCACCGATGCGCCGACACCGCGATGGGTCGCGGATCCCTTGGTGGAAGTGGAAGGCCCGGAGCTGCTTCTTCGGCGATCGCTGGCCGATCTTGCACAGAGGGACCCCCGTCCTGGCCTGGTCCTCATCCCGTACGAGATGAACATGAGTGGTCTGCAGCGCGCCTGGTGGGGGCAGGCGAATCTCCTGGACGACGCTGGGAACCTGCAGTGGGTGACCGAGAAGTCTCTCCTCACGACCGGTGCCGAGAGTCGCATCTACGCTGTACCGAACCAGCGCGCAGGGGATAACTTTGCCTCTGGTGATCTTCCTGAGGTTGCGCTCTCCACACGCAGCGAGGCGGCCCGTGCCACGGGAACTCCGCCGCAGAGTGAGACCGAATACGACGCGTTCGTCAACGCCGCTGAGGACAATGGACATTGAGCAACCACTACTGCCGGGGACGAGTCTGGGCGGTACTTCGCCCAGGGCGGTCTGGGACGGTTTCCACGCACCCCGGCTGACGCAGGCACGGCGCCTTGCTGGGCTCACCAAGCGCGAGGTCGCGGACGGTATAGGCGTGTCGGCAGCTGCTGTTGGCCAGTACGAGGCGGGGACCAACCGCCCTCGCCCTGAGCTCATTCCTCGGCTTGCCGACGTGCTGGACGTGCCCATCCAGTTCTTCGTCGCGGGCCGCCCGATGGGCAAGGTGGACAGTTCCATGGCTCACTTTCGGGCATTGCGTTCCACATCTGGGGCGCAGCGAGAGCGGGCCCTCGGCTTCGTCGAACAGGTCTGGGAGCTCACTCACGCGCTGGAGAAGCGGGTGCAACTTCCTCCTGTGAACCTTCCCGGCTTCACGGGAGGCGAGGTGTGTCCCGGCGCCGAGCTACCTGAAGATCCCGTCGGTGCTGCCCGTGCGCTCCGGCATCACTGGGGGCTGGGTGATGGCCCGGTGCGCCATCTGGTTCGCCGGATGGAAGCCAATGGCCTCATCGTGGTGGCGCCTGCGGAAGCTGAGAAGGCCGCAGCCAAAGTCGATGCTTTCTCCAGCTCCGGGCTGTTGCGACCCGTTGTCGTTCTCACACCGAATCGCGCCGACGACGTCTACCGATACCGCTTCAGCGCGGCCCACGAACTCGGCCACCTGGTGCTCCACGCGGGTGCCACCGGCGACGTCCGCTCGGAGCGCGAGGCAGATGCGTTCGCTGCCGAGTTCCTCACCCCTCAGAAGTCGATCCACCCATTGCTGCCGCAGAGAGTGGACCTTGCACAGTTGGCCGGCCTGTCGCAGACCTGGGGCGTGTCGGTGAATTCGCTCGTCTACCGGTACCGCGAACTTGGGCTCGTCTCTGACGCGACGATCAGCCGCGCGTACCAGCGGCTACGAGGACTCAGCGCGCAGCCCGGGTTCGCCCCGCAATCGGTACGCGGATACCCCGGCGAGCAGCCGGTGATGCTCAGCAAGGCATTCGAACTGGCAGAACGTGAAACGGGACTGACGATACGTGCGCTTGCGGCGGAACTCGCGTGGAAGCCGGCCAGGGTGCGTGAGCTGCTGGGGATGCCAGACAGCCGCCCAGTGCTGAGCCTTGTTTGACGGGGCCGCGGGGAGGGGCCAAGCCCCTCCCCGCAGCTGCCAGCCCTGCCAGTTCTTTGCCGACGGACGAGGGTCAGTCCGTAGTCTTAAGGCCAGGACGCGTCCGCTGCGTCGGCCTCACCGCAAACCGTATGCGTTACGGTAGGGCAGTTCGGCGTCGGTGGCGCGTAGGAAGTGAGGCTCCATTTTGGTCCTGCCGCCCGCTGTCTGGCAGGCCACTCCGATCTGGGCTCCGCAGTCACGGCATTCCCAGTCCAGGGCCTCCAAGAGTCCCTGCTGCTTGATCTCGTCCAGCACCTCTCTGCGTCGCTTCCACCATGCCTCCCTGTCGGTGGCTGAAGGGCGCTGCGATTCCTGGTGCTTGAAAGCGCGCTGGCGTTCGGGGTCGGCGAGCGGGCCTGAAAGAGGCTTGGTGAAGATGGCTGTCTCTGCCGCGCTTTCCTTCGCCTCCAACTCCGTTTCCAGGGAGTCGACCCGTTGGCGCAAGTGGTGCTCGAAGTCGGCCAACGTCGCTTCAGGATGCGTCCACGAGAGGTTCAGGGTCTCCAGATGGATGGCACGCAGAACGCTGAGTGTCTGTTGCGCTTTGTGGTTGGTGAACTCGCTCATTGTGGTACCGGTTCGTCCTCTCGAATGACGGCGGAGTGGTCTCAGAGGTGACGTGCGAATGACTTCTCCAGACGGCTTGCGGCGTCGTGGTGGGCTCTCAGATGCGGCTGCATCACCCACACGTCCTCGCGGAAGGGCTCGAACCCCAAGGACTGCCAAACGCTTTGGACCACGGCCTTCTCCCGTGCTTCCCGCGCGTCGTCGTCCCGTTCGCCGACCGGGATGTCGATCGGGATGTCGATCGGGTACGGATGGGTCGCCACGATCGCGGCGTGTCCGGCCACCCAGCGGAGCAGGCGGCCGATCAACAGTCGACCAACCCCGCCCAGCCCACGCCACGCCGGAGCGATCCGCACGCGGTCGATGATGACGACCTGGCTACCGCTCACCAGGCACTCCTCCAGGTCGGAGTGCAGGCCGAGATCTCCCGACCTGTCGAAGAGCGGTGCGAAGTGTTCATAGTCGGCGTCGCGCGAGTCCAGCGATTCGTAGACGTTCCCGATGCGCCACAGGTCCAGCGTGAGACCGGACATCGTGAGGATTGTCAACTCCTGGCGTTCGCCCTGGAACGTCTGGGCCAGCGACATGCCAGGCGTAAGGAGGCGAGCGTTGTCGGCCACGGCCTCTTCGTCGTCCGGCTCCCACAGGGGCAGGACGGCACGGCAGCCCCATTCCAGCGTCGCCGGATCGTCGTGGGCACCCGATGCGACCAGAGTGGCTGCGGAGTCGAAACGTAACTCCAGGCGGCTGAGACACGAAAGGAATTCCACCCCGGCGGGTGAGACGTCAGTCATGCGGCCACACGCTAGTCAAGCGCGCTGTCGCGCATGAGGTGTTTCCGGGGACGAGTGGCGATCCTCTCGGCAGGGCCCACGCAGGTGGTTCACCGCGTGTCCTCCTACCAGCGCATTCGTGCGCCATGGGGCACGCGGAGGGCACGGCAGCCTCCGAGAGGTCTAGACAACGACAAAGCCCCGGGCCGCTGGCCTGGGGCTTTACTGTGGAGCGGGTGACGAGAATCGAACTCGCGCTCTGAGCTTGGGAAGCTCATGTTCTACCATTAAACTACACCCGCCGAGCGAGGCGTTTGTTGGCCTCGCATCGTCGGATACTCTACCTCATCGTGGGGCCCGGGCGTGTTTTCGTCTTGGGTCCTGTTTGCGTTCGGGGATGGAGTGGGGTGGGGGTCGGGGTCGGTAGGTTGGGGGGCGGAGTGCCGGGGAGGGGGTGTTCTGTTGATCCTCTAGTGTGGGGCTTTGTCCGCGTTTGTTGGGGAAAGGACCTCATGGATCTGATCGAGCGCCCCGTTGTTCGCTGTGCCGAGGGGCATGTGTTCCGTACGTCGACCTTTCCGATGCAGCAGCTCGACGCCGGGCGCATCGGGCCCGGGCGGCTCATTCGGTGTCCGCGGTGTGCGCGGTTGCGGCATGCCGTGCCGGTGGAGGTCGTCACTCGCGTGACTGGGGCCGCTTTCTAGGGGTTTTGGGCTTTTCTGGGTATGGGGGCGCTCGGGGTGCGCGTTGGCCGATTGCGGGTGGCTCGTGCTCCTTGCGTATCCTCGGGGCGTGCTTCTCTCTGACAAGGACATCCGGGCCGAGCTCGACTCCGGACGCGTACGTGTCGAACCGTACGACGCATCGATGGTGCAGCCGTCGAGCATCGACGTGCGGCTCGACCGGTACTTCCGGGTGTTCGAGAACCATCGCTATCCCCACATCGACCCCGCCGTCGAGCAGAGCGATCTGACGCGCCAGGTGGAGCCGGACGGCGATGAGGCGTTCATCCTGCATCCCGGGGAGTTCGTGCTGGCCTCGTCGTACGAGGTCATCTCGCTGCCCGACGACATCGCCTCCCGGCTGGAGGGGAAGTCCAGTCTGGGGCGGCTTGGGCTCGTTACTCATTCCACCGCCGGATTTATCGATCCTGGGTTTTCCGGGCATGTGACGTTGGAGCTGTCCAATCTCGCCACGCTCCCCATCAAGCTCTGGCCCGGTATGAAGATCGGGCAGCTGTGCCTCTTCCGGCTCAGCTCGCCGGCGGAGTTCCCGTACGGCTCCGAGCGGTACGGGTCCCGTTATCAGGGGCAGCGCGGGCCTACCGCCTCTCGGTCCTTTCTCAACTTTCATCGCACTCAGGTTTGAGGGTGGTGGGGTGACGGGCGGGTGGGCGGGTGGGCGTTGTGAGTTTGCGTGAATCGCTCTCCTACGAGGAATTCGGGCTTGCCGTGCGGCAGCTCGCCCAAGCCGTCGCCGACGACGGCTACCACCCCGACGTCATCCTCGGCATCGCCCGCGGCGGTGTGTTCCTCGCCGGTGGGCTCGCCTATGCCCTCGACTGCAAGAACCTCTCCCTCGTCAACGTCGAGTTCTACACCGGCGTGGGTACGACCCTGGAGATGCCGGTCATGCTCGCGCCCGTCCCCGACCTCATCGACTTCACGGACAAGCGGGTCCTGATCGCCGACGACGTCGCCGACAGCGGCAGGACGCTCAAGCTCGTCCGGGATTTCTGCGTCGGCCAGGTGGCCGAGGTGCGCAGCGCCGTCATCTACGAGAAGTCCCAGTCGCTCGTGAAGTGTGAGTACGTCTGGAAGCGCACCGACGACTGGATCAACTTTCCCTGGAGTGTTCTGCCACCCGTGCGATGAGCGTCGGTGGCCGACGTCGTACGCTCCCTCTGAATCAGACGGAGAGTTCCTGGGGGGAACGTTCATGCGCGTCAGCTTCACCCACCTCGCCCTGCTCGGCGCCGGCGCCGGCCTCGCGCTCGCCGCCACGGCAGTCGGCGCCACCGCCGCCCAGGCGGAGGACGGCGGCAGCGGCAACATCACGATCGACAAGGTCGTCGTCAACGGCGGCAAGCCGGTGGTGGTCGGTACTACCGACGTGGTGTCCGCCAAGGTCTCCGTGACCGCGTCCGACGATTCGGGCATCGCCGGGACCACGTACATCAGCGCCTTCGGTCCGAAGCCGAACTACGCGCAGATCTGGGACGACGAGATCTCGTGCGTCAAGGTGAGCGCCACGACGTCGACCTGCTCCGGCACGCTGACCTTCGACCCGCAGGCGTCGACCGGGTTCGTCGGGAACAGTGCGGCGGCCACCTGGAAGCTCGGCACGCTGGTCTCCGCCCACGACGCCGACTACATCCACCGGGACGCGGCCACCACGTTCAAGGTGCAGCGCTACTCGAAGCTGACGGTCAACGCCTCGCCCGAGCCCGTGAAGAAGGGAAAGACCGTCACGGTCACCGGCAAGCTCTCCCGTGCCAACTGGGACGACAACAAGTACCACGGCTATACGAACCAGCCGGTCAAGCTCCAGTTCCGCAAGAAGAACAGCAGCTCCTACACCACGGTGAAGACGGTCAGGTCCAACTCGACGGGCGCCCTCAAGGCGACCGTCGCCGCCTCCACCGACGGCTACTTCCGCTACAGCTTCGCGGGTACGGCGACCACACCGGCGGTCAGTGCCGCCGGTGACTTCGTCGACGTCCGGTAGGCCCTGGGCACGCCTTACAGCGTGCCCAGCTTCAGCAGGGACAGCAGCGCGATCAGCTGGATCGCCGACGCTCCCAGTGCCTTCGGCCACGGCAGGTCGTGGCTCTTGCTCACCATCGTCGTGAAGAGGAAGCCCGCCGCGATCCAGGTCACCCAGCCGAGGACCTGGACCAGGGAGTTCCCGCCGCCCAGGAAGACGCCGAAGATCAGGCGCGGGGCGTCCGTGATCGACATGATCAGCATCGACAGGCCGACGGTCGGCTGCCAGGCGCCGTCGCCGCCCAGCTGGCGGGCCATGGTGTGCGTCACCACGCCCAGGATCAGGCCGCCGATGACGAAGGTCACAGCGGTCACCAGGACGTACGGGACGGCCGTGGAGAGCGTCGCGTCGATCGTGTCCTCGCGGGCCGTGCCGAAGCCGAAGAGCGCCAGCAGGCCGTAGAGGAACGTCACCGTCAGGGCCGGGCCCCACACCGGGTAGTCCCGCATCTGGAGGAAGGTCTGGGCCGGGCGCAGCACGATGCCGCCCAGCAGTTCCTTCCACGGCAGCCGCGGGCCGGCCGGGGCCGCCGCGGCGCCGGCGTGGTACGCCGCGCCGTCGCCGTACGGGTCCTCGTTCACGCTGAACATCTGCGTGTGGCCCGGGTTGTTGGCGTACGGGTCGGCTCCCTGGCCGCCGCCCTGCCCCTGGTGCGGCTGCTGCTGGCCGTACGGGTCGCCGAAGTACTCCGGTTCGCCGTGCGCGCCGCCACCGCCCTGGGCGGGGCCGCCGCGCCCGCCGCCGTACTGCTGTCCGCCGCCGTACTGCTGTCCACCGCCCGTGGGCGGCCACTGCTGCTGCGGAGGGCGTGGCGGCTGCCCGTACGGAGGAGCGGGTTGGCCGCCACCCCCGTAGCTCGGGGGCGGCGCCTGCCGTCCGTACGGCTGCTGTTGTTGCTGCTGCCGCTGCGGTTGTTGTCGCGAGGTGCGGTTGTCCCGGCCGCGTCCGATCCTGAATCCAGCCACGTCATCGAACGTACCCGCTCCTGAGCCGTACGGCCGACGAGGTACGGGACCGGGCGGGGTTTGCTGCTGAGCTGTGACATCCCTTAGGGGAGGCCCGGGGGCGAACCCCAGGGGAGTCCGCTACTGCACCGGTGCCTCGTCCTGTGTCGGTTCCGGCTTCGGGTTCGGCTCCGGGTTCGGCTCCGGGGACGGTGAAGGTTCCGGCGCGACAGCCACCGCCCCCACCGGCACCCGTACCGAATCCAGCAGCAGCTGCGCCACATCCACCACCTGGATGGACTCCTTCGCCGCGCCCTCGTTCTTCTTCCCGTTCACCGAGTCCGTCAGCATCACCAGGCAGAACGGGCACGCCGTCGACACGATGTCCGGGTTCAGCGAAAGCGCCTCGTCCACCCGCTCGTTGTTGATGCGCTTGCCGATCCGCTCCTCCATCCACATCCGCGCCCCGCCCGCGCCGCAGCAGAAGCCCCGCTCCTTGTGACGGTGCATCTCCTCGCTGCGCAGGCCCGGCACGCTCGCGATGATCTCGCGCGGCGGGGTGTAGATCTTGTTGTGACGGCCGAGGTAGCACGGGTCGTGGTACGTGATCAGACCCTCGACCGGCGTCACCGGTACCAACTTGCCCTCGTCCACCAGGTGTTGCAGCAGCTGCGTGTGGTGGATGACCTCGAACTCCCCGCCCAGCTGCGGGTATTCGTTCGCGATCGTGTTGAAGCAGTGCGGGCAGGTGGCCACGATCCGCTTCGCCGACCTCGGCTTCCGAGTGGTGGCGTCCGCGCCCTCGTCATCTTCGTCGGACTCGCCGAACGCCATGTTCAGCAACGCCACGTTCTCCTGGCCGAGTTGCTGGAACAGCGGCTCGTTGCCCAGGCGCCGCGCCGAGTCACCCGTGCACTTCTCGTCGCCGCCCATGATCGCGAACTTCACACCCGCGATGTTCAGCAGCTCCGCGAAGGCCTTGGTGGTCTTCTTCGCCCGGTCCTCCAGCGCGCCCGCGCACCCCACCCAGTACAGGTAGTCGACCTCCGACAGGTCCTCGACGTCCTGGCCGACGACCGGTACCTCGAAGTCGACCTCCTTCGTCCACTCCAGCCGCTGCTTCTTCTGCAACCCCCACGGGTTGCCCTTCTTCTCCAGGTTCTTGAGCATCGTCCCGGCCTCGCTCGGGAACGCGCTCTCGATCATCACCTGGTAGCGGCGCATGTCGAGGATGTGGTCGACGTGCTCGATGTCGACGGGGCACTGCTCGACACACGCGCCGCACGTGGTGCACGACCACAGCACGTCCGGGTCGATGACCCCGTTCTCCTCCAGCGTCCCGATCAGGGGCCGTTCGGCCTCGGCGAGCGCGGCGGCCGGCACCCCGGCCAGCTGCTCCGGCGTCGCCTTCTCCTCGCCCTCCAT